>CAMCYB010000018.1 GCA_945883615.1 Bordetella parapertussis | reverse complement strand
ATTTGAATTCTCGGCTGTGCTGTTGCCTTGTCAGCACGGGGGGTGAACTTGAAGGGTCATTAGTGAACATATCTCCACCTATTTTTTAAGTGGAGATATGTTCACTTAAAAACCGCTCAGGGACAATATGTGTTCCCTAGACGCTTACCTTGCTTAGACGTGTACCCTTGATCGATTAGTTTTCTAATCTGCAATAATCTAACTACCTGATTCTGCGGCAAATCAGGCAATGTTAAACACTGTGTTGTCAAGGTTAAGTCAATGGAGTAGTAAGTTTTCTGCAAATTTATATTTCGAAAACTACTCCACCGTCACACTCTTAGCCAAGTTCCTCGGTTTATCAACGTCTGTACCGCGCGCGCAAGCGGTGTGATAGGCCAGTAGCTGCAAGGGTATGGTGTGTAATATTGGTGAGAGCATGCCACTGTTGTCTGGCATACGTATGACGTGCATGCCTTCTGCAGCGGCGATGCGGGTTTCGGCATCGGCAAAGACATAAAGCTCGCCACCGCGAGCACGCACTTCTTGCATGTTTGATTTAAGTTTTTCTAACAAAGCGTCATGCGGGGCAACAATGACCACGGGCATGTGCTCGGTGACAAGCGCTAAAGGGCCATGTTTAAGCTCACCGGCCGGGTAGGCTTCAGCGTGTATGTAGCTGATTTCTTTCAGCTTTAAAGCACCCTCTAAAGCAATGGGGTAATGCATACCCCGCCCTAAAAACAAAGCGTTTTCTCTTTTTGCAAAATACTGTGACCAGGCAATGATTTGTGGCTCTAAGGCCAACACAGCTGAAATGGCGACGGGCAAATGCCGCAACCTTTCAATATGGCTTTGCGCTTGTTTCAAAGTTAAACGCCCTTTGGCTTGGGCTAACGTTAATGCCAACATAAACAAGGCGGTCAACTGGGTGGTGAAGGCTTTGGTTGAGGCCACACCAATTTCGACACCCGCGTGGGTAATGAATTTAAGCTTGCATTCTCTAACCATGGCGCTGGTTGAAACGTTACAAATGGTCAGAGTTTGGGTCATACCCAACGATTGGGCGTGCTTGAGTGCAGCCAGCGTATCGGCCGTTTCGCCTGATTGCGAAATGGTGACCACTAAAGTACGTGGGTTGGGAACACTATCGCGGTAACGGTATTCGCTGGCAACTTCGACTGCAACGGGTATTTGGGCGATAGACTCGACCCAATATTTAGCCGTCAAGCCGGCATAATAACTGGTACCACAAGCCAAAATTAATACTTGGTCTATGTCTTTAAATACTTGCTCGGCACCTTCACCGAACAAATCTGGGGTGATTGCTTTAATGTCATCAAGGGTGTCGGCGACAGCACGCGGTTGTTCAAAAATTTCTTTTTGCATGTAGTGCCGATAAGGCCCGAGTTCGGCTGCACCGGTGTGAACGTGAACGGTTTGGGTTGGGCGCTCAACGGCATGACCTAGGGCATCAACCACAGCCACATGATTAATTTGCAAGTCAGCCACGTCACCGTCTTCCAAATACATAATTTGATCAGTGGTACCGGCTAGCGCTAAGGCGTCTGAGGCGAGAAAATTTTCATGTTCGCCACGCCCAATCACGAGCGGTGAACCATGGCGTGCCGCTACCAAACGATGGGGTTCATCACGACAAAACACGGCAATTGCATAAGCACCTTTTAAATGGCGTGATGCTTTTTGAACGGCTTCAAACAAATCACCTTGATAAAGATGATTAATTAAATGTGCGATGACCTCGGTATCGGTTTGACTTTCAAACACGTAACCGGCTTCGGTCAACATTTCGTGCAGGGACTCATGGTTTTCTATGATGCCGTTGTGCACTAAGGCAATGCGGGGCTGCTTGGGGTCAAGACCAGAAAAGTGTGGGTGAGCATTATGAGTAACCGGTGCGCCATGAGTAGCCCAACGAGTATGTGCAATGCCTGTCAAACCGGTCAAATGCTCTTTTTGCACTTGGTCAATGAGCTCGGCCACGCGGTGGGTACTACGGGCGCGTTTAAGTGTGCCGTGGGCTGTGACAGGTTGTGTACCAACTTCGGGCAAAATAACCGCCACGCCGCACGAATCGTAACCGCGGTACTCAAGGCGACGCAAACCTTCTAATAAAACCGACACCACGTCACGTTGCGCGACACCACCAACTATTCCACACATTGCTTTAACCCTCAGGGCGTTAAGTTAAATTCTTAAACACTTTAAATGCTTTAAATATTTTCAAAATTCATTTGATGACTCATCAAACATTCACAATGATAACCTTATCAAAGTGATGAGTGATCGCATGTGCTGGGTGTTATGTTTTCTTGACCGGCCGTTGCCAGTTTGAGAGGGTAACTTGCTTTGTGCGAGACAGTGTCAAGCTATTGGGTGCCGCATCATTTGTTAAGGTTGTGCCGGCCCCGATGGTGGCGCCTGCCCCGACGCGAACGGGCGCGACAAGCTGAGTGTCTGAGCCAATAAAAGCATCGTCTTCAATCGTGGTGCGATACTTATTGACGCCATCATAATTACACGTGATGGTGCCGGCACCGATGTTGACGCGTTGACCAATATCAGCGTCGCCTACGTAGGCTAGATGGTTGGCTTTACTGTCTTCGCCCAAATGTGTGTTTTTGATTTCCACAAAATTACCGACGTGGCTACGATCACCCAAAACCGAACCCGGTCTAATGCGAGCGTAGGGACCAATTCGAGCGTCTGCACCAACCTGTGCGTTAGAAAGGTGACTGAAAGCCTCAATACGTGCGCCCGGGCCAATTAAGACGTCTTGTAAGACGCAATGCGGGCCCACTGAAACACCGTCTGCCAACTGCACGTCACCTTCAAACACACAACCCACATCAATTGATACATCGCGCCCACAAACTAGGGTGCCACGTAAGTCAAAGCGACTGGGGTCAATGAGGGTAACGCCTAGTTCTAGCTGGCGACGGGCTAACTCAGTCTGCCACAAGCGCTCTAGGGTGGCTTGCTGCGCGCGACTGTTGACACCGAGGGTTTCAAAATGCGCTTGGGGTTGTACGGTTTGAATGGTGATGCCTTGCGCGACGGCCATGGCGACGATGTCAGTTAAGTAATACTCGCCTTGCGCGTTTTGATTGTTAAGTGCTTGAAGCCACTTTTTTAAGTAAGCCGTTTGAGCAACGAGCATGCCCGTATTGACTTCTTGTATGAGGCGTTGTGCGTCAGTGGCGTCTTTTTGTTCAACAATTGCGGTGACATAACCTTGCTCGTCACGCACAATACGGCCGTAACCGGTCGGGTCGCTTAAGGTTTCGGTCAGTAAGGCTAAGCCTTGGTTTGCAGCGGTTTGAAGGCCGCGTAAGGTATCGGCCTGCACCAACGGTACATCGCCGTAAAGCACCATGGTTAGGCTGTTTTTGTCGTCACCTAAAAGTTGATCGCTGGTTTGGCGCACAGCGTGACCCGTGCCCAGTTGTTCAGTTTGCAATACGAAATGTGTGCCCGTGGTAGGCGTACCCGCGTAGGCCTGTCGAATCGTGTCAGCACCATGACCAATCACCACCATCAGGCGGTCTGGCGACAAGCTTTGGGCGGTGCGTAGTAAGTGCGTCAACATCGGTTGACCCGCAATTTTATGCAAAACCTTGGGTAAGGTTGATTGCATGCGTTTGCCCATACCTGCGGCCAAAATAACGATGTTTAACATGGCGTGATCAAGTCGACCAATCGGTCGTCAGATAGATAATCGTTTAGTTTAATCGTTCGTGCCGGGCTTTGCTGAGCTGCGATTTGTGGCGCGGCGCGCCACAGCTACTTTCGCGACCAAAGGTTTGCTGGGCTTAGCTGATGGCCTAGCTGAAGCCTTGGTGGGCGTTTTGCTTGGCACTTTAGCCTTTGCTACAGGCCTAGATTTCGCTTTGACTTGGGGTTTGGTTGACGCCGCAAGGTTAGCGACAGCCTCTTTGGCCAGCTTAGCACCGGCATCGTTAGCCACTTGTGTGGCCTCTTGTGTCGCAGTTGCGATGTTTGAAAATTGTTTTTCAAGCATGTTCCACCAAGCTTGGCCCGCGGGGGGTATCTCTGTTTGCTTGGTTTCTTCAGCTTGGCTAGCTGCTGCTTCTTTCGGTTTCGCTGGTGCTGCTGTTTGGGTATGTGGTTGCATACCCAAAGCTGCCTCAAGGGGTGATTGGCCATCAACTGGGTGAACGCTGTGCGCGCTGCTTGATGTGTCAGAAGTGGTGTCAGAAGTGGTGTCTGCAGCGGTGTTTGCAGTGGTGTTTACAGTACGTGCCGTCGACGCTGTGTTGACATGCCCTGTCGTATTCGCTGCGTTCGCACTGTCAGACCAAGCCTTTTGTATATTTTGTGTCGCTTCGTTAGCTTGCGCACCCATCGCGGCAAATGATTTCAACGTTTGTATGGTGGCCAATTGCACCTCAAGGCCTTGTATGGTGCTGGTTAGCATTGAAAGGTTTAATTTCAACCAGTTTTCAACCACTCTAAGTTCACTAATTCGGCGCTCAATGTCTTCTGGGTTTAGGGCTTGAGCAAAGTTAAGGCCTGCACCCATGCCACCGCCCGTCGAGTCACCTGGCGACTGCGCCGACATACCCGCCATCGCATGGCGCATCATTTCCATACTTGCAATCAACGGGTTGGTGGCTGACTCTGACGCACCTTGACCAAAGTTTGGCATCATGAATGGGTTAAAGGCATTGTTTGTCATGTTGGGACTCACTTGGTTTTTTAAAATTCAGCTCGGGTTTATGATGGCTATTTAAGTTTTAAATTAATACATCTTTGCACACAAAGTGTTTAACGATTGTTTGCTTATGAGCAATCTATGATGAAAATGATTTATTAATATTTCGATCATACGAGATAATCTGCGAAAATAGTCATATGAAAAAAGCACTATCTGCATCTATACCCTTAAACGACCTTGAATCTGCCATTAATTATTGGCGCGCTAAAAAGCCGTCAGTTGGCGAAGAGTGCCGTCTCTGTGCCGAAGCTTCGGCACTGGCTACACCTTATGCCTTGATGATTTTGGGGCGCCAACATGCTGTTGTTGTTGACAGCTTATCTGAAACAGCCCAAGCAGCTTTGGTTGCTTGGCACACAGACATTCAGAAAATTTGATTTTTAATGGTGTTTAAACAGCACCGTTGCGCTTCAATTTTGAACTCAACAACGAACTAGGCCTGTCGTGTCAATTTAGTGGGTACACACAACGAAAACCCACGTAGACGGCATAAAAATCTGCATCTTTATACTGCATGCCATCAGCCTTCATTTTATCGGGCCCGTACCACCATGAGCCACCTGCCGTTAATCGATCGTTACCCTTTGCATCGGCTAACCATTCCCATACGTTAGCGCCCATGTCATACAACCCATTTACACCTGCTGGCATGCTGCCAACTGGCGCATGTTCTGCCCAACCATCTTGAGTACCGACCGTGTTGGCGCCTTCGCCTTTTTGGCCTGTGGGGTAGGCATAGGTTTGCCCGTTTATAAACGGTGCGGGTGGCGCTTGGCGCTGCTCAGTGTAGGCAGCTTTTGACCATTGCGCTTGGGTAGGCAGCTCACCCCCCTGATGCTTGCAATAGGCTTGAGCCTCGGCCCAAGCAATATGCACGGCGGGTTCTTTGAGAGTGGCGGGGCGACCCAGAGGTGTGCGAAATGTCCACCCGGGGCGGCGTTCCCAACCAAATCGGTACTCGAACCCACCACCATTATTTTCTGCTTGTGTGACCAAACCTACCTGCTTTGCATATTGTGCAAAAGATTCTACGGTGACTTCAGTTTGGTCAATTGAAAAGGCTTCAGTGCCTTGGCCTATGACTGTTTTGACAGGCTGCGCATGGCCAATCGATACGAATGTGAACAAACCCATTGCTAAGAATGTATTCAGAAAAATAGTCATAAAGCACCTGTTGTCTTAGAGCGCTCATTTTTAATCTAACAACGCCTTAACATCATGTGCGATTGCGTTAGCGCCTGCTTGATTACTGATCAACACACGGGCTTTACCGTTTTGATCAAGCAGGTAAAACGACGTGCTGTGGTCCATCGAGTAATTGCCATTTGGCAGAGGCGATTTGGCGTAAAACGCTTTGAATGAGGAAGCGGTTTTTTTAAGCTGCTCGGGGCTACCAACTAAACCTTTAAAGTCAGGGTTAAATGCTGCCATATAGTTGCTCAGTACCACGGGGCTGTCGCGCTCGGGGTCAACTGTAACCATCAACACCTGTACATCTTTAGCTTGTGAACCTAAAAGCCGCATGGCTTCATTGACTTCAGACAAGGCGGTGGGGCAAATATCGGGACACTGGGTAAACCCGAAAAAAACAAGTTGCACTTGCTTAGGAAAGCTTTTGGCATCGCGCATCACGGCTGAGGTATCGGGCATGGACCAATCTTGACCCAAGTTGGTGCCAGTGATGTCACTGCCCATGAATTTAGTTTGAGCGGGTTCGCAGGCTGATAACAAAACGACGGCCATAAAAACAAAAAGGCCTTTTACAAACTGAGTCAATTTCATACCGCAATAAACCAATGATCAATTAACAACGCCGCAAACAACAACGACAAATAAACAATTGTATATTTAAAAAGCTGCTTTGACAGGGCATCGCTATAGTTTTTGTATAACTTCCACGCCAACCAAATAAACCAGCCACCCAACAACCAGGCTGAGGCGAGGTATAGCCAACCATTCATTCGCATGACAAACGGTAAAGTGGTGGTTGCTAGCAAAGCAATGCTGTAGAGCAAAATATGTAGGCGTGTAAATTGCTGACCATGCGTCACTGGTAACATCGGCAAGCCTGATTTTTCGTAATCTTTATTGCGATAAAGTGCTAGAGCCCAAAAATGGGGAGGGGTCCACACAAAAATAATGAGTACTAATAACCACGCTTCGGCGGGCACACTGTCAGCCACGGCAGCCCAACCCAGAGCAGGAGGCATGGCGCCAGACAAACCGCCGATGACTATGTTTTGAGAGGTACGAGGTTTTAGCACCATGGTGTAGATGACGGCATAACCAACAAAAGTGGCAAAGGTCAACCACATGGTGAGTGCATTCACCCAGGTATACAGCACAAACATACCTGCCCCGCCCAATAAGCTTGACATCGCAAAGACGTGGTGTGAAGCAATGGCGCCTTGAGCGGTGGCACGTTGGGCGGTGCGTGTCATGCGTGCATCGATTTGCTGTTCAATTAAACAATTCATTGCAAAGGCAGCTGCTGCCAACAACCAAATACCAATTGTGGCGGCCACCACGATTGATAAGTCAGGTAACCCCGGTGTGGCTAAAAACATGCCGATCACTGCGCAAAAAACGGCTAACTGTGTGACGCGCGGTTTAGTCAGCACCCAATATTGGCGCCATATACTTTCTGTGGGGGCAAGAGCTGTTGTCATGTCTTAATTTTAAGCGTACTTTGCTTGGCGTGCTGACTGATTCAGACTTTCGCCAGAGGCGTTAGCCACTCGAGAGGGCTTTGCAGGCTGAATACCCGCCGTGCGCACCATGAGCGTTATGGTTGCAATCACCAAGCCCGCGGCACCTGCATTATGTAACAAAGCGATCAGTAAGGGCCACTGAAAGAATATTGTTGTAAGCCCTGTGAAAAACTGAGCGGCTAACAAGGCCCAAACTAAGTTTGAAGGTCCGCGTAAGGCAGGGTCTTTGCACAACCGCCACGTTAAAATACCCATATATGCCATGATCACAAACGCAAAGTTACGATGTACCCAGTGAATAGCGGTCAAAGCATTTTGTGAGATGGCTTCACCATTCGGCATTTCACCTAAAGCCCGCACCAGAGAGAAGCCATTTTTAAAGTCCATAGGGGGTACCCAATTGCCGTGGCAGGTTGGGAAATCCATACAGGCGAGGGCCGCGTAATTTGTGCTCACCCAACCCCCTAAACCAATTTGCATAAACAACAAAAATACAGCGCCCGCAACCCAACCCACGTAGCTTTTACTTTCAGGCTGTATGGGTAGATGGGTTTTCTCACGCGCTGCGAGCCAAGTCATGAGAGAGAGCAACGTCATGCCCCCTAGCAAATGAATTGTGACAATAATAGGCATCAGCTTAAGCGTGACAGTCCATGCGCCGAACGCGCCCTGAATACACACAGCAATAAAGGTTACCCAAGCGAGGGTTGGTGTGCGGCCCAAGATGTCGCGCCAACGCCACGCCATAAAACCAATCGACATAATGAGCAAGCCCAATATTGAACCCACATAGCGGTGAACCATTTCGATCCAGGCTTTAGGTATGGTTACCGGGCCATCAGGTAACACTTCAACCGCTGCACGTATCTCAGACATGGCACCAATTGGGGTCACTTTGCCGTAACACCCGGGCCAATCAGGGCAACCTAAACCCGAGTCGCTCAAACGCACAAACGCACCAAAAATAATTAAATCAAGCGTAATAAACCACGTTAGAAAAACTATTTTGCGATAACGTGCGATGCGTTTTTCTTCAATCGTTTGGGGCATAGTGACTGAGGTTGACACGGTCTTAACCTATTCTAGAAGAGTGCAATAATTTACCAATATCTTTGCGTAACTTAATTGGATCGGTTTCACGCGGATACTGCAAAATAAGGTTACCCAAGGGGTCGATTATCCACATGTTGTCGGCTAAGCCTGCTGCGGTTTCAAGTTGGCCAAGCGGAACAGGTAAATAGCGCGCTAAAGTGGCCGGGTCGGCTCTAACAATCACTGTGCCCACATAGGCATCGAGTACTTTTTGCGGAATGGGTTTGTCATCTGTTACAAACCAAACACGACTGATGCGATCAACATTTTTACCGTTCATGGCGTGGGTGTTGCGCAAGATAAAGAGTTTTTTGGCGCATTCGTCGTCACAACCACCACTGTCAGCCGTGACCAACAACCACTGACCTTTAAGATTTTTGATATCGAATGGTTGGCCATCAAGACTTGTTAGCGGCAACTCTTTTGCCGTGGGCATAGGGCGTTGCGGCTCGACCAGTTGACCATAATTTGTATTGCCATCGGGACGCCAATCAGGGTTGAAATACACTAAAACGGCGGCAACAACTGGCGACAAACTTAATACTAAAACCATAATTAACGGTTTTAAAGTACGCTTTTTAGCAGGCTGCGTTTGTGATGATGCTGGTAAGGCGTGTTCGACTGATTGTGTCATGGCTATGTGTTGTTGAATGCGTGCTGTGGAGGTTTCAATTGAAGTTTCTATTGAAGTTTCTATTGATCTTTAAAGCAAATTTACTGCAAAAAAAAGAAGTTTGTTGCCAAACATTTATATTTTGGCATGCTTTAAGCCTCGCCAAGCTAATACGCCTGCTGCAGTCATGGCAATCGCTGCAAAAGCAAACCATTGCATGGCATAACCCATATTGGTATCGGAATCAATTGAAGGGCCCGCCCACTGCCTCACTAGATCATCTGGTGCAGGTGAGGTTTGTTTTAACACAATAGGGAGCAGTTTTAAGCCTGTCACTTTTGCCAACACATCAAGCTGAAGGTTTTGTACGGTAGGCAATTGCCGAATATCTGCCTCAATTATTTGAGGGCTTAACTGATTTGATGTGGTTGAAGGTTGCTCTGTCAGAGCTGACGCTGGAGCCATTTGTAACGATTGATCTGCCTTTAATTCATAAAGTCGTGGTACATGGGGCGTCATCTCACCCACCACCTGCTGCAAACCAGTGGGGGTACTGATTGATAACTGAGGCACAACTTGAACAGTCGATGTACCTGCAGGCATTAGGGCAATTAAGCGGGGCAACCAACCGCGTAGCACCAACACTGCACTACCATCTACATTTATTAAGGGAGTTGCCACCCAATAGCCAGGGCGACCGTCTAGATTGCGGTTATCTAGCAACACGGTAAAGCGTGGTGCCCATGTGCCTTGCACTGAAGCTGAGCGCCAATCGACTAGGTCAGTTTCAGGGGTGGCCGCATTCAATTGTATGGGTGGTTGTGCTCGACCCACTTCAATTGACTCAGCAATTGCACGTCGCTCGTCTGCACGGCTTAACTGCCAACGCCCTAGGGATATAAAGACCAACCCCATTGCCAGTAACAACACAACACCAACAAGCTGCTTCTTGCCTGAAAATTGCTTTTGTTGTGAGGGATATGCGACAATTTTTGTCATGGTTGCGTTATGATTTATCGATCTTTTAGAGGTTAAATATGCGTATTGCTGTCATCATCATTTTTTTGACTATTTTAGGTAGTCTTGGTTCAGCGCTTTTTTACTTAATGCGCGACAAAGGTGCTAGCAACCGCACTGTAAACGCTTTGACTGTTCGTATAGGTTTGTCAGTGGTGCTTTTCTTATGCCTATTAGCTGCCAATTATTTTGGCTTGATCAGTGCAACAGGTTTTAAACCCTAAAAAAGTAAGCCTCACCTGCTATTGCTCAGTGTGGGCATTCAAAAACACATAGGCTTAATTTCGCAGAAAACTATTTGTTAGACATCAAATAACAAGAGCCGGTTGCCCGGCTCTTTTGTATTGCCAACAGGTTTAATTAAAACCAATAAACAAATAAATATAAACCAAGCCATACAACGTCAACAAAGTGCCAGTACCATGCCGCACCTTCAAAGCCGAAATGATTATCTGCCGTGAAGTGACCTTTTGAAACGCGAATCAAAATCACCGTCAACATGATCGCGCCTAAAATGACGTGAAAGCCGTGAAAGCCCGTCAACATGTAAAACAATGAGCCAAAGGCACCGGAATCAAAACGAAGATTTAAAGCAGAATAAGCATAAACATATTCGTAAGCTTGAACACCTGCAAAAATAAAACCTAATAAAACTGTCGCAGCTAACCATAACACTGTGCTACGGCGGTGATTGGCACGAAGTGCGTGGTGAGCAAAAGTTAGCGTGACGCCTGAAGTCAAGAGCAACGCTGTGTTGATGGTAGGCAACCAAAATGGGCCCATCACTTCAAAGTTTTCAATAATGCCCGCAGGGCCCATGTTGGGCCATACTGCGCTAAATTCAGGCCATAACAACATTTTATGGTCAAGGTCACCCAGCCAAGGGGTGGTTACGACACGTATGTACCATAGCGCACCAAAAAAAGCGGCGAAGAACATGACTTCAGAAAAAATAAACCAGCTCATGCTCCAGCGGTACGATAAGTCGACACGCTTACTATTCAAACCATTTTGTGATTCTCTAATTGCATCAGCAAACCAAAAATACAAAACCGCTAGCAAAGCTATTAAGCCAGCGTACACAGCCCATTTACCCATCGAATAGTCATTCACCCAAGCGCTTGCGCCTAGCATCATGACTAATAGTGAAACGCTAGCCGTGACAGGGTGGGCTGAATCAGCGGGCACGTAATAATAAGGTGCCTCTTTTGTAATGGAGTGGCCTGCAGCACTCATGTAGATCTCCTGGTACTGATATTAATGAATATGTAATCTTACGAGTAATACGTTAATGCAAAAAAAAACTACCCTGTCACCGCCATAGTAACTACCCATTTGGCTAACAATACCAGAGAGGTAACAAATACGATACCAAAAATAATGCCCGTCAGCGCTAAGTAAAAAGGGTTGAGCTTGCCGATATCTTCTCGCAAACCCGCTTTACGACGCACTCCAAACATGGCCCATATGACTGCTTTTAGGGTTTGCAAGAAGTTAAGTTTACGTTCAATAGACTGCGATTCGGTCATCAACAACTCAAAACATTCATTCGGTTTATAGCATTTGGCAGCAATACAATCAAATTAAAAATAATCAATTAACTCATGTAGATTAATTCGACTTGGCGATAGATCACCCATATCATCACCGCAACAACAAACACTAAAAGTATAAGGCCCGTTCGTTTGTTCTTGCGGCGTTGTTCAGGTGTCATATCGATATCAAAAGTATTTCAGTTAATTTAATTTACGACGACTACTTTTCTTACTCTTACTCTTACTCTTACTTTTAATGCTTCTGCTTTATCTTAAGTACGTGCTAAAACAGGTGGTGTTTCAAAGGTATGGAATGGTGCAGGTGAAGGCACGGTCCATTCTAGGCCTTCAGCACCTTCCCATGGCTTTGCTGCGGCTTGCGCACCCTTGCCAGAATATGCTTTAACCAAAACCCATACAAAAATTAACTGAGAGAAGCCAAACAAGAAGGCGCCAACGGTGGCAATCATGTGGAAGTCAGTAAATTGTGCAGCGTAATCAGCGTAACGACGTGGCATACCCGCTAGGCCCAAAAAGTGCATGGGGAAGAAAGTAATGTTGAAGGAAACCATACTTGTCCAGAAGTGCCACTTACCTAAGTTTTCATCATACATACGACCTGTCCACTTTGGGAGCCAATAATAGGCGCCTGCAAACAAGGCAAATAGCGAGCCAGCCACTAACACGTAATGGAAGTGAGCCACAACGTAGTAGGTATCGTGCAACTGAATGTCAATTGGAGCCATTGACAAGATCATGCCGGTAAAGCCACCAATGGTAAATACAAAGATGAAACCAATCGCCCACAACATGGGGGTTTCAAAAGTCATAGAGCCTTTCCACATGGTGGCGACCCAGTTAAAGACTTTTACGCCCGTAGGGATAGAAATCAACATGGTGGCATACATAAAGTACAACTGGGCCGTTACCGGCATACCCGTTGTAAACATATGGTGTGCCCACACAATGAATGACAAAATTGCAATAGATGCTGTGGCATAGACCATTGAAGCGTAACCAAATAAAGGCTTACGAGCAAAGGCAGGAACAATCGCTGAAATGATGCCGAATGCCGGCAAGATCATAATGTAAACCTCTGGGTGACCAAAAAACCAGAAAATGTGCTGGTACAACACGGGGTCACCACCAGCTGCGGCATTAAAGAAACCGGTACCGAAATGACGGTCTGTTAAGACCATTGTCATGGCAGCTGCTAAAACAGGCATCACAGCAATCAGCAGATATGCGGTAATGAGCCATGTCCAGCAAAACAAAGGCATTTTCATTAACGTCATGCCAGGTGCTCGCATGTTCAAAATCGTTACAACGATATTGATGGCACCCATGATTGATGACGCCCCCATAATATGAATCGCAAAAATAGCGAGATCCATTCCAGGGCCCATTTGCATGGTGAGCGGTGCGTAAAGTGTCCAACCGGCGGCAGTGGCACCACCTGGCACAAAGAACGACATCGTCAGCAACACTGCCGCTACGGGCAAGAGCCAAAAACTGAAGTTATTCATGCGCGCAAAGGCCATGTCTGATGCGCCAATTTGCAACGGTACCATCCAGTTTGCAAAACCTACGAAGGCTGGCATGATGGCGCCAAACACCATGATCAAACCGTGCATGGTGGTGAACTGGTTAAATAGCTCTGGGCGGAAAAACTGAATACCCGGCATGAACAGTTCTGTGCGCAACAAGAGGGCAAGAATGCCACCCTCAAAAAGCATAATTAAAGAAAAGAGCAGGTACATGGTACCAATATCTTTGTGATTGGTTGCAAACAACCATCGACGCCAACCATGTGGTATGCCGTGATGTTCGTCGTGGCCGCTGTGGTCGTGGGCTATATCTTGGCCCTTTCCCGGAATTTGGTCTACGGTTACGCTGCTCATATTGACTCCTAACCTTCTAAAATGGATGTGCCCTGTTTAAAAGAGCATCTTTCAGTTGCTATATTTGCTTTGATTTAATTTAACTTAATTCGGCAATCGTAATGCGTCAATGCTTTAGAAAAAAAAATTAATTTAACGGGCTGCCTGAATGTCAGCAGGCATCACAACTGAGTCTTGACCGTTGCCGCCGTTACCCCATGATTGACGCGAGTAAGTAATCAGTGAGGCGAGCTCAGTATCACTTAACTGAGCAAATGACTGCATCGCTGTACCCGGCTTGCCTTTAAGCATAATGGCAACGTTATCAGCCTTGGGACCCGTCACTATTTTGCTGCCATCAAGCGCCGGGAAAGCACCTGTTATGCCTGCACCATTCGCTTGGTGGCATGACATACACATTGAACCGTATAGTTTTGTACCTTTAGTTACCAGTTCAGCAGAAGTCCATTGTTTATTGGGATCTTCTGCGCCTTTGGCGAGAATTTGTTGTTGGCCGTCAACCCAAGCCGCGTATTCGGCTGCTGGCAAGACTTTAACGACAATTGGCATAAATGCGTGTTCTTTGCCACATAACTCTGTGCACTGACCGCGGTAAGTGCCGGGTACCTCTGCACGAAACCATGTGTCGCGTAAAAAGCCCGGTATGGCGTCTTGCTTGACACCAAGCGATTGCACAGCCCAAGCATGAATCACGTCACCCGCTGTAATTTGTAAGCGAATCTTTTTACCTACAGGTACAACCAATGGGTTATCAACTTCCATTAAATAAAACTCACCCTTGGGCTCGCGGTTTTCAATTTGAGCCAATGGGGTCGACATATTTGAAAGAAAATTGATACCTTTTGAAGGGCCATCGACGTATTCATAGCCCCATTTCCATTGGTAGCCCGTGATTTTAATTGTCATGTCTGAACCGGACGTGTCTTTCATGGCGACAACCGTGCGGGTAGCGGGCAAGGCCATACCAATAACAATAAGAAACGGAACGATTGTCCAGGCGATTTCAACCCCAACATGCTCGTGAAAGGTGGCTGCTTTATGGCCTTTTGATTTGCGATGCGCCCAAATTGAGTAAAACATCACACCAAATACGGCAACAAATATGACCAAACAGATAATTAGCATTAGCCAATGCAACCATGCAATATCTTGCGCAATTTGCGTCACGCCAACCGGCAAGTTGAGCTGATTTACTGCAGGGCCGCCCGGCATATCTTTAACTTGAGCAAAAGATGCGCCACTTGCGAGTAGCGTACAGGCCAAAAGACTGTGTTTCAACTTCGTCATGCTTACCTCAAAACTTAGTGACCAGAGATCAGTTTGCTCTCAAAGCAAAGACCGATGACCGATGATAGGCTTAGTTAATAAATAATTTTTTACTTAATTTCCACAGATTATAACCAAGCTTTATGATTATGTATTGTGTATACCCATACTTTACAATAGGTCAATCAACTAGTGGGAAATAACGTACATGTCATTAGCACTTTCAGTTGCAGCGAAAAATTCAGTTAAGTTTTTGCTTGATCAGTATCTACTTGCAACTAAATTACCCCCCAAACTGGGTTCAAAGCAGCTCTTAATAGGGGGCTTTGCATGTGGCTGGGTTCATCCTGAGGCGGCGCTGGCTCTCGCAGGGCTTAAATGTATTCAAATACATGACGAGTCAGTTGAGGTATTGGCACCTGCTAAACAACACCTATTAAATGAAATATTATCTGACGTTGCGTTAAGTCTAAATGAAGCGGGTTGCTGCGTCACTTGGCGAAACGAACTTCTCGATGTGTGGGCAGGCGACGTATCTATTGCAGCAATCGAACGGGGGGTCGTACGCCCCCTGGGCTTAACGACACGAGCAGTGCATTTACATGCGCGCAATACGGCGGGTGCATTGTGGGTTGCGAGACGAGCATTAAACAAAGCCACTGACCCTGGCTTGTGGGACACTTTGGTCGGCGGTTTGGTCGGTTACGGTGAACCTGACGATTTAGCTCTGGTTCGTGAAACCGACGAAGAAGCCGGTTTGTCACCTGAACAAATTAAAGATCGCACACCGATTAGGCAAATTGCGGTCATGCAACGGCAGTTGCCCGAAGGCTACCAAATTGAACGGGTACTAACCAGTGAATGTGTATTAGCAGACGACTGCATTCCCGCTAATAAAGATGGTGAGGTGATGCATATTCAGTGCATTAAACCGGCTGAAGTGCTTGACATGTTGCTGGCCAAGGCTTTTACGACTGAGGCTACGATTGTGATTGCTGAAGATTTGGTGCGCCGAGGTCAGTGAAGCAAAAACCCTTTGTTGCTTTTTATTTAAGTCAATTGCGGTTGATCGCGCCAAACATTCAAAGCTTTGATGCGCTCTTCAACGACTTTATCAACGATTTCTCTTAGCTTTTGATCTCGCGACAACAGCAATTTAAAGTCTTTTTTAGTAAGCTCTAGTAAATTGGTATAACCCAAGGAACGCACTTCAAATTTTATTGATTCATCAGTTAATAACGCTAATTCGCCAAAAAACTCGCCTGAACCCAATTCAATATGGGTGTTGTCTGGCAGCAAGACCGTTACAGCTCCAGAAGCGACAAAATACATAGAAGCCTTTGATTTTTCAGCACCTAAAATTAATTCGTTCGGAATGACCAATCGCGGTCGTAATAACTTGGTAATCAGCGCTTCAGATTCAGTTGACATTTCACTCAGTAATGGCACACGCGCGATTAATTGTGCCGCGGTTAACTGAACATCAAGCGATGGCTCACGGTCTAAAAAATGCCAGCGATGTTCAAGTTGTGTCATCAAGTTATCGTAAACTTCGCCCCCAATTAACGACTCTTCCAGCATGCTGCGATAACGACGACGTTCAAGCGAGCGAGCCGTTTGGCCCAAATATTTTTCTTCTAACCATTCAGCGTACATAGGGTATTGCAGGCGCAAAGCTTGTAAGCTTTCTTCAACCAAACCTGCGCGCCATTTTATTTGGCTTAATAAAGACTGAGCAGCTTCATCACCAATCATGTCTCTGATTTGCTCGTCTGCAAAAGTGGTCAATTTGCGTACCACCCAACTCATGACTACTAAGCGTGCAAACCGGTTTGTCAGGGTTTGCGCCAACACTTTATGCACACCTATACTATTGTGCAAACGTATCGCTAGGCGAAAGATTTTTGGGTATTTAAGGCTGTCATAAACTGATTTTTTAAAACCCTCAACACCATTTATTTTGATGGCATCTTCCATACGTTCAGCATGCGAAAGCAAGTATTCTGCCACTTTGGGGTCGAGATTATTTTCTTTAAAAATATTGAAATAAGCTTCAAACTCGCGGCGAGCCAACATAGTTAAGCCAATGTTGACACGTTCTGCCTCGGTGAACTGGTCAATATGCGTATCTTGCGAGCTGTTCATGCTGGCTTCAAAGACTTCGTTAATACGCCCACGGGCTGTTTTGCTAATTTGCTCGTTCAAAGCAATACGTTCTGTTTCTTTTTGTAAAGTAGTGGTCGCCACCGCCACAGCTTGATTGCGCAAAAGACGTTCAGTCGGGGTCAATTTGTCTAGCTTAAGCAACTTAATTAAGGGTCTTAACGTGACGCCGTTTATGAGCAACGTGACCAATACATAACCCGTTACACCCAACGCAACAAACTCTCGAACTGCGGGTGGCACCGCATCGTGTTCAGTGACTGACAGGGCTAACGCTAATGACAGTGCACCGCGTAAACCACCCCACCAAATGACGGTCTTATAACTTGTACTGACACGCGTGCCCACGGCCCACGTTAGAACCGGCAAAATACCAAAAACCACCAATGCACGTGCAAAAAGTGTTGCTAAAAAAATAATGCCCACCACCACCACACTTTGCATAGTGAGTTGGTTAAAAAGCTTCGGTATCATCATGGTGGCAAACAAAAAGATTAATGAGTTTGCCCAAAAACCAAATTGTTGCCACGATTGCGAAAGCGATGAGAAAGTATTTGCGCTGATATGTGTGCGGCCAACCGAACCGATGACCAAGCCAGCCGTTACTGTTGCCACCACGCCTGACACACCCAAGAAATGTTCAGACACGATGTACGCTAGGTAAGCAACTGCCAAAGTAAGCGAGATTTCAGCTGTGGGCCAACCGCGCAACGCACGAAACAGGTAACACGTGATACGACCCATAAAGTAACCGGCTATTGCACCCCCTAGGAATAGTCTGGAAAAGTCTTTGATAACCATGCCGTATTCCCACTGTCTTTCGTGAGTGAGAATGCCGATTAAGATTGCAAATAAAGCAATGGCGGCTGCATCATTTAATAGGCTTTCACCTTCTACAATAGTGACCAAACGTTTGGGTGCGCCGACCTCTTTAAAGATGCTAACCACCGCACCCGGGTCAGTGGTGGCAATAATTGAGCCTAACAATAGACACGCGATCAGACTTTGTTCAGTGAAGGTAAACAAGCCCGCACCCACCAGTGCAGTGCTTACAACAACAGCCACAACAGCCATTAGCAAAATGGGGGCAATGTCGGCAAGCATGCGCCTGACGTCTATGTTGAGCGCCGTTTCAAATAGCAAGACCGGTAAAAATACCACCAAGAAGACTTCTGATGAAACCTCAATACCTTGTAATGAGATAAGAAGCTGCTTAATGAGGGGGGGCGCCCACCCGTGATAATTGAAAAAATAGCCCAACAGTAAACCACTAATGGCGAGCACAAGCGTGTAAGGCAAACGCACTTTGCCTGCGAGTGGCGGCAAAAAGCACACCAACATCAGCAAGCCAGCTAAACCAAACACGAACATTTCAATTGTCATGATCGTAATGGTAACGCGAGTTAGTTATGATTCGCGCTGAAGGCTTTTTTATGGGACAAAAAAATAAGCATGCTTAACCGTGCTTAACAAATATTGATGCTTGGCGCTTGATGCTTTGAATAATTTTTAGGTTGCGGCTAAATTTAAACGCATTTTTTTAAGGGCGGCTGCTTCGATTTGGCGAATACGTTCAGCCGACACCCCAAATTCTTGCGCTAAATCGGCCAAAGTTGAGTTTTCATCTTCAGCTAACCAGCGAGCTTGCACAATACGGCGTGAACGGGAGTCGAGCTGCGCGATTGCATGAGTTAAGCCCTCAGACTCAAGCGTAGCTTGATCTTGGCGTGCAATGACTTCAACGGGGTCATCGTAACCTTCGTCTGACAAATAAGTAATAGGTGCAAACGCTTCGGCATCGTCGCTGGGTGCGTCGATGGGCATTTCACGACCTGATAAACGGACTTCCATTTCACGAACGTCTGATTCGCGAACGTTGAGTTTTTTTGCGATGGTTTCAACGCCCTGTGTATCAAGGGTTTCACCATCTGCGCGCATGCTGCGTAAATTAAAAAAGAGTTTGCGTTGCGCTTTGGTGGTGGCCACTTTTACCATGCGCCAATTGCGCACAACGAATTCGTGTATTTCAGCTTTGATCCAGTGCACGGCAAAGGTCATTAAGCGCACGCCACGCTCAGGGTCGTAACGTTTAACGGCCTTCATTAAACCGACATTACCCTCTTGAATAAGATCAGCATGCGGTAAGCCATAGCCCAAGTATTGGCGTGCGACAGACACCACTAGGCGCAAATGAGACAATATCAACTCGCGCGCGGCTTCAATGTCGCCATCTTGCTGCAGACGACGGCCTAAATCTGTCTCTTGCTCGGCTGAGAGCATGGGCAGACGGTTTACCGTGCTGATGTAAGCTTGAATAGAGCCTAAAGAACCTGGGTTGGCAATGGCTGCCGCTAGGGTTTGAGGTGCTATAGCAAGTGTCTGTGCTGTTGTCATAGGCTGTTTGTTTTTTTCGCTTGGTTTTAAGTATGTTGTTACTTGGAATAACAGTTAAATTCGGTCTATTTTTAAAATATTAGCACTCACAGTAGATGAGTGCTAATAAGATACCAAATATTAGGGTTTAGTTCCCTCTTTTGATGATTCTTTTATGCGACTTGCCCGCCTCTTTGCACCGCAAACACCAACGCTAGCTGGGGTAAGATTTCCAGCGCATGTGACGTCAATTCCCTACGCTGATGTTTTTGGCTGGTTGGGTGTATACGCCATTGAACAAAATCTACCTGTTCATGGTTGGTGCATCACACCTCAAGGTCTACATATTTTATGCACCCCCCCTTCAGTTGCGCAACTGAGTCATGTGATGCAAGCTCTTGGCCGTCATTTAGCCGCGGTTGTTGACATGGGAACAATCTTTGCGGGTCGCTATAAAACGGCTTTAATTGAACCTCACGCATGGGTTATACCTACTTTGGTTTGGCTCGAACAAGCCCCCGTGCGTTTGAATTTGGTGCAACACGCCCAAGACTGGCGCTGGTCTTCAGCGCAACAACATGTTGGGGTTGGGGGTCGTTTAACCCCTTGGTTGGTTGACCACCCTGATTATTGGGCCTGTGGCAACACGCCATTTGCCCGCCAAGCCCACTACAAATCGATTTTGGCAGAGGGTGTAAACAGGCAGTCCTTAGATCATATTGAGTCAGCTTTGCATGGTCAATGGGCGCTGGGTGGCGTGAGCTTTTTACAAAACATGAATCAAATTGCATCAAGGCGTGTCGCACCGGCTAAACGAGGTCGGCCTAGAAAATTAGAATGATGCGTCCCTATTTTAATAAGCACTTAAGTGTTTATTTTTATTAATGGGGACGCACTACTAGAAAAAGCCTTTGTATTTAGCATAATGTGAGTTAATCTAATATTCCTTTTGCAATATGCACGATCGGAGTTTACAGATGACCACCTTCCCTTTAAATTTTGTGAGTAAGCCTGCAGGTATACCAAAAGACCAAGGCCTTTACTCAAGTGTTCACGAACACGATGCCTGTGGCGTGGGTTTCGTTGCGCATATTGAAGGTAGGGCTGCGCACTCAATCGTGTCGCAGGGTTTGAAAATTCTTGAAAACCTAGACCATCGGGGTGCGGTCGGTGCCGACAAACTTATGGGCGACGGCGCCGGTATTTTGATTCAAATACCCGACACGTTGTACAGTGAAGAAATGGCTAAGCAGAGCATTGAACTGCCCGCCCCTGGCGAATACGGTGTCTGCATGGTGTTTTTGCCTAAAGAAATCGCATCGCGGTTAGCCTGCGAGCAAACGCTCGAGCGCGCGGTCAAGGCTGAAGGTCAAATTGTGTTGGGCTGGCGTGACGTGCCCGTTGACCGCAACATGCCCATGTCTGAAACTGTTCGCGCCTGCGAACCGGTCATTCGCCAGTTGTTTGTTGGTCGCGGTGCGGATGTCAGAGTGCCAGATGCACTTGAACGCAAGTTATATGTGATTCGCAAAACGGCAAGTCATGCCATTCATGCAATGAATTTAGCACATGGTACTGAATATTTTGTACCCTCGGCGTCTGTTCGCACCGTAGTTTACAAAGGTTTATTGTTGGCTAATCAAGTGGGTCAGTACTATCTTGACTTGGCTGACAGCCGCACTGAATCAGCTTTAGCGTTGGTGCACCAACGTTTTTCAACCAACACCTTTCCAGCGTGGCCACTGGCTCACCCTTACCGCATGATTGCGCATAATGGTGAAATTAACACTGTCAAAGGTAATTTTAACTGGTTGCGTGCCCGCGAGGGCATGATGAAATCAGCTGTATTGGGCGACGATCTGGCTAAGCTTTACCCCATTGTGTATTCCGGCCAATCTGACACAGCCACATTTGATAACTGCCTCGAATTATTAGTGATGTCAGGTTATTCACTCGCACACGCCATGATGTTGATGATTCCCGAAGCGTGGGAACAGCATACCCAAATGGATTCATCACGTCGTGCGTTTTATGAATACCATGCCGCCATGATGGAACCTTGGGACGGCCCTGCTGCAGTGGCTTTTACTGATGGTAAGCAAATTGGTGCCACACTTGACCGCAACGGTTTACGCCCAGCGCGTTATTTAATCACTGATGACAACTTAGTCATTATGGCGTCTGAAGCCGGTACTTTGCCCATTCCAGAAAATCGTATCGTTAAGAAATGGCGCTTGCAGCCTGGCAAAATGTTTTTGATCGACTTGCAACAGGGTCGCATCATTGAAGACGAAGAAATCAAATCGCAGCTTTCAAACAGCCGTCCTTATCGCCAATGGATCGATCGTTTACGTGTCAAGCTTGAATCACTACCCACGCCCGACGCACCAACTCTTGCAGCAACCCGCTCAGTCGTTCCCTTGCTCGACCAACAGCAAGCTTTCGGCTGGACGCAAGAAGACTTTAAATTTGTGCTCGAACCCATGATGGCAAACGGCGAGGAAGCCACCGGTTCAATGGGTAACGACTCACCCTTGGCGGTGTTATCAAGCCGGTCAAAACCTTTCTATAATTATTTTCGTCAGTTATTTGCACAGGTCACCAACCCGCCAATTGACCCTATTCGTGAACAAATGGTCATGTCTTTGGTTTCGTTTATTGGCCCTAAGCCCAATTTGCTTGATATCAATAACGTTAACCCGCCTCTACGACTCGAAGTCACACAGCCTGTTTTAGATCAAGACGCCATGGCGCAACTGCGCTCAGTGGCAAAGTACACGGGCAATAAATTTCGCAGCTATGAAGTCGACATCACCTACCCCAGTGCCTGGGGTGCGGAAGGCATCGAAGCACGTTTAGCGGCTTTGTGTGCCAGCGCGACTGATGCCGTGCACAGCGGCTTTAACGTGTTGATTTTGTCAGACCGACAGGTGGGGCCAGACCAAGTTGCCATACCCGCATTGTTAGCCACCTCTGCCATTCACCAACACTTAATTCGTGCGGGCATTCGCACTAACACCGGTCTAGTGGTCGAAACCGGTTCGGCTCGCGAAGTGCATCACTTTGCGTTGCTCGGTGGCTTTGGTGCTGAAGCCATTCACCCCTACTTAGTGTTTGAATCAATTCAAACTGCAGCTGACGATGCAGAACACGCCGCTAAAGCCATCAAAAACTACATCAAAGCAATTGGCAAAGGCTTGAACAAAGTCATGTCAAAAATGGGTATTTCGACTTTTATGTCGTACTGTGGTGCCCAAATTTTTGAAGCGGTTGGCCTGCAGTCTGTTTTCGTAACGAAATATTTTGCCGGTACAGCCAGCAACATCGAAGGCATTGGTATTTTTGAAGTCGCTGAAGAAGCCTTGCGTACGCACCGTGCTGCTTTCAGCGACGACCCCGTTTTAGAGCATGCACTGGATGCCGGTGGTGAATACGCTTTTCGAGTGCGCGGTGAAGACCACATGTGGACCCCTGACTCCATTGCGAAGTTACAGCATGCTACCCGTGGCAATAACTACACCACTTACAAAGAGTACGCACAACTTATTAATGATCAAAGTCGTCGTCAGATGACATTACGCGGTTTGTTTGAGTTCAAAGTTGACCCCGCCCAAGCCATCGCAATTGATGAAGTTGAACCGGCGAAAGAAATTGTGAAGCGCTTTGTAACCGGCGCCATGTCTTTGGGTTCAATTTCGACTGAAGCACATGCCGTGTTGGCAGTTGCTATGAACCGCATCGGTGGAAAATCAAATACAGGTGAGGGTGGCGAAGACGACCTACGTTACCGCAAAGAAATTCAAACCGGTAGCAGTGGCATTACCGACCAAGACACCCTAGCCTCTATTTTGGGTGCTGATCGGGTGGCAGCAGACATTCCCCTTAAAGCCGGTGACTCATTGCGTTCACGCATTAAGCAAGTTGCATCAGGTCGTTTTGGTGTCAGCGCCGAATACTTATCAAGTGCTGATCAAATTCAGATCAAAATGGCACAAGGCGCCAAACCAGGTGAAGGCGGTCAGTTGCCTGGTCACAAGGTGTCTGACTACATCGCTAAATTACGTTGCTCGGTACCCGGTGTGGGCTTAATTTCACCACCGCCCCATCACGATATTTACTCAATTGAAGATTTGGCACAACTGATCCACGATCTTAAAAACGTCAATGAACGGGCTTCCATATCGGTTAAGTTGGTATCTGAAGTAGGCGTCGGTACGGTTGCAGCTGGCGTTGCGAAAGCCAAAGCTGACCACGTGACTATTGCAGGTCACGACGGTGGCACCGGTGCTTCACCGATTTCATCTATCAAGCACGCCGGTACGCCTTGGGAACTAGGCTTGGCTGAAACTCAGCAAACGTTGGTCTTAAACAACCTGCGTAGTCGCATTCGCGTGCAAGCTGACGGCCAAATGAAAACGGGTCGTGACGTGGTGGTAGCCGGTCTGTTGGGTGCTGACGAATTTGGTTTTGCAACTGCACCGTTAGTTGTTGAAGGCTGCATCATGATGCGTAAATGCCATCTCAACACCTGCCCAGTGGGTGTAGCCACTCAAGACCCCGTGTTACGCCAAAAGTTTCAAGGCAAGCCTGAACATGTTGTGAACTACTTCTTTTTTATTGCTGAGGAAGTGCGCGAGATCATGGCACAGCTGGGTATTAAACACTTTGATGATTTAATTGGTCGCACCGACTTGCTCGATACCCGCAAAAGCAGTGACCACTGGAAATCGCGCGGCTTAAACTTTGACAAAGTATTTTTTAATCCTGCGACTGAAGGTGCCCGTCGTCATACCGACGTACAAGACCACGGTCTTGACGTCGCACTTGACCATCAACTCATTGAACGCAGCAAAGCCGCCATTGAACGCGGCGAAAATGTTTCGTTCATTATGCCAGTTCGTAACCGTAACCGTAGCGTGGGTGCAATGCTTTCTGGTCAAGTGGCACGTCGATATGGCCAAGAAGGCTTGCACGAAAATGCCATTCATATTCAGTTAAATGGTGTGGCAGGTCAAAGTTTTGGTGCATTTCTTGCTCACGGCATCACACTTGATTTAGTAGGCGAAGGCAACGATTATGTCGGCAAGGGTTTGGCCGGTGGCCGCATTATTGTGCGCTCACCCAACGATTTTCGTGGCTTTGGACCTGAACAAATTATTGTCGGCAACACAGTGTTATACGGCGCTACGGGTGGCGAAGCCTACTTTAATGGCGTAGCCGGTGAACGCTTTGCGGTTCGTAATTCTGGTGCAGCCACAGTCGCTGAAGGGAATGGCGACCATGGCTGCGAATACATGACTGGCGGTACAGTTGTGGTGCTTGGGCAAACCGGCCGTAACTTTGCAGCGGGTATGTCTGGGGGCGTGGCGTATGTGTTTGACCCTGAAGGTCGCTTCGCTGAGAATTGCAACCTTACTATGGTTGACATTGAGCCCGTGCTCAGTAGTGCAAACCAAAAAACCACTCAAGGTATTGAAATTTGGCACAGTGTTTCTCGCGACGCACCACGCGAAACAGACGACATTATTTTAAAAACATTGATTGAAAATCACTTTAAATTTACAGGCAGTTTTAGAGCCCGTGACATCTTAGGCAATTGGGCTTCAGCACGTGGGCATTTTGTGAAAGTAATGCCAGTTGATTATCGTCGTGCACTGGCTGAAATGTGGCAAACCAGCCAAGAATCAACTAAAGCGGCTTAAATTTTTATTAATTCACATCAACATTATGACGACGATGCACGCAAACTTTTGTGCATCGTCTATTAACAAAAAAGGTTCTTCATCATGGGTAAAGTAACCGGTTTTCTTGAACTAGAGCGTTTACAAGAATCAGCTGAGGACCCGACTACTCGGGTTAAACACTGGCGTGAGTTCGTCATACACCTCACCGAAGATGAGGCCAGCAAGCAAGGTGCACGCTGCATGGATTGCGGCATACCTTTCTGTAATACAGGTTGCCCCGTCAACAATATTATTCCTGACTGGAATGATTTAGTTTACAAGAAAAAATGGCGCGAAGCACTTGAAGTCTTGCATTCGACCAATAACTTTCCCGAATTTACGGGTCGCATATGCCCTGCACCCTGCGAGGCAGCCTGCACGTTAAATATTAGCGCTGCACCCGTGGGCATCAAATCAATTGAACACGCCATTATTGATCGCGGCTGGGAAGAGGGCTGGGTGATCCCTGACACGCACGCAGCCAAAACGGGTAAAAAAGTTGCGGTGGTCGGCTCAGGTCCAGCCGGCATGGCTGCAGCACAGCAATTAGCTCGTGCGGGTCACGACGTGACGCTTTTTGAAAAGCAAGACCGTATTGGTGGCTTACTACGTTATGGCATACCAGACTTTAAACTCGAAAAGCATCTGATCGATAACCGTGTAACCCAGATGCAAGCCGAAGGTGTCACATTCTGCCCTAGCACCTACATTGGTTCACCGAAAGACCCTGCTGCAAAAGGTTTGCAAGTTAAAACACCTGAAGACTTAAACGCTGAGTTTGACGCCATCGTGTTGTCAGGCGGGTCTGAAAACCCACGCGACTTACCTGTTGAAGGCCGCGAACTCAATGGCGTCGTGTACGCAATGGATTTTCTCCGTCCACAAAACAAGGTTGTAGCGGGTGACAAGGTGTCAAACCAGGTCATTGCTAAGGGTATGCACGTGGTAGTGATCGGTGGCGGTGATACCGGCTCTGATTGCGTCGGCACCAGCAACCGCCATGGCGCTGTGTCGGTCATGCAAATCGAGTTGATGCCTAAACCCCCCGAGCATGAAAACAAAGAAATGTCTTGGCCTTACTGGCCCGCCAAACTTCGCACCTCGTCTTCACACGAAGAGGGTGCTGATCGCGATTGGGGCATTACAACCAAACGTATAGAGGGTGAAAAAGGTCAAGTTAAAAAACTGATTGGTGCGCGCGTTCAATGGGTCAAAGACGAAACCACTGGACAAACGAAAATGGTTGAAGTGGCCGGTTCAGAGTTTGAAATTAAGGCAGACTTAATTTTGTTGGCCATGGGTTTTGTGGCACCGATTAATCACGTGCTCAAAGCATTTGGCGTCGAAGCCGACAACCGGGGCAATATTAAAGCCAATACTGACGATTACCAAACCAATGTGCCTAAGGTTTTTGCCGCGGGTGATATGCGTCGTGGCCAATCTTTAGTTGTCTGGGCCATACGTGAAGGTCGTCAATGCGCTCGTTCAGTTGATGAATTTTTGATGGGTGTCACCGCGTTACCTCGGTGAGCAATACAATTTTTTTTGCTGGGTCAGTTTACAATATCTCTCTATGATTGACCTTTCACCCTCCCGCTCGCCTAAGCTTGATGCGACACAATGTGTGTTGGCATTCGAGCAAGTCACGCTCGGGTACGGTGATTTCACGGTGTTGCGCGACATATCTCTCAGCGTCAAAGCGGGTGAAGTTGTGGCGATTATGGGTGGGTCGGGCTCTGGCAAAACCACGCTTTTACGGGCTGCCACGGGGCAACTTGCACCCATGGCGGGGCAGGTTAAGGTTTTTAATACGCAAATTGACGTCAGCCATCGCGTTAATCTTGAGTTTTTACGGCAACGCATGGGTGTATTGTTTCAGCACGGCGCATTATTTACCGATTTAAATGTCTTCGAAAATGTCGCTTTCCCTCTGCGTGAACACACTCAATTAAATGAAACTGAACTGTTTACACAGGTACTCGAAACACTTGATGCAGTCGGGCTAAAAGCAGCCGCCCATTTAAAGTTATCTGAAATTTCTGGCGGTATGGCTCGCCGTGTCGCTTTGGCGCGTGCAGTTGTTCGCAGCCCTGAGCTTATTTTGTATGACGAACCTTTTGCCGGTCTTGACCCCATTTCTTTGGGTGTTACCGCACGTTTAATTCGCCAATTGTCTGATCGTTTAGACTGTGCCTCAGTACTTATCACACACGATATTGCCGAATCTTTTGCCATTGCTGATGCGGTCTACATCGTGGGCCAAGGCACCCTTAAAGCCCAGGGCAGCCCCGCATCGTTAAGCGATTCAACCGACCCATACGTGCGGCAATTTCTTGATGGGGTACCTGACGGCCCTGTGGCATTTGACTACCCCATTACGCCAGCATATGAGCGTTGGCTTGACCGCCAAGCTAGTCGCCGATGAACGGGGTCAAACTAGTCACTCAATTCGGTACTTGGGTCCGTCATGCCACTCAGACACTGGGGCAATTTACGCTCTTTTTTGGCCAAATACTGCTTCGTACTAATGCGCTCTGGAAACGAACCCAACTAGTCGTCACGCAAGTTCACTTTATTGGCAATTATTCGCTCATCATTATTGTTATTTCAGGCTTGTTTATGGGGTTTGTGTTAGGTTTGCAGGGCTACTACACGCTCAACCGTTATGGCTCTGAAGAAGCCTTAGGGCTTTTGGTTGCTCTTTCATTAACGCGCGAATTAGGGCCGGTGGTCACGGCGCTTCTATTTGCCGGTCGCGCTGGCACCTCACTCACAGCAGAAATTGGCCTCATGAAAGCGGGCGAACAGCTCGCTGCCATGGACGTTATGGCGGTTGACCCCCTGCGCCGCGTCATTGCCCCCCGGTTTTGGGGGGGCGTCATTGCGATGCCGGTATTAGCTGCCGTATTCTCTATGGTGGGCGTACTCGGTGGTTGGGTTGTCGGCGTTTTATTAATTGGTATTGATTCGGGTGCGTTTTGGTCTCAAATGCAGGCTGGTGTTGATGTTATTGACGACATTTTGAATGGCGTTATTAAAAGTGTGGTGTTTGGTTTTGTGGTGACAGCCATTGCGTTATTTGAAGGCTGGAAATGTCACCCCACCCCCGAAGGGGTTTCACGCGCCACCACCCGTACTGTTGTGGCGGGGTCTTTAGCGGTATTAGGCCTCGATTTCGTATTAACTGCTTTAATGTTTAGTCAATAAGAGGGGCTAGCGTGTCGACTGATAAAAAAGATTTTTGGGTCGGGCTTTTTGTTCTGCTCGGCATTGTCGCCTTGGTGTTTCTCGCGCTTCGCGCGGGCAACATGAGTAGCGTTTCATTCGCGCCAACTTATGCGGTAAGCGGAAAATTTGAAAATATTGGTGGTTTAAAGGTGCGTGCCCCCATCAAAAGTGCAGGCGTGGTGGTAGGCCGTGTCGGCAGCATTCGCTTTGATGACAAAACCTATCAAGCCATTGTGACGTTCAATATTGAAAGTAAATTCGCTTTTCCAAAAGACACATCAGCTAAAATTTTGACGTCTGGTTTACTGAGCGAGCAATACATTGGCCTTGAAGCCGGTGGCGATGAAAACATGCTCGTAACCGGCGATACAATCACCATGACTCAAAGCGCCATAGTGCTTGAAAGCCTCATTAGCAAATTTTTGTATAACAAGGCTGATGAAGAAGGTGCCTCTTCTAAACCCCCTACACCGGCTCAGTAAATGCTTATGAATGTTTCGCGACTTGTTTATAAACCTTTAGCGCTCGCAACGTGTGTGCTAACGGTTGGTTGTGCGGCAACCCAAGGTACGCCAAACCCCAGCGACCCGTGGGAAGGTTCAAACAGAACCATTTACGAGTTTAACGATGGGCTTGATCGGGTCATATTGCGCCCCGTTTCTGAGGCCTATGCTTTTATTACGCCGCAACCGGTTCGTACCTGTATCAATAATATTTTTCTAAATTTAGGTGAAATATGGTCAGGTATTAACAGCGTTTTACAGCAACGTCAGTTTGACGCCATCAATACAATGGGGCGTTTTTTACTCAACACAACGATGGGCTTAGGCGGCTGTTTTGATATAGCGAGTGCCAACGGACAGCCCCGCATACCTAACGATTTTGGTGTAACACTGGGTGTGTGGGGCTTTAACTCTGGGCCCTACGTGGTGTTGCCTATTGTGGGTTCAAGTTCGGTTCGTGACACGTTTGGTGCGGTCGGTAACTTAGTGGGTAACCAGATCAACACGATTGGTTACATTCCTAACGTGGGTTTACGTAACTCGATTTGGGGCCTTGAATTTGTCGCCCGCCGCGAAGCACTTTTACAGGTATCAAAAACAATAGACCGAACCGCACTTGACCCCTACAGTTTTATACGTGATGCTTACTTACAGCAACGCCAAGCCAAAGTTTTGGGGCCTGAAGCGGCTGCCGACGCATTACCCAACTACGAAAATGTCGAATATGTTGAAGCAGATGAAAAAGCCTTAAACCTATCACCACAAAAATAATTTTTTTATATCGCTGCCAGCCCACCGCTGAGGGTTGTGCACACACGAGTTAAGGTCTAAACATGCAAGCATTTACACATTCATCTAACCAGTTTGACCCCTACGCGGCGCGCTCATCTCAAGCGCTTTTAGCGGTTATGCGAGCCTGCGAAACCAAACCCATAGTCATACCTCGCCCTTGGGGTCGCTTGATGATGGCAAATTTTTTATTATTGTTGTTAATGAGCTTAATAACAATGCAAGGTTTTGCACAAACCAAGCCCGACCCCAATTCGGCACCCGACACGTTTGTTAAGGCCGTTTTTGAGCAAGCGTTGGCGGTATTACAAAACGACCCTGAAGTACGTAATCAAAATATTACGCGTATTAATGAAATTGTTGATATATATGTATTGCCCTACGTTGATTTCGATAAAACAACGCGCTTATCGGCCGGTAAATATTGGCGCGAGGCAACACCCGAACAACGCGTACAACTTACTAAAGCGTTTCGTCAGACACTGACGCGCACCCTTAGCGGCGCCCTATCACGAACAGATAGTGGCACTAAGATGGACGTCTTACCCCTGCGCGCCGAGCCAGATGCGAAAGATTTGGTGGTAAGTTCTCGCGTGATACAAAACAAAAATAGCCAAGCCATAGGTATTGATTACCGTTTAGAAAAAACGCCGACTGGCTGGAAAATCTACGATATAAATATTGAAAACATCTGGTTGATACAAAACTATCGAAATCAGTTTTCTCAACAAATTAACGCAAATGGTATTAACGGCTTAATTGCAGCACTCAACGAACGTAATAGCCAATAAGACATCATTCAATATGACAACCCCAGCAATACGCTTTGAACGCGTTAGCAAAACGTATGCCCAGAGTAATAGAACGTGGCGTGACCGTTTTTTTGGTACAACAAAACCTGGTTTTCAAGCCCTCTCAGACGTATCACTTGATATTGAGCAAGGTGAATTTTTTGGTTTGCTAGGTCCCAACGGGGCGGGTAAAACGTCTTTGATTTCTATATTGGCTGGCTTGTGTCGTCCCACCAAGGGGCAGGCCTACGTCTATGGCCACAATGTTTTAACTGATTACCGCTTAGCGCGCCGTACTTTGGGTGTGGTGCCACAAGAGCTGGTTTATGACCCGTTTTTTACTGTTCGCGAAACCTTACGTATTCAATCGGGCTACTTTGGGCTGAACCGTAATGATGACTGGATCGATGAAATTCTCAGCAACCTCGGGTTAACCGACAAAGCCAATACCAATATGCGATCATTATCCGGTGGCATGAAGCGTCGTGTACTGGTCGCACAAGCGCTCGTCCATCGCCCACCCGTCATTTTGCTTGATGAGCCTACCGCTGGCGTTGATGTTGATTTACGTCGTAGTTTATGGGAATTTATTGCGCGCTTAAATAAAGCAGGGCACACTATTTTATTGACCACCCATTATCTTGAAGAGGCAGAGACATTGTGTGGTCGCATTGCCATGCTTAAAGCGGGCCAAATTATTGCACTGGACACAACCCAAGCGTTATTAGCGAGAGTAGGGGGTGCGGGTCTTGAAGAGGCATTTATTCACATCATGAAAGATGTACCCCAAGTCGCGCAAGGTAACCCCGCATGAGTACTTCATCAATCGATAAACCTGTGAGCCCCGCTGTTAGCGAAGCCGGGTTGGGCTCTGGGTTTTTAACCCTGTTTTACAAAGAGCTACTGCGCTTTTGGAAGGTCAGTTTTCAAACCATTGCGGCACCTGTTTTAACGGCTGCGTTGTACTTGGTGGTGTTTGCTCAAGTGTTGCAAGACCGCGTGCAAGTGTATGGTGAAATACCCTATACCGCTTTTTTAATTCCTGGCTTAATGATGATGAGCATGTTGCAAAATGCTTTTGCCCACCCCTCTTCTTCGCTGATACAAAGTCGAGTCACGGGTAACCTGGTGTTTGTATTATTAACCCCTATTTCGCACCGCGAATTTTTTGCAGCCTACGTGCTGGCTGCCGTCGTTCGGGGTATGGTTGTCGGCATAGCGGTTTGGCTGATTTCATTTTTCTTTTTGTCGCTCACCATTGAACACATTGGTTGGGTTTTAGTTTTTGCCTTTTTAGCGACTGGCATCATGGGTGTGTTGGGTTTAATTGCAGGGCTTTGGTCTGAAAAATTTGACCAACTGGCCGCCTTTCAAAACTTTTTAATTTTGCCAGCCACCTTTTTGTCTGGCGTGTTTTATTCCATACATAGTCTGCCGCCTTTTTGGCAAATGGTTTCTCATTGGAACCCCATTTTTTATACGATTGATGGGTTTCGTTATGGTTTTTTTGGGTTGTCTGACACGTCACCTTGGAAAAGCTTAATTGTGGTTTCGATTGTTTTTATCGTACTCACTTGGTTCGCGTTGCGATTACTCGCATCAGGTTATAAATTACGTACTTAAGGTAATATTTTTACAGATACCTTTCTATTCATTTCAACTCATTTTTTTAAGATTTATTAAACTATGCTTCCTACCCCTGAAAATATTCGTCAATATATTACTGAAAGCTTAGTCTGCCAGCATGTTGATGTGACCGGTGATGGTTCGCATTTCGAAGCAATCATTGTCAGCGATGCTTTTGAGGGCTTGCGCTCAATTGCGCGTCATCAGTTGGTCTACAAAGCTTTAGGTGATCGCATGAAACAAGAAATTCATGCTTTGTCTATGCGCACACTCACTCCGAGCGAGTACGAGGCCCCTAAGTAATGGATACCCTTCGCATTACGGGCGGCGTCGCTTTGCAAGGCGAGGTTCGTATTTCAGGTGCAAAAAATGCAGCCCTGCCGATCTTGTGCGCCAGTTTATTAACAGCCGAACCTATTACGTTGCATAACGTACCTGCTTTAAATGACATTGGCACGACCATTCGTTTGCTGAGTCAATTGGGCGTAAAAACCCAACGCGATAGTGAACATACCCTGACGCTCAGTGCCGATGCGATTGATTCGCTCGAAGCGCCCTACGAGCTAGTTAAAACCATGCGGGCGTCTATCTTGGTTTTAGGACCATTATTGGCGCGATTTGGCCAAGCGCGAGTGAGCTTGCCAGGTGGTTGTGCTATTGGTCAACGCCCCGTTGACCAGCACATTATGGGTTTACAAGCCCTGGGTGCTGATATACACAATGAACACGGTTATGTTGTAGCTAAGGCAACACGCTTAAAAGGTGCGGTGATTCGCACCGACATGGTGACTGTTACCGGCACTGAAAACCTCATGATGGCCGCCACCTTAGCAGAAGGCACGACCGTGCTAGAAAATGCCGCGCGCGAACCAGAAGTGGTTGATCTGGCTGAAATGCTCATCAAAATGGGCGCTCGTATCTCAGGCCAGGGTACAGACCGTATTGTGATCGAAGGCGTTAAAAGCCTGCACGGTACAGCGTACCAAGTGGTACCTGACCGCATTGAGGCAGGCAGCTTTTTGTGCGCTGTGGCCGCCACCGGTGGCGACATCACCCTTACTCATACCAAGCCATCGACCATGGGTGCTATTTTGGCTAAGCTTGAACAAGCTGGCTTGCACATGACCGTGTCAGACAGCACCATTCGCGCCATCATGAAAAAACCCCCGCTTGCTGTCGACATTCGTACCGTTGAATACCCCGGCTTCCCTACCGATATGCAGGCACAGTTTATGGCGCTTAACACCTTGGCTGAGGGAACTGCAGTCATGGTTGAAACGATTTTTGAAAATCGCTTTATGCACGTGCAAGAGTTAATTCGCTTAGGCGCAGATATTGATATTGATGGCCACACTGCCGTGGTTCGAGGCGTACCACAACTTTCTGGTGCAACAGTCATGGCGACCGACTTACGCGCTTCAGCCAGTTTGGTGATTGCTGGTTTAGCCGCTGAAGGCATCACAACCATTGAGCGTATTTATCATCTTGACCGCGGTTACGAAAAAATGGAATACAAGCTACGCTTATTAGGCGCTCAAATAGAACGTGTTTCGTCTAAAAAGGTTCAGTCATGAACATCGTACCGTCGCCGTCAAACAAGCCTATAACGCTTGCATTGTCTAAAGGTCGCATTTTTGATGAAACGATGCCCATGCTGAAGGCGGCGGGTATTGAAGTCAGTGAAGACCCTGAAACTTCACGCAAACTTATTTTGCCCACTCGCAACCCCAATGTGCGCATTATTATTGTGCGCGCCTCTGATGTGCCCACCTACGTTGAGTATGGTGCCGCTGATTTTGGTATAGCAGGTAAAGACGTTTTGATCGAACACGCTGCATCGCACCCAGGCGCGTTGTATCAACCGATTGATCTTAATATCGCCCGTTGCAAGCTGTGTGTTGCTGTAAAAAACGGTTTTGACTATAAGGCTGCAGTTAAGCAAGGTGCGCGCCTTCGGGTTGCCACTAAATACGTGCATGCAGCACGAGAGCATTTTGCAGAAAAAGGCGTTTATGTTGATTTAATCAAGCTGTATGGCTCGATGGAACTCGCCCCCTTAATTGGTTTGGCGGACGCAATTGTTGACTTGGTCTCAACGGGTAATACCCTACGCGCCAATGACTTGGTAGACGTTGAAGACATCATGCCTATATCATCAAGATTAATCATTAATCGCGCTGCCCTTAAAAACCGTCACGCTGAGCTTCAACCGCTTATTGACGCGTTTGATCGGGCAAGCAAAACAGGCCTACAACATGGTTAACATCACACG
>CAMCYB010000017.1 GCA_945883615.1 Bordetella parapertussis | reverse complement strand
AGGTTGCCCAAAGCGATGGGTATTCATCCCGATGTTCTTGCACCATTCGCACAGCACGCTCACGGACTTCGGGGGAAAAGGTATTTGATTTTTTCATGACAATATTCTCTCAGAAAATAATGCCTCCTCAAAACCCGGGGCGATTCAACCCGTGAAAACCCGAGGATTCAGCACATGGAATTAAAAGGCGACATACCCATCAACGCTAATCGAGAAAAAGTTTGGCAAGGTTTGAACGATACGCAACTGCTGATGCGTTGCATACCGGGTTGCGAAAGCATGGAAGAATTAAGCCCAAATGAACGCCAAGCAACTGTCAAAGTTAAGATTGGTCCGGTCAGGGCACGCTTTGCGGGCAAAGTCAAAATGGTCGATATTCACCCGTTAGAAGGGTATACCTTGCTGTTTGAGGGGTCAGGTGGCGCGGCGGGAATGGCTAAGGGTCAATCTGTCGTCACGTTAATTGATGAGGGTCACACAACGCGTTTAAGTTACACCGTTCAGGCGTCAATTGGCGGCAAGTTGGGACAAGTGGGGGGTCGAATGATCGACGCGGCAGCAAAGCAAATTGCCGACCAGTTTTTTGCTGTCTTTCACACAGAATTATCGGGTGCAAAATCTGAAACGTCAGTTGAACTGATCGCTAACACCGATTCAAAATCAACTGACGATACGCAACAAAATAATATACCTGCGCAATCACATCAATCAACTGCCCAACACGAACCCACCTCTTTAGTCAGAGCAACCCCTTCAGTAATTCCGCAAGCAACCCAATCGTCACAGGGTGAGTCAGTGCGTATCACGTGGTTTATTTTGGGCGTTTTATCAACCGCTTTTGGCGTTTGGCTCGGCCATCTTATTAGTTAATTAAGGAAAGAAATTGAAATCAGCCCTTTTTGATTACGTCAAACCTAAAACGATCACACAAGCAATTGAGCTGTTGCAAGAGCACGGCGATGATGCGCGAATCTTGGCGGGTGGTCAGACCTTGATTGCAACCCTTAATATGCGCCTTTCAGACCCCTCACTCGTTATTGACATTACAGGTCTTGACGCGTTGCAAGGAATTCGTTTGCAAGGTGAGCATATTCGCATCGGTGCGTTGGTGACACACACTGAAATCGAATATGATGATTTAATCAAAAAGCATGTGCCTTTACTCACAACCGCTGCGCCTTATATTGCGCATCGAGCCATTCGTAATCGGGGTACGTGGGGCGGCTCTATCGCTTATGCAGACCCAGCCGCCGAGTGGCCAACCTGTTTGTTAGCTTTAAACGGCACGATTATTGCTCAAGGGCCAGAGGGTGAGCGTCGCATATCAGCTGATGATTTTTTTATTGGCTTGTACATGACAGCCCTTGAACCCGATGAAATCATTATTGCCTGCGAAATACCTATTGCCCAATCAACGCATTGGTTTGCTTTCGAAGAGCTTGCGCGTCGTCACGGCGACTACGCAATTGTTGGTATGACTGCAGTGGGTGAGCAAGTCGGTCACACGCTTAATAATCTTAGAATCGTTTTGCTCGGTGTTGACACCACACCGATTCGAGCGTTTAAAACTGAAAAAATGCTTGAGAGCAAACCACTCGATGAACCATTAATCGAGGCCGCCGTTCAGTGCATGCGCGATGAAATTGACCCCCTTCCAGACTTGACCAACACCCCCGAAACGAAGCGTCATTTGGCGACTGTGCTGTTAAAACGCCTTATAGCAACAGCAAAATCTAAGCAGGAGAGATAACGTGAACCATTTGTACCCCATCACAGTCACTGTTAATGGTAGCAAGCACAGTTTTAACATTGAACCGCGAATGCATTTAGTCGATTTTCTGCGTGAAAATCTTGCGCTTAAAGGCAGCCATTTAGGCTGTGAACATGGCGTATGTGGCGCGTGTACAGTTGAATTGAATGGTCAAATTGTTCGAGGCTGTTTAACATTGGCTATTCAAGCAGATGGCGCCACAGTCAATACCATTGAAGGGTCTAGTGAGTCTGGCGCCCTCGAAGATCTTCGTGCTGCTTTTATTCGACGTAATGCCTTGCAATGTGGGTTTTGTACGTCGGGGGTGTTAATGGTTGCCAAAGAATTAGTTGAACAAAAACCTGATGCAACACGTTCAGAGGTGCGTGAATGGATCTCTGGTAACTACTGTCGATGTACGGGTTATCAAGCCATAGTTGACGCAATTTGCGATGTATTGACATCACGAAAGGGGTTTTAAAATGAAAATTGAAATTTTAAATCTTGAGCCCGGTGTTGAGAAAACCACGCCGCTCGCACCTGTCACTGAAGACTCTCGTTACATTGGCGTCTCAGTTCCCCGAGGCGGCATTGAGCGGTTGACGCAAGGTTTAGGTCAATACATTGATGACATTGAAATTCCACGCATGCTTCATGTTGTTTATTGGCGCAGCCCGATCGCGCATATGCGCATTAACAAAATAAACACCAACGTTGCTAAAGCGATGCCGGGCGTCGTACTGATTGCTGATGGCCATGATATTGCAAAGGTCTGTAAGCCATGGGTGGCAACACTGGGTCACCTAGCGGGTATGAAATCAGCCCCTCAATACCCTTTGGCACTTGACCGAGCCTGTTGGCAAGGTGAGCCTGTCGTGGCGGTTGTTGCTGAAACCAGGGCTCAAGCTGAAGATGCTTTACAACTCATTGAAGTCGATTACGAAGAGTTGCCTGCAGCAATTGACATGCAAACAGCTTTAGACCCCTCAACCCCAATTATTCACCCTGACCTGGGCGATAACATGTGTTTTACGCGAACACTCAACGTCGGGGAAGTTGACCGCGTCTTTAGTGAAGCAGATTTCGTCGCTGAAGCCACGATGGAATTTGGTCGCCATACGGGTGTCACGCTTGAACCTAGGGGGCAAATTGCACATTGGAACCCCGCTGAACAACGACTCACGGTTTACCACTCGTTTCAAGCGCCACACATGATGCAAGATCTTTATGGCCGTCAATTTGACCTGCCTGCGCAAGCTGTTCGCGTCATATGCAAAGATGTGGGCGGGTCGTTTGGTATTAAAGTTCACGCATACCCTGATGATTTTGCAACGGTGGCACTATCAATTATGTTGGGTCGCCCAGTGAAGTTTATGGCCGATCGGCTTGAAAGTTTTACCAGTGACATTCATGCACGCCATCATCTCGTTAAGGGTCGTATTGCGGTCAATAAAGACGGTGAAATTCTTGGGTTCGAAATGAACGATTTAACAGGAATAGGTCCCTATTCAATGTTTCCGCGCACCAGTGCGATTGAAGGCAATCAAGTCGTTAACCTAGTAGGTGGACCTTATAAACATAAACACTATCGGGCAAAGCTTGATGTTGTGTTTCAAAATAAAACCCCAACTTGCCAATATCGTGGTGTGGGTCACCCGATAGCGTGTGCGGTCACTGAAGCTTTAGTTGATTTGGCAGCAGAAAAAATTGGGATGGATCCCTTAAAAATTCGCCAATTGAACGTTATACCTGACGATGCGTATCCAACAGAAGGGGCCTCGGGCATCAAGCTTGAAATTCTTTCACATGAAGCGAGTTTAAGAACGTTACGTGACATGATGAATTACGACGCACTCAGAGCGGAACAAAACTCGCTTCGAAAAAAAGGCGTTTATCGCGGCATTGGTCTTGCAACAGTGATTGAACTCACTAACCCGAGCGCTGCTTTTTACGGTGTGGGTGGTGCTCGTATCGCCTCTCAAGATGGGGCAACGATTCGCCTTGACCCTGAAGGTGACATCACAGTTATGATCGGTGTTGGCGAGCAAGGGCAGGGCACAGAAGGTATTTATCGACAAATTGCAGCAGATGCCGTTGGTGTTAACGTGTCGAAAGTAAGAGTGTTAACTGGCGATACTGATACAACCCCATATGGTGGGGGTACTTGGGCCTCTCGCGGTGCAGGTATTGGTGGCGAAGCGGTTCTTTTAGCGGGTCAGGCGCTTCGTCAAAATATTTTACTTGTTGCGGCAGCGATTCTTAAGCGTGAGTCAACGGGCATGCTGGTTCGACGCGATCATGTCGTTGATGCCGAAACAGAAGATTCGTTGATTTCTTTGCAAGAATTAGGTCGTATTGCATACTTTCGCTCAGACACTTTACCCAAAGAATTCACGCCAGAGCTTATGGTGACTCGACACTACGCACAACGTGATTTTCCATTTATTTTTACCAACGGCATTCAGGCCTCTTATGTAGAGGTTGATATAGAAACCGGGTTTGTAAAACTACTGAATCATTGGGCTGTCGAAGACTGTGGCCGAGTACTCAACCCCATGCTTGTAGATGAACAAATGCGCGGGGCAATTGTTCAAGGCATTGGCGGTGCACTGTATGAGGAATGTTTGTACGATGACAGTGGCTCAATGATCAATGCCAGCATGGCTGATTATCTGGTGCCCATGGCCTGCGAAATGCCTGATATTGAGGTTGCACATATTCAAACCCCTACCGCTACATCAAAGTTGGGTGCTAAAGGCGCAGGCGAGGCCGGTACGGCAGGTGCCCCGGCTGCGGTCATGAATGCGATTAATGATGCATTGGCACCTTTTAAAACGCACGTTTATTCACAACCCATTACCCCTCAGAAAATATTGCAAGCGTTGGGTAAAGTTTGAAAAAGTACAATACACAATACGTTAATTTGATTAGGCATCATAATATTGGATCAATTAACTTTATACTCGCGCCATGCTACTCAATGTCGACCATCTGAACCGCACAATCGACACGCTCGCTCAAGCACTGAGCGCGCTTGAGTAGCATCGTCATGAGCCTGACAGTGTCATGTTTGATCTCTATCGAAATGCAGCCATTAAAAGCTTTGAGCTTTCCCTAGAAACAGCGGGTAAGTTGTTACGTAAAGCACTAAAGTCGTTTGAGGCATCGCCACGTACAGTTGATACTTGGGTCTTTAATGACGTTCTGCGTTATGCCGGTAAGCATGGCGTACTTAACATAGCAGAGGTCGAGCGGTGGTTAGCGTATAGAGCCAATCGCAACAGTACCGCTCACGATTATGGCAAAGGGTTTGCAAACGAGACACTAAAACTATTGCCCGTTTACCTTAAAGATGTGCGCCATTTGGCAAAGCAAATACAACGGGTTTTTGATGCCGCAGCTTGAGTCGTCTAAGATTGATTTGCCTGCACAGCATTTCGCCGCGTTGAAAGCTATCTTAGCTAATCAAACACCTCAAGCTCAGGTATGGGTTTACGGTAGTCGGGTGACAGGTCAAGCTCACGAGGGTAGCGATCTTGATCTTGTTTTGCGCAATAAAAGTGATCTCAAACAAGACGTCATGGGTTTAGATAGTCTTATTGTTGCACTGCAAGAAAGTAGCTTACCAGTACTTGTTGACGTGTACCAATGGGCCAGTTTGCCCGAATCATTTCATCAAAATATTGAAGCGGCTTATATTGAAATACAGTCGTGATTTAGTGAATAATCAGTTTTTTTGTATTTAAAAATCACAACTCGGTTATCATTTAAGCATCAACCAAAGTAAGTCATTGGTTTTAAAAATAAATATTATGATTGGTTTGCTGCTGAGGCAAAGTCAACAATTGAAAGGTGCTTAATGGCTTCTTGCATTTCTGCGTGAGCTGCCTCTTTTTGAGCTGCTGTCATATCAGGCGATTTACTCATCATCACTTGCCTCGCAGCTCTGGCTTTAAGTGCCCAGGCACTTGCTGCGAGTTCAGGTTCCCATTGATCAAGTTTTTGTTTTTCGCAGTCATCGATAAGCGGTTGAACTAGTGATCGTAAATCGGCATCAGGTCGATCTGATAAGATCATTTCAACTAAAGCAGCCCTTGCTCTAAACTGATCACGCTTACTACTTGTGTTGCTCATAAATGTTTGTAGCTCGTTTACGGCTTGTTCAGATTTTCCCTCACCTCGCGCAGTCATAGCATTGCTTTTTGCGGCATCAAAAGCATCTGTCGCGCCAACAGACGAGCGTTCTTGTCGGCAGCGTTTGATCCACGCTAAAGTGTCGATACTCGCAAAGGGCGTACCATCAGAAAATAACAATTGGTCGACGCCGGGTAGGCGATCTAAAAAATTTAGTAATGTATCAACTATGGTGTTGCGCATGTGAATTCCCGCAGCCCCCATCATGCTAAACCCACTGGCAGACTGGCAATCTAAATCAAGCCAAAATGGAAAAGTTCTTATTCTTGACTCGCAAAACTCGGTAAGACCCTGTGAGTTTTTTGATTTAGATATTTTTTCAAAGATATCAATGATTGCAATAGGTGGTGGTGAGACAACCGTTTGACCGTTCGTTGATTTGGGTAATTGAAAAATACTAGATCTCGCAGCAAAGCGACTGAAATGAATCACTAAAGGGTTCGAAGAATCAAACGCATACAAAGCAGGCCCCAATTGAGCCAAGTATTCTTGAGCGGGCTTGAGTGCAGTGTAGAGATCTTCAAAGCTATTGATTTGGGTATTTTGCGTGAAGCCAGACGGGTTTAAGGTCTTGTTTTGAGTGCTTTGCGCTGCGGATGACGGCGCTGTAGCATTTAAAGCGACTGAATTTGATGATGAAGACTGAGATATTTGACTCGTGTCTGTGACAGTCTTTGAATCTTTTTCACCCGAAATGGGGGAAGTCTCTGCAGGTTTGGGTGGGTCTTCAACTGGAATACGCCTTAAATGACTAATAAGCGCTGATAGTAAAGGTGCTTCAGGGTCTTTTTCTGAAAGAATTTTGTCAAGCTCATTAGCAGAAGTGAGCAATTTTTGTGACAAATCAGCCGCAATCGTTTCTTCGGCTTGCGACTCTAACCAATTTGTTGCGCGATCAGTCCACCAAAGTATGGCATTGCGACGCCCGCGAATTCGTTTAACGGTCGGAAAGCCTGTTTCCCAAAACTGCTCTGATAATTTAGCTTGCAATAAAAGGCCTGCAGCCAACCCTTCTAATGCGAAGCGTTGATTCCATGATTCAGCAAGCCAAGCAGAAACTAAAAAATCTTTAGACTGCTCTTTTAAATACTTTACAGTTAACTGCTCAACACGTATCCAGTTCGGAATACTGTCGCTTTTAATATTTGTTAATTTATTGATTTCTTCACTGATTTGCGAATACGTTTCAGATTCGCGAGAATCTAACCCACCCGGAGATTGTTCAGATATGGGAACAAGCAGTGATTCAACGTCAAGATTCATTGATAAAACCTATAGAACAAAATTGTGTACCCAAGTGGTGTACCTAATTTGAGTACCTAAGTTGTGTACTTAAGTTGTGTATTTAAATGGTGTACTTAAGTTGTGTACTTATCTAAAGTGAAGCAAGTTTAAATCAACAATCTCACCACTGGGCAGACCACCCACAGCAATGATATCGGGTTCGCTTTCAAGGCGCACATAATATGCGTTGTCAGGACCTAGGGTATTTTGAACTGCCCAAGCTTTAAAGTGTTGGGTGTCAATATCAAACTCAATACCTTTAAGCTCATATTCATTAAAAGATCGTTCGGGTAGCCTTCCAGCAGGCCCTACCGCATGGAAGTTAATGTCGGCATTGTTGCCACTCACACCGACGACACAGCCCTGCGAGGTAGACCCCGGTTGCGGGTGAACTGAAAGCCAGACACCCAGCTTTTCTTGAGCGTACATTTCTAGTCTAATAGGCCAATTTAGCTTTTGAGCAACGTGTAAGCGTGCCACGACTTTTGCAGGCCATGCGCTACCAGAAACAACTTCCCAATCATTTAAAATATTTACACCTAAAAAAAGTGCTGTGTTGTCAAGTTGACTGGTTGAGTCAATTAAAATCACAAACCCCGCGACGGGTTGTTTCAATAATGTTTGAAGCATAATTCTAAATAGTGAAAGCTCTCGCCGTCGTTCTTTATCGTTATAGTTTTCTGATGAAGCCACGATAATAACGACATGCGCACCAGCGCCAGCCGCTTCTTGGGCACTACCTAACCAACCTTGCCTTTGCGTTAAAGGCCATTTTTGACCTTTTATATTTACGCCGTAAGGTTTGAGCTGTCTGGCAACTAATTGAACGGCAGGTTCGACCTCTCCGATTCCGATTATCCATGCGCAACGATCAACCATGAGAAAGAACCCTTAGCTAAAGTCTGTCGTAAATTGACCGTCTTCAGTGGCGTCAAGCTTGGCGTGCGTTATGTCTGACTCACCTGACATGAAGGCTAGCAGGCTATTTGAAAGCAACGGCAACACAGTTCCTTTAAGAATAAAGTCAATATTACGTGCGCCCGTTTCGACCTCTGTGCAGCGAGCCGTAATGGTGTCGACTGCTTTGGGTGTGATGTCTAGGGTTATCTTGTTATTGTGCTGCATACGCCTAGCAATCTTCTTGACTTTAAGCTCAACAATTTCGCGCATCACAGGTTTTGATAAGGTGACAAAAGGAATAATCGTCATGCGAGCCATTAGGGCAGGCTTAAAGTGGTTTGAAAGAATAGGGCGAATAGCGGCTGTAATGGTTGCCATATCTGGGGTTTCGTCATTTTGACAAAGCTCAGTAATCACATCAAGCCCGAGGTTTGACGTTAAGAAAACAACTGTATTGCGAAAGTTAATTTCTCGCCCTTCACCGTCTGACAAAACGCCTTTATCAAACACTTGATAAAAAAGGTTCACAACATCTAAGTGTGCTTTTTCTACTTCATCAAGTAAAACGGTCGAGTAGGGCCGTTGACGCACCGCTTCAGTCAGCACCCCGCCTTCACCATAACCAACATACCCTGGTGGTGAACCGACTAAGCGACTGACCGTGTGTTTTTCTTGAAACTCGCTCATGTTGATAGAAGTAAGCGATTGTTCACCCCCAAACATCACATCTGCGACAGCGAGAGCTGTTTCGGTCTTACCCGTGCCTGAAGGCCCAACCAGTAAGAAAATTCCCATCGGCTGATCAGGGTCACGTAACCCTGATCGTGCAGATTTTAAAACTTCGGCTATGGCTTGCATGGCCTCGTCTTGGCCTTTTATGCGTGTTCTAAGGGTGCTCTCCATCGTGAGTGCAGCGGCAGCTTGATCGCGCAATATTTTGCCCAACGGCACACCGGTTCGATCAGAGACAACCTTAGCTATGGTGTCAGGTGATACGTCAATAAATACAAGTTTCTCTGTGCTTTGAAGTGTTTCGAACTTTTTCTCGGCATCTTCTAGCAACTTTTCAGTATCAATAACGGTTTGCTTCGTTTCGCTGGCTGTATCTGCTTTTGCAGCAATTAAATTTCTTCTTAAATCAAGCACTAAATGAGCCGCAGCAAGTTGTGCATCAAATTTTTCATGCATCAGTTTGAGGTCTTTCTCAAATGCTAAAGTTTGCTCATCGATCTCAATTAAGCGCTTTTTGTCAATGACAATGCGATTATCTTGATCTCTTAGCAAACCTCTTTTTTCACGGGCTAGCATTTGAAGTTGACGCTCGCAATCTTCAATAAAATCTGGCTTTGAAGATAGGTTAACTTTTATTCGTGCGCATGCTGTATCAAGCAGATCGATGGCTTTATCTGGTAATTGCCTGCCCGTCATGTATTTGTCTGAAAGCTCTGCGGCAGCATGAAGCGCATCGTCGCGAATGATAACGCGATGAACCTCTTCATATTTATCTTTGAGGCCGCGCAAAATTTGAACGGCCATGGCAACGCTTGGTTCATCTAGCTTGACCAGTTCAAAGCGACGCGCAAGGGCAGGGTCTTTCTCAAAATACTTTTTGTATTCACTCCAGGTGGTTGCCGCAATTGTGCGTAACTCACCACGGGCTAGCGCCGGTTTAAGTAAATTTGCGGCATCGTTCGTACCCGCTGCACCGCCTGCACCAATAAGCGTATGGGCTTCATCAATAAAAAGCAAAATTGGCGTTGTTGACGCCTTTATTTCGGTAATAACCCCGCGAAGCCGTTTTTCAAACTCACCTTTAACGCCCGCACCCGCCTCAAGTGCGCCCATGTCTAGGCCTAAAATCTTGACACCACTAAGAACCTCGGGAACGTCGCCTTCAACAATTCTCAATGCCAACCCTTCAACGACCGCTGTTTTGCCAACACCGGGGTCACCGACGCAAATCGGGTTATTTTTACGCCGCCGTGCAAGAATATCGACCATCTGGCGAATTTCAGCATCACGTCCAAATACGGGGTCGATTTTGCCGTCACGGGCTTTTGCAGTAAAATCTTCACAAAAACGCGCGATGGCAGTATTGCCCGTTTGCGCACCGGCTTGTTCATTAGCACCTGCAGCAAAACCAGACGACGCATGCGCATTTTCATCTGAATTGCTGGCAATAACTGCCAGTGCATCCATTATTCTATTTTTGTCGAGGTCTTTTAATAAAGACGTGTAGGCACCACTTGCATAAACGGTTGATCGTGCCACAAAGGCTGCAAATAGCGCACCAGAACGAATGCTGGTTTCAAATAACTCAACCGAGGCAATTAACCAAGCGTCAGCAAATAATTCAGGTAATAAACTAGAAAATTGTGGGCGACCATTATTTCCCGTTTTAAATTCTTCGATCACATGATCAAGGGCGCGTGATAAGCGACCCGGATCAATTTCTAATTGTTTGGCAATGAGTTGAATGTCACCACTAGGGTTCTCAAGCAATTTAGCAAGTATGTGCTCAATAGTTATTTCATACTGTAATCGGCTGACGCATGTACCTGCTGCATTTTCGAGTGCATCGCGGCATGGTGGGTTGAGTCGGTCAACCAAGCCTTTAAATTCGACAACTTGCATGGGTTAATCACTTCCTTAGTGAAAGTTGAAAATCTTAGGTTTGGTCTTACCTGTCTCGTCGCGCTTCAATATGAATTTGACCTGCTGAATTGATTCGCAAATACATTGAAAAAACATCACCCGTCGTTTGTGAATCGTCACGAACGATTTGGGCACTCAGTTCAAATTTGAGTGTGATGATTTGATTTTCTTCTTTGATACTAGTCAGTGCTGGGTTTCGAAGTCTAGGTTCATAGCGTTTAATTTGCCAAATAATTTCTTCACAAATTTCTTCTGATGTTCCCATAGACAGAGAGCCTGCTATGTTGTTCATGTCAGACAAACCATACTCTAAGTCAATAGGGACTGAACCTCGTCTTGTATTGAGCAAACGGGTGAGGTGTCGAACGATTGACTGTCTAAGCAATGTCTCAGAAGCCACCCCCGCTATCAAATGGGGGTGTGCGGTGTGCAACATTCGCTCTAAGAGACGACTTTGAACCATAAATGACTACGCTTTAATTGCTTTCATTTTTTTATTACTTGGGATTATAAAAAGAGTCTTGAGCTTCAATGCCGTCAGGCGTCCACGTTTCAATGATTACTGAGTAAGTAAAAGAAACTTCTTCCATATGACCAATGTTTTTATTATTTGAGTCTAATGCTGTCGGGAAGTACTTTCTGATCGACGTGATGATGGCATGCTTTAGTACAACCGTGTAGTAAAGCTTTTCATGACCTCCGGTTGAAATCATATAGTACTCAAGCTTTGCTGATGTCAGCTGCTCACCAGAAGTTAAGGCTTGAAACAGTTTAGGTGAAGACTTATCAATCGTCTTAGTGATCATAAGCGGCATGTGAATGCGCTTACCTGTCGGTAAACCAGTTTGAATTGAACGCGGTATTTCAATGGTGTGGTCAACACCTTGAACTAAAATCTTACCGACTTGGTTTTGAATTTCGCAGCTGCCTTCTATGTTGCCTTGTTTTGTACCAACAAGTGAAAAATATCCTGGCATTGGCATATTAAATGCTCCTAAAAGTGTAATGGATTAAACAAAATTAACTGACGAACCTTTAACAAAGGTTCGTCGATTTTTATGATGAAAAAAAGATTATTTCTTATCGAGCTTACCAACAAGTGAAAGGGTAAACGAAGCACCCATGTACTTAAAGTGAGGCCGCACTTTCATGGTTACTCGATACCAACCTGGGTCGCCCTCAACATCACTCACTTCAATTTGAGCAGATCTTAAAGGCCGGCGACTACGAACCTCTGGTCCTGGGGCGTCCATATCGGCGACGTATTGATGGATCCAGTCGTTTAGTTCGTTTTCTAGATCAGCACGTTCTTTCCACGTACCAATGTTTTCGCGTTGCAACACTTTAATGTAGTGAGCGAGTCGATTGACAACAAGAAGGTAAGGTAATTGAGTACCCAGTTTATAGTTGGTCTCGGCTTCTTTGCCTTCTTTATTGTTACCAAAAAACTTAGGCATTTGGCATGAGTTAGCTGAGAAAAAGGCAGCATTATCACTGTTTTTACGCATAGCTAATGCAATAAAGCCTTGTTCAGCCAATTCAAATTCGCGACGTTCAGAAATAAGCATTTCTGTTGGAATCTTTGTTTGAATCTCACCCATTGCTTCGTATTTGTAGATGGGCAAATCGTCAACGGTACCACCACCACGGGGGCCAATGATATTTGCACACCAACGGTAATCAGCAAAACTTTGCGTTAAGCGCGACGCGAAGGCAAACGCGGCGTTACCCCAAAGAAACATGTTATGACCTTCACTGACACCTTCTTCATAGTTGAACTTTTTAGCAGGTGTTGTATTGTTACCGTAGGGAGTACGCAATAAAAAGTGCGGGGCAACTAAACCCACGTTACGGGCATCATCACTTTCGCGAAAGCCTTTCCACTTGGTGTGCTGTGGCCCTTCAAAAATAGAAGCCAAATCTTTAAGGTCAGGTAATTTAGTGTAGTCATTAAGGCCAAAGAAGCTTGCGCTGACACCAGAAATAAATGGGGCGTGCGACATTGCGGCCACAGATGCGCTGTATTTTAAAAGTTTGATGTCAGATGAGCCTGGGCCAAACTCATAGTTTCCGAGAATGGCACCATAAGGCTGAGCACCAAACTGACCAAACTCAGCGGTGTAGCAGCTCTTGTACAAACCTGATTTGGTAATTTCAGGGGAATCTTCAAAGTCAGCAAGCAAATCATCTTTGCTAATGTTTAATAATTCAATATAGATGTTTTCACGAAAATTCGTTTTATCAATGAGGAATTTCAATGACCGCCATGAAGACTCAAGCCGTTGAAAATCAGCGTTGTGAAGAATTTCATCGACCTGATGACAAAGCTTTTTGTCTAAATCTGCAATCATTTCATCAGCTAAACCAGCCGTCACTTTGTCAGTAATTCGACCTGGCTCTAGAAGTGATGCAATGAAAGTTTGAATGCCTTGCTTAGTGATGTCGTATGACTCACCACCAGGCTTAACTTTAGAGCTTGCTAATAATTCGTCTAATAATGAGCCACTGGTGGCTTCGCTTGCAGACGACTCTTGTTTTTTTGTTTCATCATTCATATTTAAAATCGCCTTAAGTTATTTTTTCTCAATACCCAGTTCAGCCAGTAACTTGGCACGTGTCGCGTCATCATCGATTAACGCTTGTAATTTTTTTCGAAAGTCAGGTACGTTGCCCAATGGCCCTTTGAGAGACTTCAGCGCATTACGCAATTCAATGATTTCTTTCAGTTCAGGAACGTTTTCAACAATCGCGTCGGGTTCAAAGTCTCTTAAGCTATCAAATTTAAGACTTACTGCCATATTGTCTTGTGAATCAGCAACTAGCTTATTTGGAACAGTCAAATCAATTGAAAGTTTTTGCGCTTTTAAAACATCGTTAAAGTTGTCTTTATCAATATTTATGGGCTTTCTTTCATCGACTGGGCGGTCATCTGCTTTTTGTGTGAAGTCACCTAAAACTAAAACCTTAAGCGGTAACTCAACTTCAGCTTGTGCATCACCTGTTGCGGGTTTGTAGGTAATATTGACTCGTTCTTTGGGTGCTACTGAACCTTCGCTAACCATGATTACTCCTAGGGTTTATAGGTAATTAAAATTAAACACTTAAAACAAGGTCTATTTGCTTATGATAAAGAATTTTAATAAGAAATGGGTAGGAAGCTTTTTTAAGTGAGTAAATATTTATGTTGTTACAAAAGACTTGTTTATTTTCAATGTATATTACCACCAAAATTTAACTTATATTTAATTAAATTAGTACGAAACCTTTATTTTTTCAAAAATTTAGAATTCTCAACATCGCAATGGTTTATGTATTTGTGAAGTGAAGCAAATGGGTTTTTTTTATTGGTTTTCTTTTTTGGTTGCATTATTGCTAACAATCCTGATGTGTAGTTTGCATTTTTTTGTTTATATCACAGTGTTCGCACGGCGATCTGACAAAATACTTATTAAATTGACTGCAATAACTGAAATGTCAGTAAAAGTTAGTTATTGACAGTCATTTCAAACTTACCAAAAGATACGAGCTATTTTCTTGCCCTGTTAAGGAAAAAAGGTGTTTTTTAACGTTATTTTTTTGTATAAAACTCATGTAACATCTACAGCTATTCAATGACCTTATGTTTGTATGATAATTGATGGCAACTGATTTTAAGACTACCTATGCTGCTGAGTTGCGTCGTTTGCGACACTACTCACAAGAGTTTGCGCGTGCCAATCCAGCTCTTGCCCCTTCGCTGGGTGCCGTTTCGAGCGACCCCGATGTTGAGCGTTTGCTTGAAGGTGTGGCTTACCTAAACGGTTTGACATTACAAAAACTAGACGATGAGTTTCCAGAAATTGCACAAGAGCTTGCTGGCATGCTTGAGCCACAAATTCTGCGACCTGTTCCAGCGGCCACAATGGTCGTTTTTGAACCGAAAGCTTCGCTTAAAGAACCTGCCATTATCAAAGCGGGAACTGAATTAGCGTCTAACCCGGTCGATGACGTCAGTTGCAAGTTTCGAACATCTACTGATCTTGTAGTCAACCAACTTGTGCTCAATAGTGCACAAATCGATCAGCTTCCGTCGGGCGATTCAATCATTCGTTTAGAGTTTAAAGCCAATGCCACATCAAGTGGCGTAGATTTGCCCGACATCATCAGACTGTTCGTTGGTGAAATGGCTGATACCGGTTCAACCATCATGATGTTGCTGCAAACATTAACAAAAAGTATTTTTATAGTTGATGGGCATGGCAATCGATTTGATATTTCAAGTTCGCTTCAATTTCCTGGGTTCAACGAACCGCTGCTCCCACTTCCCAAAAACGGAATTCCTGCATTCGGTCTAATACGTGAGTTGCTGTCATTTCCTGAAAAATTCCTGTTTGTAGAATTTGTCGGTATCAACAAGAAAAATGTTGTTGTAGAGACTGAGGTTTTTGCAATTGAAATTCGGTTATCAAAATCTACTCACGCTATGCCCCTATTAAGTGCCACAAGTTTTATCTTGCACGTCACCCCAGCCTTGAACCTTTTTAATTTGTCTGCTGAGCCTATTCTCTTAGATCACGAAACCCATGAGTATTTAGTTTTGCCCGATGGGCTGTCTAGAAAGCATCATCAGATCTATTCTTTAGACTCTGTCAAAGGTGTCAGGCAGGGGCAGGCGCAACAAATTAAATACCAACCTTTTTCACTTTTTCAATTTGGTTCTAATCATCACGAATCTTACTACCGCACGACAGTCAGACAAGCGAACACGGGCGACTGGGTCGAAACATTTATTTCTGTTGCTTACCCAACGGGTACCATACCCGTCGTTGAAACGTTGTCAATCGAAATGACCTGCACAAATCGTTGGCTACCTGAATCACTTAGGCTCGGTGATGTGTGCCGGCCTACCAATTCATCGCCAGAACGTTGTTCATTTCGAAATATTTCACCTATTAAAGGTGCAGTAGATGTGCTGACAGATGAGGCGCTGTTATGGGCTTTTATTGGGCACACAACGATGAACTTTATGTCACTGGGGTCAATCGAAACGCTGCGATCAATATTGCGTCTTTATGTTGGTTTTCGAACTAACGACCACGCGTCGCGTGCTGCGAATGATCGTCAAATTGACGGTATTTTGGCTTTACATGTTTTGCCTAAAACTCGACTTTACCGTGGGTCTGTTGTTCAAGGTCAATCCATACAGATGCAATGTGATCAGTCTAACTGGTCATCCATAGGCTCAATGTATCTTTGGGGGTGTGTGTTAGCCCGTTTTTTTGCCAGTTACGCCACGATTAACGTATACAGTCAGTTTGAATTAACCGATCGCAATACAGGAGTCGAATTTAAATGGCCACCAATGTTGGGCAACAAGCCGTTGATTTAAATGATCGGTTGCTCAAGCAGAGTAGCCAATATTCTTTTTTTCAGGCAAATAGATTATTGCGTTTGCTTTCAAACGCAAAGGGTACTTCCCCAACAAATGCACTTCGTACGCGCCCAACACTTGGTTTAGGCTTTCCAAAATCTGATATTCAAAGTATTGAAGCTAAAGATGGGGGTGGCTACCGAATGTCAGCCAATTTTCTTGGCCTATACGGTGTCGACTCACCTTTACCCACTTTTTACACAGAAGATTTGTTACACCAACAGTCTGATGGTTTTGGGGTAAATCGAGAGTTTTTAGACATTTTTGCTCAGTCTTTGTATCCACTTTTTTTTCGTGCGTGGTTAAAGCCTCAAGTAAGCCTTCGAGTTATTGAGTTTGAAGATTCTCGAATGCTCGACATTTTGTATTCTCTTGTTGGTATACCTGAACCTAAACGTTATTTAAAACAACCCGGTATTTCATCTCTCTTAAACTGTGCCGCTTTATATAGTCAACAAATTCGCTCAGCAGCTGGCCTACAAGCTGTTATTGAAGCTACTTTTTCGAGTGTTGTGGTTGAAGTTAAACAATTACAGCGCGTTATGGTTCAAATACCGTTAGATCAAAAACTTTTGTTGGGTGTGCAAGCCTGTATTTTAGGTGAAACCAGTCACTTAGGTTCACACTGTCAATCTATGGGGGGTGTCACCATTAGTCTAGAAGAGGTTGATACTGAATTGTTTCGTGCTTTATTGCCTGGTGGTATTCAGTTTGAACGACTGCGTTTTTTAGTAGACTATTACTTAATTGAACCTTTACCTGTTCGGGTTGAACTGTCACTCAATAAAACACATGTTCAATCAAGCCAGTTAGCCAGCGAGGAATGGAGTCAGTTAGGTCAAGACACTTGGTTATTGCCAAACACTTATCATGATTCGGTTAAAACGTTCTTTGAGTTACCCACACGAAATCAAAAAATATATGCATAGGTATTCATTTTTTATTCGTTTTTTACTCTCGTTTTATCGTTTCAAACTTTAACGCGCATTTATTAAAAAAAATTATTCACGTTGTCATGCTACGGAGACGCAATTGGCCAATATTTTCGATGGTCTAAACGATGAAATACGATTTGCGTTCAAGTCAACCGCGTCAAACTCACCTAATTTTGATGTAATTTCTTTTGAGGGTGAAGAGGGGTTGTCAAAGCTATTTAGTTTTGACATCACATTAGTGACGACTTCACAGCAGGTTGATTTAAAAAACTTACTGAACGCTTCAGCAACCTTTGCAACCCGAACAACCACAGGTTCAGTTTACACACCCTATCATGGTATTTTGTGTGAAGTGGAACAGGTTGGTCAAATTGATCAATACATGTTTTACCGAGTTGTTTTTGTTCCCGCAATTTGGAAATTGTCACTGACTGAAATCAATGAAATTTATTTAGACGAACTGTCAATTCCAGATTTGATCTCTAAAATCTTGCGAGACAATGGTTTTTCAAATTCTGATTTTAAAGTGGTTTTAAAAAATGCTTCGGCCTATCGAAAACGAAGCTTTATTTGCCAATATCAAGAAAGCTTACTAAACTTCATTTGTCGATTGATGGAAAAAGAAGGGTTGTATTTTTACTTTGAACAAAACGCAGATAATGCACAACTGGCCATCATTGATTACAAAGAAGCCCATATAGCTGAAACTTTAGCGATTTCTTATACCCCTCGTGAAAACATTCAAATTGCTCAGCTTGATCAAGCTGTATCTGCTTTTTCACAGCAACTTCGTCAAGTTTCAGCATCAATAGTTGTTCAAGACTTTGATTATAGGCAAGCGTCACTCGCTGATGGCCTCAAAGCGCAAGCGAGTGTGACCAACGGTCAGACGGGGCAAGTCATGTTTTACGGTGATAACCTTCGAACAGAATCAGATGCAAGCCGTTTAGCAACCGTTCGCGCACAACAAATAGAATGTCAATATGAAATTTTTAATGGTGAATCACCTGCTGTGGGCATAAGGTCAGGGTACTTTATTAATTTATCAAGTCATTATCAAAATTCATGCAATGATAAATTTTTAATAACATCTATCAAACATCGTGGCTCTCAAGTCGGTGTTGTATTGTCAGGTCAAACAACTGCTTTTAACCAAAGTGAAACAGGAACTGTTTATTTTGCTAAGTTCAAAGCCATACGTGCTTCTCAGCAATATCGTGCTGAGTCGGTAACATTTAAACCGACTATTTCTGGTGTTTTGAGTGGGGTAATTGACAGCGAAGGGTCTGGCAAAACAGCAGAGTTAAATGAGTATGGTCAATACAAAGTGCAATTTCTATTTGATTCATCTGACAAAGCAGCCAATAAGGGTTCAGCCTGGATTCGCTTAGCCGCAACCTATACCGGTAGCGGTCATGGCATGCATTTTCCCTTACTTAAGGGTACTGAAGTATTGGTGACGTTTTCAGGGGGTGATCCCGATCAACCCGTCATTATTGGCAGTGCTGCAAATTCTGAAAATCCTAACGTGGTGATTGATCAAAACTCGCAAACGAATGGTTTTAAAACAGTGTCTGGTAATTTAATTACGCTAGAAGATGATGACGCGACACAAGGTATTACGATTCATTCACCTGCGGGTGGAAATTACATCTACATGGGGCATTTTCCAAAACCAAAGCAGGGAAGCTAGGTAAATTTATCAATTACTTGAATTCAAAAATTGAACGGGTCAAAACCTAAGAAAAGATAAATTTTTTTAAAACCTTGACCCTTTAAAGAAGACTGACATGGCAACAGATTACGGTTTAGCAAAAATATCAAATGGTACACATTATGAAGAGCATATAGGCGAAATGGTTAGCCTGGTTTTTGGCGAGCGTCTTGGCTATGTGGGCAGTAATCAAAATAATGTTGTTGCTTCTATAGACTCAGCATTTCAATTGGCTAAGGTTAATCAAACAAGTTTAGATACACGCACAACGCTTCAACAAGTTGATGATTTACGATACGTAAAGGGAATGGCGATCGATGTTGCACAAATGGGTGGCGGTTCTTATGAGCAATCATTTGGCATCACGGCGGGCTCATCAGACGCAAGTGTTTTTAACGACCTTTATTCTTACGTAAACGACAATGTATTTGCCAAAGCTTCAAAAATTGCAACTAGCCTTGCTGATGTGCGGTCAGTTATTCCCAGTTCAGTGGGTGACTTGCACCTTGAAAAGGACGGTGAATTGGGTGTTGATAAAGCAGTGGGTTTCGGTACAGACTTAGCTTCAATTGTTGATCAAATTACAAAAAATGTTTTACCAAAAATTATTTCAACTTATCAGCAAATGAACCCGTATTCTGCTTTGACTATTACCGATCAATCAAACGCATTTATAGGTACCCTTGGCGGTAATGGTTCAAATGGTTCTGTCGGTTTGCTTATGTCACCGGCAGGTTTTACGCTCTCAGCCGATGCATCAAATCGGGCATTCACTAAGACCAATAACTTAGTATCAAATTTTAGTGGTGATGCAGCCGTGTCGGTTCAGGCCACAACAAGCAATGCCACATTGGCTGTAACGGCTTCAGTCATTAATACGACAACAGAAAAATCAAGTAGTGAAAAGTCAACCTCATCTCAAACAGCAACGCAATATTCACTTGAAACGGTAAACGGGCAGTCAAATACTTCAGTCAATATGAGTTCATCAACTATGACGCTAGAAGCTGCCCAAAGTAGTGGCTCGGGTTCAATTCAGTTGCAAAGTAGTCAGGTTAAAGGTTCGGTCGGGTCTAACACCAGTCTGATTTTGTCAGATTCATCTGGCACACTTGAATACAAAAGTACCAGTTCTAAAGTGGTAATTTCATCTTCAAGTGCAAAGCTTTCTTTTGGTTCGTGCAACGTTACAGTTGACGCGGGTGGTGTCGCTATAAATGGCAGTAATCTTAAGGTGCTTATGTGAAAATATTTAACCCACCTGCATCTGAAGTCACTTACCGAGCCTTTTCTTTAGCACCACAAAAATATTCTTTATCAGTTGCAGTTTTGGTTAGATTTAATCTTCATCCAGACGGTGAGCCAGCACCCGATTCAAAGTCACCTGTTTGGGACGTTCTAAAACCTGCCATGAAGGGGTATTCAATTTACGATGAAGGTTGGCCGAAATTGTTGGGTGAATATATCGTCTTCGGAGCCGCTTATTTACCCTCGGCACAAGCGCCTCAACCTACTTCAGCTGTTGTATCAATTGGCGATTTAAATAAATGCTTAGCTGTTTTTGGTGACCGCCACTTTAATGCCACAGGCATATCAAGTCGTCCTAGCACGTTTAATCGCATGCCAATCACCCCCCAAAATGCCTTCGGTGGTGAAACTTTTCCGATGAATCCCTACGGTAAGGGTGCAAATGTTGTCAAAGAGCCAACAGGTGAAATGCGGCGTCAATTACCCAATATCGAGTTTCCCAATGACTTGATGACTTCAACTTCTAGTAAAACCTCAGTCGCAGGGTTTTGGCCTTTGTATGCTGACATGCCACAAAGAACAAAGTATCTAGGTGCTTTTGATGACAATTGGGTCAAAACGCGTTGGCCTCATTTACCCGTTCATACTGATATTGGTTTTTTTCAAGTTGCACCAGAAGATCAAAGACTCGGTCAGGGTTATTGGGTTGGTAACGAAGCGATTAGTATTCAAAATATGCACCCAAGTTATGCTGCACTAAATGCCAAATTACCTGGCTTGCGTGTGCGTTTATTTGGCGCAGTGAGCAGCCCAAACGGGCAGCAGAGTACTGGCGAAGCTAAAACACGCCTTGAAACCGTGTTTTTAATGCCTGATTTTTTGACAGGCATAGCGCTATTTAGAGCCGTCATTGAAGTTGATGATCCAGAAGGGCGAGATGTATTGGGTTTGTGTGCAGAAATTGAACGGCTTGATGAACCCGCTAAACCCGCTGATTATTACATTGATGCTTTCATTAAAAAACTTAATGGTGAGCAAAGTGAAGCAGGCACTCACGCTTCAGTGGGAACAGTCGCACCGGGAATAGTCTCACCTCAAGAAGATAAAAAAGACCTTGATCAGTTGCTCTCTGAACTTGAACAGCAACGCGAGATCTTTGTGGCTCAGATGTCTGCAGCGGGAATTCCTGAATCTCAAATCATTTCAACACTTAAGGGAAACCCGCAGACACGAGCCCTTGCGCTGGTCATTGAGCAGACAAAGGGTGGGGTGGCAGGTTTTTTTGATGAAATAAAAGACCTTGCTCAGTCAGCACATCATGCTGACGTTTCACCCCAAAAAGAAGAGCCCGTTACGTTTGATTTTGCAACAGCAAGACTGGCTCGTAAAGATATATTGGCGCGACAAGCTGCAAGAGAAAGTTGCCGTGATTTAATTCTACTGAATGCTGATTTATCTGGCCTAGATCTCTCTGGTTTAGATTTTTCTGGGTCAGTTCTTATGGGTGCTAACTTTATAGGTAGTGTTGCGGTTGGCACAAAATTTGATCGTGCAACCCTCACTGATGCTAACTTTGCAGCGGCTGACTTATCTAAAACAAGCTTTGTAATGAGTGGGTTAAGCAAGTGTAATTTTCATGGCGTTAACTTATTAGATGCCACTTTAGCGGGGTCTGATTGCTCACTGGCTAATTTTTCCGATGCGGTTCTTGAAAACGCTGACCTAACAGGCGCTAGTTTTTCAGGTGCTCAGTTACGTCACGCCAACCTTGTCAATGCCTCAGCACATAAGGCAGACTTTACCGGTGCGATGCTGGCGCAATCAAACTTAATGGGTGCAAATTTAATTCAAGCTAACTTTACAGCTGCCGACTTATCAAACTCAAATTTATCAAAAACACGGTGTATAAACGCAAGTTTTTCCTGTGCAAAACTACATAAGGTTCAGTTTGCAGGTGCAGACCTCTCTGACAGTAGCGCTGATAAAGGCACTCAAGCGACAGATGCCGATTTTCGTGATGCTCATTTAGATCAAGCCAGTTGGGTCGGTGCAAATGTATGTGGTTCAAACTTCGATCGTATGACGGGTAACCGTGCAGATTTTTCAGAAGCCGTTATGACAAACGTGACGATGAGACGTGCTGTGGCAAAAGGCATGGTTTTTGACAAAGCGGTTCTTCAACAATCTGATGTTTCAATGAGCAATTTTATGGAAGGCTCTTTTGCACGAACAAAAATGTCTGATGTAGACATCTCGACCTGTAATCTTTATGGGGCAAATTTTCTCGATACTGATTTTGAGAATGTTCGCATGAACGGTTCTTATATAGCTAGAACAATTTTGGCTGAAAAACTTGGCACAATTGAGGTGTAGTCTTGACTAACTCAAACAGCATGTCTGCGCTGCTAGGTTATGAAGTAAATGGCATCATTGAAAATGTTGATTTCAGTGGGCATTCTTTTTTGGGTGAATCGTTTAAAGATTTACGCTTACAGGGTGTTAATTTTAGTGGTGCAGATTTGAGTGACTGTCAATTTGATAAAGCAGATATTCAAAATTGTGATTTCTCTGAAGCAAACTTGTTTAATGCCTCATTTTTAGATTGCAGTATGTTGAAAGTTAATCTTTCAAAAGCAAAGCTTGATGGGGCTCATTTTGAGGGCCTACAAGCGAAAGCGTCTGATTTTTCTAAAGTTTCTGCGACAAATACTGATTGGCATTCTGCATTGCTTGATTCGTGTGTGTTTGACCAAGCTACCTTAGTCGATGCTAATTTTGAGCAAGCCAGTGTAGTAAATTGCAGTTTTGAAAAAGTAAATTTTACAGCAGCTATTTTAAGACGCGCTACATTCCAAAAAACTGATTTAAGTGAAGCAGTTTTTAAATCAACCCAAATGCAACAATGTTATTTGGTAGAAGCAAAGTTAGCAAAACAAAAATTTACTGATTGCGATTTAACTTTGGCACTTTTTGCACATGCTGATTTAAGTGGTGCAGATTTTTCTGGTATGTCGCTTAATCAAGTAAGCTTTGATCAAGCCAAACTAACCCAAAGTAATTTTTCTAATGCTAGCCTGTCTCATGTTGTTTTATCAATGGCTGATTTGTCAGGCGCTAACTTTGATCAAACGCAAATTCATCACGCCAATTTTATGCTTGCAAATATGAAAGGTGCGCAGGCTCATCATGCTTTCTGGTCGCATTGTGTTTTGACAAAAATAGATCTGTCTAGCGCTATTTTTCCAAAAACGACATTTGAGTATTGTGATTTTTCTAAAGCAAATTTTCAGGGTAGTGATTTAACAAACAGTTCATTTAATGCGTGCATACTGTTTGATATTTCTGACTTAAAAACGTTATGGAATGGATCAAATTTTGTATATTGTATTAAAGAAGACAAACTTCGTTTAAGAGCTGAGCAATGGCAAATACCCGATTGATTTTTTTACTGATTGCTTATGATTAAATGTTTCTTTTACTTAATCAATCATTAACTATTTAAAATGTTCATAATTAATTACTCTGCACAACCGGACCCTTCATCATGATTGCTAATACATTGCAGACCAAGACTTCTGCTGAAATGCCAGCCAATGCGCTGCGTATTGCCACGGTAACAGGGCGAGCAGATGACTGGTTTTTTATTCAAGAACTCAACACAATCAGATTAAAACGCGCAGCAAGTTGTTTGATCGAGCCACAATTGGGTGACTCGGTACTGATTTTTGATGCCGGGCTTGAAAATGTGAGTTTTATTACAGCTGTGTTGGTGAGTAGCAAAGAGGCCACGTCAAAAATACGTCTGCCAGGTGGCGCATCGTTAGAAACTAACGAACAGCAGTTAACCATCAGAGCTGAAAATATATCAATTTATGGTATCGCGTCTGTTTCACTCAACGCGACCTTAATTGATGTGAACGCTATTGCCGGAACCATTAAGGTCTCACATTTGCAAAGTTGGTCAGAGTCAATAGAGTCTCACGCAGTCAGGGCTACATTTGCAGTAAAAACCTTAACAACTCATGTCAATCAAGCCATTTCTCGCGTTCGAAACAGTTGGCGTAAAGTAGATGAGCTAGATGAAACGCATGCAGGGCGCGTACGTGTTTGCGTTCAGGGTCACCATCAAATCAATGCTGAACATGTTACGACCCAAGCCAAGGGTTTTGTGCGCATCGATGGTAAAAAAATTGATTTAGGCTAATAAAAAGAGGTTTCATATGTATGCAGCAACCATTCAAGCAGGTGAGATCATCTGCTATTTAGATACGTGCAAAACCCCGGCACCACCAGCCCCCTCAATACCTGTTCCCTATGTCAATATCGCTATGACAATGATGGCAATGCCGACTGTCACGCAAGTATTGGTTTGTGGTTGCCCCACGCTGAACCTAGATTCAAAGATTTCGATTAGTAGCGGCGATGAACCAGGGGTTGAGGGTGGAATCATTTCTGGGTCGTTTATTGGTGAGTGCCAGTTCACGGCTGGTAGTTCAAAGGTGACTTTAAAAGGTAAACCTGCTGTTCGAATGCTTGACCCAACTAAATCAAATAAGGGAAATTGTTTCGGTTCAATGACAACCCCAAGCCAAGTCTTAGTTACTTTTGGGTAGTCTTTACTTCACCTAAAAGCTCATCGACGGGCCGACCCGCTGAAGTTAAAGCGACCTGTTGACCTGGGTAGTATTTAACACGCGCTATTTCGGGTTTACCCTTGTATAGGTATTTAATAAGATAACCTGATTCTGTGTAAGTAATTTTATTTTCTATCGTGCACGTTTTTTCTATAAAAAACTCTTGGTTTGCCATATATTCGCCAGGGGCAACTTTTTCTGGCTTTTTTGATGGGAAGATCATTTTCCACAATATGTCACCTAAGATGCCTCCGGCCAGACTAAAACCAACAGTGAGGGGCAATGAAGCTGGCCATATGGCATAAGCCAAGACGCCAAGACCATATGCACCACCCGTAAAGCCAGGTCCAGCAACGGCTCCGGCAACAGCGCCGCCTGCCACAGTTGGCCAAACCCATTTCTGACTATTTACCCCATAATTTGCTGTAAAAGTGTAGGCGATTGGGGCGCCCATTGCAGCGCCCAGTAAAGGTTGCCAATACCGCTTAAGCCATGGTGTATTTTGCTCTTCACTGGCCGCTTTTTGCTCACCTGTGATGATCTTTTCCCAGCAAACCTGAGGTTTAGTCTTTGCACTAAAGGTTTCTTGAGTAATGGTTAAAACTTTACCCGTTACTGTTTGAGCATGGGTCTCATGTGACAAAAAAAGCGTCACGAGAAGAAGGCTTAATACGGGTTTTGAAATTGAGTTATTCCCGGTCATAATCTGCTTATTACCTGTGTTTCGTTGCATAATACAGCCTCAACATTGATATGACAAACACTTATGATCAACCGGTTTAAACGTTTAACCTTACTTGTTTTTTTGACGGGGTTTCTTTTCGGTTGTTCATCTTCAGGTATAAAGTCAACCACAGAAAAAAAAGACGAGGCAAAAGCAAAAGTAACATGGCCCTATGCAAAAGAGGGTATCTTACTTGAGCTTGCATCAGATATTGATTTGAATTTTTATTCAAATCAGTCTCACACTGTGGCACTCGGTATTTGGCAATTTGATGATGAAAAAGTTTTCATCAAACTACTCACTGACAAAGCCGAATTAATTAAGGCTTTAGCAACGGGTAACTTGCCAAAAGGCGTTTTGCAACTTGATCGCTATGTCATTCAACCCGACACAAGAGTTTTATTAAAACTTGATCGAGCGCAAGGTTCAAAATATGTCGGTATTTTGGCGGGTTACTATCTTTTTACGCCATCAGGCGCAGCCCGCTATTTCCGTATACCGCTAAACATTCAATCAAGCGGTTTGATATTAAAAGATTACACCGCAGAACCAGCAGTACTTGCATTACGGTTGCAACTCGGTATTCAAAGCATTGTAAATGCTGAAAGTTTGACTTATGACGCTGACGCTAAAGTTGCAACTGAAAAGGTGCCTTTAAGTAATGCAAACCTAGAAATTAAATTATCACCTGACGTTTTAAAACAATCAGCACAAGAATCGAGCGCGGTAATTAAATTAGGCCAATGAGGGTAATAAATTAATGGATATTCGACAAAGCATTTTTTGGCATCAAGGCCTATTTTTACAGCCTCAGCATTTTCAGCATTTAGAAATGCATCAGCAATTCTGTCGCGAACCCCTAACCCGTATGATTAGTTCTTACCCTTGGGGTGTGAGTGAGTTGTCGTTATCTGAGAAAGCACTAGGTGTGAGAGCTTTTGAAATTCGACAACTTAAACTTTTGTTTCCTGATCAAACCTATATCGAATTTCCTGGCAATGCCTTTATTTCACCCCGTTCATTTGACAAAATTTGGACCGATACAGATGATCGTCTGAATGTATATGTTGGTATTAGCCGTTTTTCACAAGCTGTTGCCAACGTAACAGTCGTTGATTCAACGAGTCAGTTTGAAAGCGTACAAACACGATTTGCTTCCTTGTCTAACCCGATTGAACAGCGAGATTTATACAGCCACAACTCAGATGCAGTGATGCCAACTATTGTGCACGTTGTTAAGATTTTTTTTGAAAATGAACTAGAAAGTTTAGATGATTACGACCTTTTTCCTATTGCGCAGTTGACTCGAGAAAGTGATCAGGTCAGGCTCGTTCAAAACTGGGTTCCTGCCGTTTGTTCAGTGAGTGCCTCAACATATTTGACCACTGTACTTAGAGACATACGAGACGATCTACTGGGTAGAGCACGACAACTAGATGAATACAAAAGCCCCAATAATTCAGGCGTGGAAAATATTGATGCAAATTTTATTATGATGATGCAGGCCGTTCAAGTTTTAAACCGCCACGTTCCCGCTCTCACTCACCTCATAGAGTCCAGTTCAGTCCACCCATGGGACGCCTACGGTGCCCTTCGCATGTGTGTTGGTGAGTTAAGTACATTTTCAAATCGTCTTGACCTCTACGGTCGTCAAGTGGGTCGTGATGATGGTCTTCCAACGTATGACCATCAAAACATTGCGTATTGTTTTGATAAAGCCAAAGCCCTTATTTCTCAATTGTTAGCTGAGATCTCAGTTGGCCCAGAACATCGCATTGTGTTGTCGTTCAACGATGGGTATTACAGCCAATCAATACCTGCCGAGTATTTTGGTAGCCGAAACCGTTTCTTCCTCATCATACAAACTGCGACCGCACGCGATCTCGATATGTCGCAATTTTTAGCTTCATCGCGCATGGCCGCTACAACCGAACTTCCCGGTTTAATTGACCACGCTTTACCGGGTTTAGAGCTCATAGAATTGACAGGGCCGCCTCAGGGTCTACCGCGGCGTGCAGATGCTCGATATTTTCGTATTGAACAAGTTAGTGAAGCTTGGGAACGCGTTGAATCAGAAGGTCACATCGCGCTATATTGGCCTGACGCACCCGAAGATTTGAAAGCAATCATTGCAATAACTAGGGGATAACATGCTGTTGCCTTCACTTTTCATTCCAACGATGGCTTATGTTCAAAGTGTTGAGCAGTTCGTTAACCCAGATGCTCAAGTCGTTCATGAGCAGGTGCAGACTTTGATCCTTGATGCGCGAGCACAAGCATTATCAGACGAAATTCCTCTTGAACGCTTTCGTGAGGCCTTATTTCCTGTTGTAGCTTGGTGTGATGAACGGTTAGGTAATTTGCCTGCTTGGAAGGCAAAGCATGATTGGCGGCCGTTGATGTTACAAAAAAAATTATTTTCAACAAGTCTTGCTGGTGTACTTTTTTACGATCGTCTTGAGGCCCTCTCGCAAAGTGACGATGAGCTAAGAGAACTGTTTGTTTTATGTTTGTCTATGGGGTTTTTAGGCCGCTATAGTCAACATCCGAATGACCCCGCGCTTATTCAACTGCGGCTTGATCAATACAAAATGGTTCGCCCAAACAAAGATATTTTAAGTCTTTCCAGCGAAGATCATTTATTCCCTGAAGCTTACCGAGTCTTATCAACAGAAACGAACCAGGTTAAAAAAAAGGTTCGTCAAAGACGACTCTTTTTACTAAAAGTCTTTGGTCCGATTCTTTTCATTTTTGCTTTAGCGGTTTTTTTTAACTACGATTTAACTCAAAAAATTAACAGTATTACGCAAATGTTGAAGCTATGAAGTCGACCCTTCTTATTATTCTTGCTGTAGTTATTTTATTATGTTTGGCAGCCTTTAGCTGGCTTTTTGTATTGGCTATGGAATGGCCAACATGGGGAATTTTTGCTGTATTTTTTGGTATGTTGGGGTTTTATTTTGGTATCAGTGCAATACGTCGATTTATTCTTATATCTCGATCAAAATATAAACTTTTAGCGTCACAAAAATCAGCTGTTCGTATCAGTAGCGAGCCCGCTAATTTTAAAATAGCGTTAGCTAAAAAATGGATATCAGTTATTGATATGTTAAAGCAGTCGCAATTGCGGCACTTTGGCAACCCGCTTTACGTGCTGCCTTGGTATATGGTCATAGGTGAGTCAGGGTCCGGTAAAACAACTGCAATCACTCGCTCGCGCTTAAGTAGTATGTTGCGGCAAACTGCTGAAACAAAAAAAATTGTACAAACTTTAAATTGTGATTGGTGGTTTTTTAACCAAGCCATTATTTTAGATACGGCTGGCCGGTATGTTTCACCAGATGGGGTTGAACAAGATCAAGAGGAATGGAATTACCTTTTAGAGTTATTTACTAAATATCGATCGGGTGAAGGGCTTAACGGTTTAGTGCTCGTTGTTTCTGCAGATGATTTGTTAATGGGCAATGCTGAACTGCTTGAGCTTCGTGGAAGAGCGCTTAGAGAACGCATAGATCATCTTATGCGTATGTTCGAAAAAAGATTTCCCATTTACATCATGATAACCAAGGCAGATCAAATTTACGGTTTCATGTCTTGGGCTGAAAATTTATCAAATACCGAGTCGCAAGAAGCAATGGGTTATTTGTCTGAAGATGAATCAGATCATAGAGACGAAAATAATTTTGTTAACAGCGCAATCGATACGATCGTTCAACGGTTAAACACCATGCGACTTGATATGGCTGTTCGCGGTGTGTCGATGTCTCCAGAAATACTCATGTTTCCTGGCGAAGTAGAGCGGTTACGCACCGGTTTACAGATTTTTATTGATACTGTTTTTGGTGAAAACCCTTACTTAGAACACCCTTACTTGAGAGGGCTTTTCTTAACGAGCGGGCGTCAAGAGGGTTCACTACCCAGCCGTTTAAAAACTATTTTGCCTAATGTTAAAAATGTTGAGGCCGGCTCTGAAGAAGGTAAAAAGGGCTTATTTATTCATGATGTGTTTGCTCGCATACTACCCAAAGAACGCTATGTTTATTTACCAGGCGAAATAGTGGGTCGTTGGCGTAAAGTCACTCACAATATGGCTTTAATGGCATGGTTACTTGTTTGTTCTGCTTTTGTTATTTTTTTGACTATTTCATTTATTACAACGTCAAACACGGTAAGTCGTTTTAAAGCATCGATTCCTAAAGAGTTTGCCCAAGCTCTAGTAAATGATGACTCAAAAGTTGGTTCTATCATGCGTGATCTTGATGCATTGTTGGTTGTCGTCAAGCTATTATTGCAAGAAGAAAAAAACTGGCAAACAAGATGGCTTGCATTTAGCCCTGAGGTTGGACGAGTAGAAGAAGAATTAAAACAAGCATTTATTCAAAGATTTAGGGAAATTGAGGCAAATACCTTAGGTCTTAATAAAAGGGTTGAAAGGGGTATGAATTCATCAGATTCTGTGATGAAAGCCTATACTTTTTTAGGCGCCATTCGCTATATTAATATTGTTCAAGCGCGCATTAATGGTGCAGACTTCGAAAAAATTAATGCCATGCCACAAGTTCCGCTCTTTTTTTTGAAAAATCAAGAGGGTATAAGTTCGATTTTAAAGGATCAATTTGATGAACTCATTAGTGCATCAATTGGATGGTCAGACCCGTCAGACCCATACCTTAAATTAACCCTTAAAAATACGCGTGAATTGCTCACAAACGAAATTTTTAAATCACCTCACATGGCGTGGTTGACTGATTGGGCTAATGTCCAGCCTAATGTGTCTTCGTCTGCCATAACGTTGAGTAATTTCTGGAACAGAAACCTCGTTACTGACCAAAACCTTCAAATTCAACCGAGCTTAACACTTAGCGGTGAAAAAGAGATCAACGGCTTTTTAAATGAGTTGCAGCAAGCCTTGCAAAACAGTCCTGAATTTATAACAAAAACTGATATTTTTCGTAGCTGGTATTTGTCAGCCCGTTTTGACGCCTGGCAATCATTTTCTTCGGGCTTTACTGGTACTGGTAATTTAGTGGGTATTGAGCCCATTTGGCGAGAACTGATCCAATCGTTAGGCACTAAAACGAGCCCCTTCTATTTGTTCTTTAGTCGTCTAAATTCCGAATTTTCTAGTATTGAACAGGCAAATTCCCCTTCTTGGCTTAACTTTGCTCGCTATTATTTCGATTTACAAAACCAAGCACAAAGCACTTCGCCATTAAAAAACACAATGAATGTTGTGACAGCTATTAATAGCGTTGCAGGTGGCGCCATTCGCAGATCTATTGGTTCAGGGTCAATGTTGCTGCCAGAGGCGGTCTCTGGTGCAACACGAGATCTTAATCTTTTTCAAACTTATCAAGAGCAACTTTTAAAAGCAACCGCTTTAGCGTTAGCGGGGCCAGAACAAAACTTTCAAAGTGCGCGTAACTATTTTTCGGGTGCAACTAAAGTCGAAATTCAGAAAGTATCTGAATTAAGAGATTTATCTCAAAGCCTAGCAAATTTTAGAAAAGATTCTAAATATAACCAGGCGGGGGATGAAGCAATTTGGAAGGTTATTGCTGCGCCAATTAATGCGTTAATTACTTACAACTTAGAGCAAGCATCATGTCAAGTGCAACAAGATTGGGACACGAATGTTATTTGGAAAAGTCAGTTAGCTATTAATCCCAAAGAAGCCAGTGAACAATTGTTTGGTAAAGATGGTTCCGTTTGGGCACTTGTTGACGGTCCAAATCGATATTTTATCAATCGTAATGGCGGTACATTTTCAATTACTGACTTTAATGGACACAAATTGCCTTTTGCGTCTGGCTTTATTGACTTTTTGAACCAAGCCGTTACAAGCAGAGTAGGCACTTTGGTTCGAGAACAACGCGCTAAAGCGTCAACAACCAAAAGTGCAAAGCTTTCTCTTTCGTCGTTACCTTTGTCTGTTAATGCCAGTGCCAAAGCATTGCCTTACTCAGCGACGTTATCAATTCAGTGTGCTGAAGAATCTATAGAGTTAAGCAATCTTAATATGAAGTCTAGCAATAGTTTTGCGTGGTCACCTGAGCAATGTGGCCAAACGTCGTTACAGTTAAAAATAGATAATTTAACGTTAACCAAACGTTACCCCGGTTCAATGGGTCTTCCAACATTGCTAGAAGAGTTTCAAGATGGCGCCCGTGTTTTTACACCTAACGATTTTCCGGCTGCAGCAGGCCGACTTGATGAATTAGGTGTGACTGAAATTACGGTTCGCTATGACATGGACGGTGCGGAATCTGTTTTGCAACTGGCTCAAGATTACGAGTATCTTTCGGCTCAAACATCACCTTCGACACAATCAGCTCTTTCACGAATGGACATTATCGTTCCCGCTCGAGCCGGACGATGTTGGACAGGTGTTGCAGATCAAGACGTTTCTATGACTCTGCCTAAATATATAGCAAATGAAGCTAACAAAAAAGTTAATCCACCACCTGCGCCAATCGAACCCCCGTTACCGCCAGTTGAACCGCTAAAATCTGTACCCACAAAAGATATAGTTGTTAAAAAAGGCGAAACACTATTTTCAATTGGCAGACAATATAAAGTTGATCCTTTGATTTTAAAATCTTTAAATAATCTCAAAAGTGACAAAATAGTTGAAGGCAGTACATTGTTAGTTCCAATATGGCCCTCAGGTTCGCCATAGCTTTGAGGGGCTATAACTATCAATGAGATACTGGAATGGCGTTTTGTTATGTTGTCTTGTTACCTTAATAGGGTGTACGAGCCAACCTACTCAGAAAAATACACTGGCTGAGGTAAATAGCCGCACCGTCGACTTAACAGTTAATTCTAATGATATTTGGGAACGCATTCGCACAGGGTACGCCATACCCAATCTCAGTAACCCCTTGGTCGACAAATGGGTAGCCTATTACTCTGCTCGGCCAGAGTATTTTCAACGTATGGCCGATAGGTCTGGCAAATATCTCTACTATATTGTCAACGAAGTTAATCGGCGCGATTTACCAACTGAATTAGTTTTATTGCCTTTTGTAGAAAGTGCTTTTAACCCTAATGCACTTTCCTCTGCTCAGGCGAGCGGGCTGTGGCAATTTATTCCAAGTACGGGCACTCACTTTAAGCTTGAGCAAAACTGGTGGCGAGATCAGCGAAGAGACCCCATTGCTTCTACCAATGCCGCACTGGATTATCTTGAATACTTATTTAATTTTCAGGGCGATTGGTATCTGGCGTTTGCCTCGTATAACTGGGGTGAGGGCTCTGTTAAACGTGCAATGAATCAAGCTGCCAAATCAGGTAAAACTCAACAATTTGAAAATTTGAAATTACCACAAGAAACCGAAAATTACATTCCAAAACTGCAGGCCATTAAAAACATCATTTCTAACCCAGAACGGTATTCTATTGTTTTGCCAGTCATAAACAATGAACCCTACTTCGTTAGTATTAAGAAAGATCAAGATATTGACTTAGCTGTGGCTGCAAAGCTTGCTCAAATGCCAATAGAAGATTTCACTGCGCTTAACCCAGGCTTTAATCAAGGCGTGATTATGGCAAATAATGATACAGAGATCATTTTGCCGATTGAAAAAGCCCCAAATTACTTAGCCAACCTAGCAGAATATCAAGGCGACCTAACAAGTTGGAAAAAATACAATGCCCGTGAGGGGGAAAGTATTCAAGCCATTGCGAATAAGTTTAATGTTTCAGTTGACACGCTTCGTCAAGCGAATGAGTTGAATCGCAACATAAGATTACTGCCAATAGCCAAAAACATGGTCATACCAGGTACCTCAGTTAATTCATTGGTCGCGACAGTTCAAGTCAATCGAAATCAAAAAACACAGGGTCATGAAGTGCGTTCTGGTGAAACCTTGGTTAGCATTGCATACAGATATCAACTCAGCATCCAAACATTAAAAGATTTAAATAATCTAAAAAATAATCAAGTCAATGTAGGGCAAAAGATACTTATTCCTCGTTAGAAAAATAAAAATTTTACAATTCATTATTTTGTTATTTGACCTATTAATTTGCTCATCAAATCACCACTGGAAGCATTGATATGACATTTTCAAAAAACTCAACAAGCGTTGACGAAGACCTCGTTTTATATAATTTCTACAGAAGCGCAGCGGCTTATAGAACGCGTATTGCACTCAATCTTAAAGGGCTCGACTATCGCTATATTCCTGTTCATTTAATGAAAGAGGGCGGTCAGCAATTTAAAGATGAATATAGAAAAATGAACCCGCAGCAACTTGTTCCCTTACTTGATGATCATGGTTTTCAAGTCAGCCAGTCGATGGCCATCATTGAATACTTAGACGAAAAATACCCTTCACCTGCATTGATGCCCGCGACCTTAGAGGGTCGTGCCCGCGTGCGTCAATTATCTTTAGCTATTTGCTGTGATATTCACCCACTGCAAAATTTAAGAGTTTTAAAATATTTGGTGGAAACTTTAAAATTAAGTGAAGAACAAAAACTGCAATGGGTGCAAAATTGGTTAACAATCGGTTTGAAAGCGCTTGATACAGATTTGTCTCAACACCCGACACGAGGCATGTATTGCTTCGGTGACCAGGTGACCATGGCTGACTGTATGCTGGTGCCACAAATGTTTAGCGCTATTCGTTTTGAGATCGACACGAATCAATTTCCTACCTTAAAAAAAATCTCTGATCATTGTGAAAAGCTGACAGCATTTGCTCAGGCCCACCCCACTCAACAGATAGATTTTGAGTAAGTCTTATGACTCAACCTCTCAAAATAAAAACTCAAGATGGTTATGAGATTAATGGTTTTGAATGGCGTCTAGCACCAAACGCACCACACGCACCAAACGTAACACTCGATCCACTCGCAACACTTGCATCAACGGTTGATCATAAAAACCGCGATGTTGTCATCATCAACCCCGCTACCTCAGTGCAATGCCGATACTATTTTCGCTTTGCCCAATATTTATTTGATCAAGGCTTTGATGTCATTACCTACGACTATCGCGGTATTGGGTCATCTAAGCCTAAATCATTGCGTGGCTTTAAAGCAAGCTGGGTTATTTGGGGTGAACAAGACTTCGAGGCTGTCTTGCAAATGGCTGCTAGTCGATTTCCACATCAAAAAATTTTAGTTGTGGGGCATTCAATCGGTGGGGTGTTGATTGGGCTAGCACCCTCAAATTATTTAATTAGTCGCGTTTTTAGCATGGGTTCACAGCAAGCATATTGGCGAGATTATTTGCCTGCGCATAAATTTGCTATGGTTGTAAAGTGGCATGTAATCATGCCCTTGATTGCGACCACCATGGGCTTTCTACCCGCTAAACGACTTGGGTGGATGGAAGACACACCAAAACTCGTTGCGCTAAATTGGGCCCGAATGGGTCAGCATCTTATACCCAGTATCGTTAAATCAACTCATCAACAGCACATCATTAAATTACGGTTCGCACAGATCAAGGCTCAAATGATGGCGTTTGGGGCAGAAGACGACCCATTTGGTACAGCTATCGCTTTAAATAGGTTGTTAGACCTTTACGTTAGCAGTGAGCGTCACCATGTTCGCATTGATCCTAGATCTATTAATCACCCCTCTATCGGCCATTTTTCCTTTTTTAACGATCGATTTAAAGATACACTTTGGCCCATTTCATTAAATTGGTTGCAAAACGGTATCGTTTCAAAGCAAAACGGTTTAACAGTTAAAAATATACCTGCACACGAATCCGCTATGCGGTAAGCACGAATTGAATTGATCACTTTTAAACAGCACACTAGCGTCTTTTTATAAGGCGTCTTATGTTTATCTCTGATCACTCTAAATTTTCAAATGAACGCGGTCAAGGTATGACCGAATACATCATCATTGTGGCATTGGTCGCTGTCGCGGCTATTGCTGTCTATCAATCGTTTGGGCAAGTGATTCGCGCGCAAACAGCGGCTATTGCCAGCGAACTTGCTGGCGAAGACGGTAGCGAGGCTTCACAAGCAGCCCGTCGTGCAGCGGGTCAAGCCGTTTCACAAAAAGGGGCAAAAAGCCTACGGGCATTTGGTGCTGATGGGGGTGGTTCGGCCCCTTAAGTTTTGGCACTTTTCATGGCACCCCATTTTTCAAATAATCAAAAGCATGCTTAGGCATCAGGCACGTGACCCGTCACAATCTGGTGCAGCCATGTTGCTTGGTTTGTTAATGCTTGCCATAAGTGTTATGGCGTTACAACACATGATTTTGATTACAAAGTGGGTGTTTTCGCAACACATACTGAATCGTGCCGTTCAAGCAGCGGTTCTCAGTGGCCCCCTCTGTCACAATAGTTGTCCGGTCTTTTAATTTCTTTTCTTAATCTTTTGGGGCGGTTGGAGTGAAGTTGCTATGCCAACCTACAGCACTGAATTTAAAGACAACATCGTTCGTAAAATGATGCCCCCTAATAGCCAAAGCG
>CAMCYB010000016.1 GCA_945883615.1 Bordetella parapertussis | reverse complement strand
TCAAAGATGTACTGACTCGACTGCCCACGCAGAAAGCCAGTCAGATCGAAGAACTATTGCCACATCGCTGGCAACCTGAAGTTGTTGCTGCTTAACCGAAATCAAAATCATGCGTTCTGGCAATATGTGTTCGCTGGACGCTTACTAAGATACATACAAGAACACTTAATACATGATCAAAACACACAGTAAATAAAGGTTGGTTCACAGATGAGTTCATCACAAAACACCGTTTCCGTTGACACCCTAAAAGCTTTTGCACAGGCTTGGAATGATCATGACTTAGAAGCACTCATGACTTTTGTGACAGACGATTGCACGTTTCACTCAGTAGGCGGACCAGACATACTGGGTCGCACTTTTAAAGGCACAGCGCAACTGCGCGATGGGTTAGCCTTAGCTTGGCAAACCTGCCCCGATGCATCATGGTCTGATGGCGACTATTTTGTATGTGGCGACCGTGGTGTTGCCGAATGCACCTTTGCCGGTACCAAATCTGACGGGACTCGCATTGAGGCTCGAATGGTCGATGTATTTACTTTCCGCGATGGCAAAATCTCGGTCAAAAATGCATTTAGAAAAGATCGCCCAACGATCTTAGCTCGTTAACAGTTCGAATTTAATCTTGCACCTTGGAGACGTAAAATGATTATCAGGAAAACATTAGCACTTTCAGTATTAGCAATCAGCGCGCTGGTATCAACCAGCGTCATGGCCACCACGTTTAAAGTTGCAGTGGGTGACGCACAAGGCGGCACACAGTGGGAATTTGCGACCTTCTTTAAAAAATCTTTTGAAGCAAAACGCGCGGGCAAAGACACCGTTGATTTATTTCCTAACGGCCAACTCGGTAGCGAAGAAGACACTGTCAGTAACGCGGCAATAGGTGCCCTTGACTTCTCAGTCTTGGCCATCAATAACATGACACCTTTTTCACCCACCTTAGGCGTTTTAACACTGCCTTACGTGATTCAAAGTGCAGAAGACGCAAAGATATTAACGACTGGGCCACTTTCAAAAGAGCTCACCGCTAATACGATTCGTGACGCTAAGGTACGCATTGTGGGTTGGACATACACGGGTTTTCGTGTACTAACCAACTCTAAAAAACCTGTCACCACGCTTGAAGATTTAAAGGGTTTAAAGATTCGCGTACCTAAGAACGAAATCATGATTGCCACCTATCAAGCTTGGGGCATCAACCCTGTGCCCATGGCATGGTCAGAAACATTCACCGCTTTGCAACAAGGCGTGGTCGATGGTCAAGACAACCCTTACATCACTGTTTACGCCATGAAGTTTTATGAAGTGCAAAAGTACGTTACCAGCATTCGCTATGTGTTCTCACTTGAGCCTTTGATCGTGAGCGAATCAGTTTTTCAAAAACAACCTGCAGATGTTCAAAAAGCTATTCTTGAAGCAGGTGCTGAGGCAACCGAGCACAGTTTTGTTTGGTTAAAACAAACCGAAGACAAAATGAAGCAAGACTTGTTAGCACGTGGCATGCAAATATCAGCCCCTGCTGATGGTGAAAAAGAATGGATCAGTAAAGCAACCACGCAAGTTTGGCCTAAGTTTTACAAAAGCATTGGCGGTAAAGAAAAGCTTGACGAAGCTTTGAAAGCCGTGGGTCGTTAAATCGTTTAGCTCTTTAAACGATGAGTCTTCTAATTTTTGGGTCACTCATGTAAAGTGAGTGGTACCAAATGATTTAACTTAATTAACTCAGTTAACGCGGAATGCACTGACTTGACTTTTTTTAAGTAAAAAAGTCAGTGCTTCTTTTTTACAGGTCTGTCACTAACATGTATAGGGCAAAGCATTTTTGCATGACCCTATTACATGCAACTCATTTGTGACGTCACTCAACAGGCTTTAACAGCGTGTTGCGATAACTCATCAGGAGCAAATCGCCATGACGAGAATTCATTTCGTTCTTAAAAAACTAAATAACGTCGAAACGGTGGTTTGTGAAATTTTGCTAGCCAGTTTTGTAGTGCTGTTATTTGCACAGATTATTGCTCGTCAGGTTTTTAATCACTCTCTCGCTTGGAGCGAGGAATTATCTACATATATGTTTGTGTGGTTTGCCTACCTGGGTGCTGTTGTGGCTACCAAAATGTCAGCCCACAACCGCGTGACATTTCAGTTTAAATACTTTCCCGCATGGGTTGGTAAGTATTCTTTGGTTCTATCTGACCTCATTTGGGTTGCCTTTAACGTTTATTTTGTTTACTTAAGTTATCAGTTTATTTTTGTTTTTATGAATGCCTTTTGGAAGTCACAAACGCTAGGCGTACCCATGAAGTATTTGTACATGATTTTACCCATTGCATTTTCATTGATGACTATTCGTATCTTGATCAATCTATATGCCACCCTCTTTTTGGGTGTTAAACAAGTTGACCCAGAAACCGCTGTATTAGAAAAATTAAAACAACAGTCAGCTAAACAAGCTTAAAGACTGCAAGAGAAGAGACATGGACACATTTGTAGCTGAACTACTGTTTGGCGGTTTTTTTATACTGCTGTTGCTTGGTACACCCATCTCGGTGGCTTTGGGCGGCGCAGCGATGCTCGCTTTTTTAGTACTGGGTAAAAACCCCATCACGCTGGTGCAAATGGCCTTTACCTCAGTGGGTAGTTTTCCCTTGATGGCTTTACCCGCTTTTGTTTTAGCCGGTGCCTTGATGGAAACTGCTGGTATTTCTAAGCGGTTAGTCGATATTGCTGAATCATTGGCAGGTCCTATGACTGGTGGCCTAGGTGCCGCCACAATTTTGGCTTGCCTTTTCTTTGGGGCCATTTCAGGCTCTGGCCCAGCTACCACCGCGGCTGTGGGTATGTTGATGATTCCAGCCATGACCAAGCGCTCATATGACAAGGCTTACGCGTCTGCGTTGACTGCTTCATCAGGCGGCTTAGGTATTATTATTCCGCCCTCAATACCGATGGTGATTTTTGGTATATCAGCCATGGGCATGACTGCGCCACCCGAAGCGATTGCGCAGTTTGGTCAGTTTGACTCGGTGTCTATTCCCAAACTATTTGTAGCAGGCGTCGTACCTGGGTTGTTGATGGCCGCAGGCTTGATCGCTGTAAATTATATTATTTCACGTCAAAAAGGGTATCGTGGTTTGTCAGATAGTTGGTCGGGTAAAGACCTTAAAGTGGCATTGAGGCGCGGCATTTGGTCAATGCTGGCACCTGTGATCATTTTAGGTGGCATTTACACGGGTCTTTTTACCCCAACTGAGTCTGCCATTGTGGCAATTTTCTACACCTTGTTTGTCGGTATCTTTATTCACCGTGAGGTTAAATTTAAAGCAGCCACGGCAGCGCTTCGAACCACCACCTGGATAACCGGTCGCGTATTACTTATTTTATTTACAGCAACCGCTTTTGGTCGCCTGTTAGTTGAAACACGCATGCCCGGGGCTTTAGCTGAATCGTTACTTAGCATGACTGACAGCATTTACATCATTTGGTTGTTAATTATTTTGTTTCTGCTTTTTGTTGGTATGTTTATGGAAACGCTTGCGGCCATTATGATTTTAGTGCCCGTGTTGTTACCGATCATGTTCTTGATGGGGGCAGACCCGACGCACGTGGGCATTGTCTTGATTTGTGCTTTATCGATTGGCTTTCAAACCCCACCATTAGGTGAAAATATCTTTGTTGCGTCGGGTATTGGGGGGGAATCAGTCGAACGCATTGTGGCAAAAGTTTGGCCTTTCGTATTGGTGTCATCTTTCACGGTGATTTTGATTGCCTTCTTTCCACAATTGTCTTTATGGTTACCTAAACTGATGGGCTATTAAGTCAATTTTTGCTCTGCGCTCAACTTGCAAAAAAATAAGTACGTCTGAAACACTTTTCTGATGAGATCTAGCGCCTGAGCGAGCTTATTTCAGTGCGTTAATTCAGTGCATCAATTGTTTGTGCCAGTCTTTTAATACCTTCATCAATCGCTAATGCCGGTATTGACTGGTAGCCTAATCGTACAAACTGACCTGGCGGTTTGTGCGCCATAAAAAATACATGACCTGGTTCAATTAAAACGCCCACTTTTGCCGCCTCAATGCCCAGTGTTATCGCATCAACAGAGTCAGGTAAACGCAACCAACACGAACCACCCCCACTCACGGGCACAACCGTACATTGTGGGGCGTATCGATTGAGTGCTTGTATTAATAAGGCATGTCGCTCTTTTTGGGCAGAGGCAATGCGTCTAAGTTGTGAGTCATTATGGCCCAGCGAAATAAACAAAGCCAACGTGCGCTGTATAAAAGTTGAAGGGTGTCTGAGCATGAGACGGCGTAACGCTCTGAGTTCTTCAATCAACTGTGGTGCTGCTACGATAAAACCAATTCGTAAGCCCGGTGCCAGGCTTTTAGTGAGGCTACCAATATAAATCACGCGGTCATTTTGATCTAAGCTTTTTAATGCTGGTATGGGCTCACCTTCAAAGCTATTTTCACTTTCATAATCGTCTTCAATAATAATCAAATCATGGCGGTTTGCTAAATCAAGTAATTGCTCTCGCTGCGCGAGCGGCATGGTGACACCCGTTGGGCACTGATGACTTGGGGTTGTATATAAATAATCAAATTGCTTTAAGCCTTCATGAACGATTAGACCGCATGGGCCAATCGGCAGTGGCACGACTTTTTGCGTACGGCTTGTAAAAATATTACGTGCATCTGGGTAGCCGGGGTCTTCAATACCTACCCGGGTTTTTGATCTAACCAGTAAGTCGGCCACCATGTACAACGCGTGCTGCGCACCGACAGTCACCATGAGTTCATCGGCACCGGCCCAAACGCCTCTGCGAGGCAATATTTTGGTTCTAATTTGTTCAACGAGTGAAGCATCATCACGCGTAATCAGGTCGGGTGCCCACTCTTTTATGTCAAGCACACTTAAAGTTTTACTGCAGCTTTCACGCCATGCGGCCGTAGGGAACAAGGCTTGATCAAGTTGACCGTACAGAAAGGGAAAAGGGTATTGTTGCCAATCAGCGGGTTTAACAATACTGCGTTGTTGTGATGGGTGCAGGCAAAAGCGTTTATACCAATCGGTTTGGCTTATTTTTTTTGTTGGTTGTGGCGAGGGATTGGGTTGATTTTTTTGATAACTGTGATCGCCCGTTTTTTTAAGTATTGTGCCCTTCAGTATGTCATCACTCACAAAATGACCACGCCTTTCGCGCGAAACCAAAAAGCCCTCATCGCTTAACTGCTGGTAGGCTAAAACCACTGTGATACGGCCGACCCCAAGTTGTTCAGCCATTTCGCGGCTCGATGCGACAGCCGCACCGGGTGACAAGATGCCATTTAAGATGGCGGTTACCAGCATTTCTCGAATTTGACCTTGCAAACTCAGGTGCGGTCTTGAAGATTGCGCGAAAAGCTGTTTCCACATGGCGTCATGCATATAACGAGCGCCTCTCATTTTTTAAAAACAATCATATTTTAGGTATAGCAAACAAAAATTATTGCGTATGATGCCAGTATAGTCACAAGACAAAGGCAACAGACATATGAACCCCTTAACTACCATCATTGATGTTCAGACGCTATCAACTTTACTGGCTAGCGAACCAGGTCGTCTGTTGGTGCTTGACTGCAGTCATGAGTTATCTAACCCGTCGGCAGGCAGGCAAGCCTACAACGCGGCGCACATACCTGGCTCTCACTTCATCTCTTTAGACGACAGCTTAAGTGGCGAACGAACAGGTAAAAATGGTCGTCACCCGCTACCTGATCGAGCGCAACTGGTACAAGCCATGCGTCTACTTGGTGCTGATGATGATACGCAAATCATCGCTTATGACAACGCAGGGGGTATGTATGCGGCTCGTCTTTGGTGGTTGATGCGTTGGTTAGGTCACAGTGCTGTCGCCGTACTTGATGGTGGCATTCAAGCCTGGCAAGCTGCTGGGCTACCTTGTACTGACAAGGCCCCCGCTAAACCGCAGAAAGGGTCGTTTTCTGCTTTGCCACCTCTGGTGAGTACAGTTAACTATGCCGACGTCAAAGCAAATTTAAAGTCAAAGCGACATGTGTTGATTGATGCTCGGGGTGCTGATCGCTTCAGAGGTGAAAACGAAACGCTTGACCCAATTGGTGGCCATATACCCGGTGCAATCAATCATGTTTTCAGACTCAACCTTAATGAAACGGGTTTATTTAAATCACCTGAAGCGCTACGCAAAGCGTTTGAATCATTAATTGCTAACCGCTCTGGGGCTGATGTCATCATGCAATGCGGTTCGGGTGTAACTGCTTGCCACAATCTACTGGCGTTTGAAGTGGCGGGTATTTCAGGTGCCTTGCTCTACCCCGGCTCTTGGAGCGAGTGGTGCGCGCAAGAGGGCGCAGAGGTTGCAACGGGCCCTGAGTGATCTATAGCCACTGTTCTAATGGCCACTGATCTAGAGTCCACTTGAAATCTTTTGTATGCGCTCATTCAAGCCCGGCCCAAAGTTTTTTTCTATCCACGCGTCATCGTACAAATGTTCATATCGATTACCGGCGTCACATAGCAAGGTCACAATACTACCTTGTTGATTATTTTCAGCCATGTCTTGGCTTAAACGCAACACGCCCATCAAATTGGTACCGGTTGATGGGCCAACGTGTCGTCCCAGCCAAGTTGACAGAATGCGCATGGCAGCAATTGAATCAAGATCAGGTATGGGTAAGATACGGTCAACTGCAGTTCGAATAAAAGACGCTTCAACACATGGTCGACCAATGCCTTCAATACGGCTACCTCGAGGTGATTGCAGGGTTGTATCACCGGTTTGGTGATAGGCTGTAAACACTGAAAATTCTGGGTCAACCACGGCGACTTGTGTTGCATATCGTTGGTAACGAACAAACCGACCAAAGGTGGCAGACGTCCCCCCCGTACCCGCACCCACAACCACCCAAGTAGGCAGGGGAAAACGTTCGCCGCGCATTTGAGCAAAAACTGATTCAGCAATATTGTTATTACCACGCCAATCAGTCGCGCGTTCTGCATATAAAAACTGGTTCATAAAATGCCCGCCCGTCTCTTGCGCTAGGGTTGTGGCGGCGTGGTGTACTTGGTTAGCCTGCTCAACAAAGTGAACTTGCCCACCGTAGAAACGTATCAGATCGCATTTATATTGTGCTGTGCCTTGTGGTACCACGGCTATGAAAGGTAAGCCCAATAATCTTGCAAAATAAGCTTCGCTGATGGCTGTTGAACCCGATGAGGCTTCCACAATTGTGGTGTCTTTTTTAACCCAACCGTTGCATAACGCATATAGAAAAAGTGATCGTGCCAGTCGATGCTTCAAACTACCCGTTGGGTGCGTTGATTCATCTTTAAAATAAATATCAATATTGGGGTGATGCAAAGGGGCTGGCAACTGAATTGGCACAAGATGTGTATCAGCTGAGCGCAAGTAATCTGCTTCAATTTTTCGAATAGCTTGATCAACCCAAACACGATGGTTTAGAGGCATGAGAAAGGCTCCAATAATTCAGTTAAACGCGAAAACACCCATGCCGACTCAGCTTCACTTAAATTTAAACTCGGGTCACTTAATACGGGGGTTATGCGAGATAAGGCCATATCAACGGGTATGCCGTTCTCTGCCATTTTGTCGCGCATTTGATCAAAAAGCAATTGAGCGAGGTCTTCACAATAATCGTATCGGGTTTCAATTTCTTCGCGCGGCGCGATGGGTTTAATTTTGCCTGGCGGTACAAATAGGGCAATAAACGAAGGCGGCACAAATATTTGTCTGTCGTCATTCATTTGTCGTTATTCATTTATCGTTATTCATTTATCGTTATTCATTTATCGTTATTTATACAAGGCAAATCAGTCATCTTTACACTTCACTTGCGCAATGAGCCTAGGGGGCTTGTTATCGGCTGCTTCAAATACCGTTGATTTCACAACTGTACAGCCTGACACCAACGTAATCGCTTGTAACTGTCTATCAATTAAAGCCGGTGCCTCTTCAGACCAGCTCACATGACCTCCGGCCACTTCCCATGTGCCATCGTTCAGTTTAAGCACACTCATACGTTGCCCCTCTAAAACAATGACATGTCGATTGGGTGATTGATGATAATAAACATTGTTTTGACACCCAGCCATTAGCACGCATACAAAGCTTAGAGTGATTAAATAAAATTTTGGGTTCGTGATTTTTGTCATCATTCTGATCAGGTCAATTCGATCTCTTGCGACGTGACTTCTATTCTTAATGAGTGAGCACCACCGCCACGAATTAAACCGCGCAAGGGCGACACATCCCCAAAATCACGGCCATAGGCCAGTCGTACGTAACCTAGATCAGCGATGGCTTGATTGGTGGGGTCAAGCTCAAGCCACCCCCCCGGTGCGCCTGGGCAATAGGCATTAACCCAAGCGTGCGACGCATCAGCGCCACGTAGTTTGGGTTGCCCTTCTGGTGGCTTGGTTAATAAGTAGCCGCTAACGTACTGTGCAGGTAAACCAATCGCGCGTAGGCACCCGACCATAATGTGCGAAAAATCTTGGCAAACTCCTGCACGTTGTGTAAAGACTTCAGCAAGGGGTGTATGAATTTCTGTTGCTTGAGGGTTATAAACAAAATCTTGAAAAATACGTTGATTCAACTCAACGAGCCCTTCACCTATACTGCGATTAAAGGTAAAAGATTGCATGGCATAGTCGTGCAGGTCGCGTAACCAAGGCACAAAAGGGCTGGGCCAAATAAACTCTGACGCGGGCGCAAAAGGCTGCTCAAGCGAGTAGATCATGGCGCTTTTTACGGTTTGCCATAACGTCGTTTTAGCCGGCTCAAAAGCAAGGTAACGCGGCTTGGTTAACACCTCACAATTTGATCGAACAATAAGTTCTTGATGAGGTTTTACAAAATTAAAAAAAGTGCGTTTATTACCAAAAGCATCTTCATTAACAACTTGAAAGTCAGGGGTCGGTGTAATGTTTAGACTTGCCTGAATAACTTGCTGCCAACCTTTACTGAGCGGCTGCAAGTATGCCAAGTGATGAGCCAGCTCAACGGGTTGATAATATTGATAAATCGTATCGTGCTCAACTTGAATGCGCATCATGAGGAAAAGAACCTTTCTTCTGCATGTACAAAGAAGCGTCTTGTAATTTGTTCTGATATTTGATTGCTGATGTTCCGCATACTGATGGCGTAGGCAAGCAATGACGGTTCGTCCGTCGCACTAGTGGGTATTAAATTGAGCTTGTCAGGTATTTGCGCATGCGAAGGCAAATGCATTAACTCAGCATTAAGCTGCTCAACAATACAATTAATTGCACGCGGGTTTGTTTTATCAACCACTAACAAATCTAATAAAGCGGCATGATCTTGTTGCCTTTGAAACCGACTACGAAAGGTAATAACGCTATCAAATAAAACCAATAATGAATCAAAACCACGTGATGTTTTTACCGCTTCATGATAAAAAAAAGTGTTTAAGATATTTGACATGGTTGAGAGCCTCTCAACATATCGACCAATCATTAAAACGTGCCAACCCAAATCACGTGTCATGCGATCTGACTGATAACCCACTAAAGCTGCCAAATAAATTTCCACATCATCAAGCATTTGTATGGCGTTCACTGACCGACGTGTACCCAATACATCGTGCGCTTGAGCAATGTTGGTGCGTTGCAAAAGCTTACCTTTTATACGGGCGGGAATTTCAACATGCTCGGCTGGCAATCTATCGCGCACAGATCGTATTGCATTTTCTAAGGCATCTACGGTGTCAAAAATGCCATAAGCACCACGTGTATTAATCTGCGAAACCAAGGCGTCACCAAACACCAAAGGTAATGATGCAATACTCGGTGTTTGCGGTGGAACCAGCCCCATAACTGTGGCCAACTCACTCATTGCTTCACCCAATACAGGCTGGGTATCTTGCTGGTTCGTACTGAGCAACACAAGCGATTCACGCGCGACTCTAATTGTGTTTTCAAGACGCTCGGTATAGCGCCCCATCCAAAATAAATTTTCTGCTGAACGGCTTGATACCAATTCATTTTCTGCTTGCCAACGTGGGCGAGCAATACGGTTGGGCAACATGGAATAGGTGTCAACATGATCTTGTGACACAACCCAAGTATCGAGCGTGCTTCCACCACTGCGCATCGACACAATGTGTGGATCAAGCGAGGCCACCCTTGTCATACCACCCGGCATGACTTGCCACGTGCCATCTGCACCGGCAATGGCATAGAACCGTAACATTGCCGTGCGGGGAATAATTTCACCGTTGCTCCAAGTTGGCACTTGAGAAAAAGGTAAACAGGCTTGCGTTGTGTAAATAGCGGGCTGCGCATTAATGCGTTGACGCCAGATTTCTAATTGATCGGTACTGAGCAAGCTACCAATAGCTGGGTCAAAATGTTGAGCTAATGTTCTCGGTACAAAAGTGGGTTTAATTACTTGTGTATGCAAAATGGGGGAAACATTCTGCCACGCAGCAGGCTCTCCGCACCACCAACCATTAAGCGATGGCATCTCAAGTGGGCTACCTAACAAATACTCGCTGATAGCAGGTAAAAAACCTTGTATGGCGGGCGACTCTAAAAAGCTGGTACCCAATGCGTTCGCCATAACAACCTGACCTGCCCTCACGGCTTGCAATAGGCCAGGGGTACCCAAAGCCGAGTCAGCTCTCAACTCGACTGGGTCACAAAAATCGTCATCTAAACGTCTGAGCAGCCCATGAATGCGTTGCAAGCCCTGCAAGGTCTTTAAATACACCTTGCTGTCACGAACGGTTAAGTCTGCACCCTGAACTAGGGGTATGCCTAAATAACGCGCTAGATAAGCATGTTCAAAATAGGTTTCGTTAAAAGGGCCCGGTGTTAATAACGCAAAACGCGGCACACCATCGGCAATCGCGCTCGCTGCAGATTCTAATGAATCAAGCAGTCTGCGATAACTTGCGCCAATATGCTGAACCTGCATTGAGCGATACGTGTCTGGATAAAGCCTTGAGGTGATCAACCTATTTTCAAGTATGTAACCCAGCCCTGAGGGTGATTGTGTGCGCTGACCTATCACCCACCACTGACCATCAGGACCTCTCGCAATATCAAACGCGACGGCATGCAGATAAACACCGTTGAGTGGCTTGACGCCGTGCATGGCGTGTAAGTAGCCTGGGTTGCCTAAAACAAGGGCGCTGGGTAAATAATTACCTTTGAATAATGCTCGGTCGCTGTAAACATCTTGCAAAATAGCGTTTAACAAATGGGCTCTTTGGGCCAAGCCACGACTGATTTGAGACCACTCTTTAGGCTCAATAAGCATTGGCATGGCATTAAGCGACCACGGCCTTGACAATTGCATGTCAGCATAAACGTTGTAAGTGATGCCGTTTTGTTCAATGAGCTGATTCACCGTTTCGGTGCAATCATTCAAACCTTGCAGCCCCGATGCACCAATTTCATGAAAAAAACTTTTCCAAAGGGGGCGTATTGCACCCTTTTCGTCACGTAATTCATCAAAATGCCCGTTTTGAACCGGCTGAGCCAGTTGTGCAAGCTGATTAATGACTTCGTCATTTAATTGACTTGTCGTTTCAGGTGTTTGAAGTGTTGGTGTAGTTGCGGACATGTTTTGAATGCACTGGTATTATTGAATTGAATATGATGCAGTTTAAGTCGAAACGCAGCTTCTTGAATACATGAGAACAATTTTATGGTTATGCCTACCCGTGCCGATGCTTTTGATGAAATGGTTAAAAATGCGGCTGAAAATATTGCACAATCAATAATTCAACCAGATGGTGTGAGGCCACATTATCAAATCATTGCAAATTGGTTAAAAGAACAACAACATTCAACCTTGCGCGCTCGACATGAAGAAGCTGAACTGTTATTTAGACGCGTCGGTATTACCTTCGCCGTTTATGGCAATACTGATGGCACTGAACGCACCATACCTTTTGATATTTTGCCTCGCTTATTTACATCTCAAGAATGGCAGCGAATTAAATCTGGTGTTCAGCAACGCATACGTGCTTTAAATATGTTTTTACATGATGTTTATCATGATCAACGCATTATTAAAGACAAGCTTATTCCCGCGGAACAAATTTTAAACAATGCTCAATATCGCCCTCAAATGAGGGGCATCAATGTACCAAACAATATTTATGCTCACATTGCAGGCATTGATATTGTGCGTGCAACACATGGCGCCGAAGAAGGTGAATGTTTTGTTTTAGAAGACAATTTACGCGTCCCCTCGGGTGTTTCGTACATGATTGAAAATCGCAAAATGATGATGCGATTGTTTCCCGATTTGATTGCCCAGCACCGCGTCAGACCGGTTGAACATTACCCGAGCTTATTACTCGACACATTACGCCAATCTTCTCCACAACCCAATGCATACGTCAATGTCGTTGTCTTAACGCCGGGCATGTACAACTCGGCTTATTTTGAACATGCTTTTTTAGCGCAGCAAATGGGCGTTGAGCTGGTAGAAGGCAGTGACCTTGTGGTTAAAGACGATGTGGTCTTTATGCGAACCACGCAAGGCTTGCGTAAAGTTGACGTCATTTACCGACGTATTGATGACGACTATTTAGACCCCGAAGCGTTTAGGTCAGACTCTACATTAGGCCCAGCCGGCTTATTGCGCGCATATCAAGCGGGTAATGTTTCTTTGTGTAATGCCATCGGCACAGGTGTCGCAGACGACAAATCAATTTACCCTTATGTCCCAGACATGATTCGTTACTATTTAAGCGAAGAGCCGATTTTGTCAAACGTTCCGACTTATTTATGTCGACGTCCCAAAGAACTTGAATATGTTCTAACCAATATTCATAAGTTGGTTGTCAAAGAAGTGCATGGTGCTGGGGGGTATGGCATGCTGATTGGCCCCGCAGCAAGCCATGCAGAAATTGAATCATTCAAAGCGCGAGTGCGAGCCAAACCCGATAACTACATTGCACAACCCACTTTAGCTTTATCGACGTGCCCAACCTTAGTTGAATCGGGTATTGCGCCACGACACATTGATCTTCGACCTTTTGTTTTATCAGGAAAAGAAATACGACTTGTATCGGGCGGCCTAACACGCGTTGCACTAACTGAAGGCTCATTAGTAGTCAATTCATCACAGGGTGGCGGTACGAAAGACACCTGGATAATCGGTTAAAAAGGAATTTAACCCTCATGCTTTCAAGAACAGCTGACCATTTATTTTGGATGTCACGTTACACCGAACGTGCAGAAAACACGGCACGAATGCTCGATGTCAATTATCAAATGTCATTAATGCCGCAATCAGAAAAAACCGTTGAGGCGGCTTGGCGTGCCTTACTCGATTTGTCTGAATTAACAGATGATTTTTTATCTCATTATGAAACGATCACGCCAACCCATGTCATGAATTACATGGTGCAAAACATCGAAAACCCTTCTTCAATTATTTGCTGTTTGCAGTCTGCCCGTGAAAATGCCCGAGCGGTTCGTGGCACGATGACCACTGATTTATGGGAAAGCATCAACACCACCTGGCTTGAGGCACAAAAGAAAATAAAACAAGGTACATTAAATGTGGCGCCGACTGATTTTTTTGAATGGGTTAAATTCAGATCGCATCAGTCACGTGGCGTACATATTGGAACCATGTTACGGGACGAGGTGTATCACTTTATTGGGCTCGGCCTTTATCTAGAACGCGCTGACAATACCGCGAGATTACTAGATGTTAAATTTGTAGCCGCCAAAGAATTTGAAGGCGACTCATTAACAGATGTAGACGAGTTCTACTATTGGGCTGCTATTTTGCGTTCAGTCTCTGCATTTGAAAATTACCGCAAGGTTTATCGTGATGCCATTAAGCCTGAACGCGTTGCTGAATTAATGATTCTAAGTTTAAACAACCCCCGCTCTCTGGTTTCTAGCGTCTCTGATGTAGTCAGCATTTTAAGTCGCATTAAAAATGCCCAATCAGGTGCAATTGAATTTGAGGCACAAGGCTTGCTGTCTGAACTAAGAGACTTATCTATTGACGAAATTTTTGAGCAGGGCATTCATGAATTTTTAACGGATTATCTTTCTCGTATTAATCGAATCAGTGGCGGTATTAGCCAACATTTTTTGTTGCCCCTTGATGAGTCTGATGAAAAATAATGTGAACGCCCGTCAAATGGTTGCCACGTTAAATTAACAAACCTTGACGCTTTGAAGACACGTTGAATTCTGCGACATACAATCAAGTTTATGCGCGGTTTAAAACCCTTTTTAATATATAAAATTATCGAACAAGCCGAAACCCAACAGGGTTGGCTTGACGATGGCGCCGCCAATAGACTGGCCGTTTCAAAAGCGCAGTCGCCCGATCAATGGTTACTGATACGAGCCCAGACGCTCAGTGATCAAGCGCATTTCACGACAACACTGAACGCCATACGCGCAACCGCTGTTGGCGCAAACCTGTTGATGTGGGGTGGGTGCGCAATCGTTGGTTTTTTAGCAGGGTTTAGCGTACTCGGGTCAGCGAATGCACCGGTAAACGTTTTGTGGGTTGTACTGAGCTTACTAGGGGTGCCTACATTAACGCTTCTAATGTGGGCGTTTGCCATGTTGTTCAGTAACAAGTCTTCAGAGCATGGCGGGCTTGTTGGCCGCGTAGTGCAAAACGCGCTCAAACGCTTTACCCGCGCCCCACACGCCGCGCTGTTTTGGCAGGCATGGCATCAAACCACGTCACCCTCAGGGGCTCAGCGTTGGTTATTTAGTATGCTGACACATGGCTTTTGGTTGCTGGCGCTTAGCTTCTCTGTTCTCAGTATGGCGATTGCTTTTAGCGTTAAACATTATGTCTTTTTGTGGGAAACCACTTGGTTTGATCCACAAAGCTTTGTGCGTGTTGCATCATTTTTAGGGGCTATTCCTGCACAATTCAGTTTAGCCCTGCCAGACTCTTCACTGATTGCGCAAAGCAGCAACACAGCAATTGATTCGTGGGAAGCTCGCGCGCTGTGGGCACGCTGGCTTATCGCTGTTATTTTGGTTTGGGGGGTGTTGCCACGCTTATTCTTTTTTATATTGAGCGCCATACGTTGGCATCAAACAACCGCTTACCTTAAACCTAATACAACCGATGCCTATGCACTGGCCTGTTTAGCTCGGTTATCGCGGGTACAAGCTCGTCTTGAGCCCGAGGGTGAGTCTGGTAAACCTGATACTTGGCAAGAGACAATTCAGCCGCTTAACTTAACGCATACAACGCTAGACGCTTTGGTGCTTGGCATTGAACTTCGCGCACTACCAGACTGGGTCACACCGAGCCCTGCAGGCCTGCCTAATTCTCACTCTACGCATACAAATCAATGGGTCACTCTTGGCATTGTCGACAACCTTGCTTCACGCGAAACTGTTTTACAAGCGCTCACACAACGGCCGCCAAACAAGTTATTAATGATTTGTGATGCCATGCAAACGCCAGATCGAGGAACCTTAAGACTGATCGATAATTTACAAAAATTTGCTCAGCAAAATCATGTGTTTTTGATGCATGCTACTGAAGGTGCACACACTAACTTGTGGCGCCAAGGCCTAAAAAAATTAGGCTTGTCGATCATTCACATTTCAGAACAAGAAACCGCGCAATGGCTCAACGCACACCCTTGAACATCGCTGTGGTGGGCCACACCAATACCGGCAAAACCTCTTTGCTTAGAACCTTAACGCGTGATACCCAGTTTGGTGAAGTCAATAATGCGCCAGGCACCACCCGACAGGTTGCTGGGGCCGTTCATTGGTTAAATGATCACATCGTACTGGTTTGGTTTGACACCCCTGGCTTAGAAGACAGCGTGGCATTGCGAGATTGGGTTGAGTTACCTGAACCATCGAGCCCGCTAAACGCTTTACCCGAGCAAAGTTTTCAAGCGACACAACGCTCACATCGACTTGATGGTCCACAAAAAATTCAACGGTTTTTAGATTCCCCCTTAGCGCTCAGTCAGTTTGAGCAGGAAGCGCGGGTGCTTGAAAAGGTTTTGTCAAGTGATGCGGCGCTGTATGTGATTGATGCGCGCGACCCGGTGTTAGCCAAACATCAAGACGAGCTGGCGCTCTTATCTTCATGTGCAAAACCCGTGATTGCCGTTTTAAACTTTACGGCTCCCACACCATATGGGCAGCCATCCAACGTTGATGAATGGCTCGTTATGCTGGCACGTCAGGCGCTACATGTTCACGTGCTGTTTGATACGGTGAGCCCTGCATTAGATGCAGAACGCGGTTTGTTTGAAGCACTCGCGCAAGTGCTGCCTAAAGAACGAGCGCTGTTTGCTGAATTAATTGAACAAAACCAAGCTGCTCGGCGCGCAAGGCGAACGCATGCCTTTGAGCTCATTGCTGAAATGGTTATTGATCTGTCTGCATGGCGTTTACAAACGGCTGATAACGAAACGGCGCGCTTAAAAGCACAAACGACACAGCAAAGTCGTGCCCGAGCGCGTGAACAGCAATGTGTCGACGGTTTATTACTCACCTATGCATTTAATCGCCAAGATGTACTGAATATGCCACTTTCTTTAAAAGAAGGGCGTTGGCAAACTGATTTGTTTGCACCAGAAGCCTTTCGTGAGGTCGGCATAGCACTGACTCAAGGCGCTGCTGCCGGTGCACTGGCGGGGGCAGCGGTTGATGTTATGACTGGCGGGCTTAGCTTAGGCGCTGGCACCCTCATTGGGGCTGCGACTGGAGCAGGTTGGCAGGGGCTTGAACGTTGGGGTGGCCGACTACTCGGCAAAGTACGGGGTTATCGTGAATTGACAGTTGATGATTCGATTTTGCAACTCGTCACGCTTAGACAGTTGCAGCTTTTACATGCGCTTGATCAAAGAGGGCACGCCTCAACAACGCCAGTTTCAATTCAAAGTAACCTAAGCTTTCCTACCTTGCTTACCCCCCTAGAAACTGATGCGCCACCCCAACCAAAGGCTTTTACCAAAACGATTCGCTTAGCGCGTCAACACCCCGATTGGTCAACATTACAAGGCACACCACAGACTTCTCGTGCCAGAGATCACGCCATCGGCGTCATCGCCGAGGCCCTCGAGACAGAAGCCAATACACTTAACAAGTAACTGCGTTACACTGCTTGCACAGCGTCGCAACGTTCCAGTCCTTGCGGCCGCATTTCGTCAAGCATTGCTTTAATGCTTTTGACGTAACACTCCAGCCTTTGGCCCACTTTGATTGGATCTGTCTTCTAGGCAGTCGGTGCGCCTACGGAGACTTTTTTGTCAAATATTACTTTTGCTAGCCTGGCTTTAGCCGAGCCGATTTTGCGTGCGCTCACCGAGCAAGGCTATGAAACGCCCACACCTATTCAAGCGCAAGCTATACCGCATGTTTTAGCCGGTCAAGACTTATTGGCTGCAGCACAAACCGGTACCGGTAAAACCGCTGGCTTTACCCTGCCTATTTTGCAGCGCTTACTTGATAAGCCCCTACAAAACCGCAAACCAGGTCAACCCCGCGTTTTAATCATGACACCTACTCGCGAGTTAACTGCGCAAGTTGAAGAGTCGGTTAAGACTTATGGCCAACACACCTCAATTAAATCGATGGTGATTTTTGGTGGCGTGAATATCAACCCTCAAATTAGCGGTTTACGTAAACCAATTGATATTTTGGTCGCAACGCCTGGACGCTTACTCGACCACATTGGTCAAAAAACGCTTGATTTGTCAGCCGTTGAAATACTTGTGCTTGATGAAGCCGATCGCATGCTCGATATGGGTTTCATACGCGACATTCGTAAGGTGCTTGCCTTACTCCCTAAGTCACGCCAAAACCTGTTGTTTTCAGCGACATTTACCGACGAAATTCGTCAACTTGCCCGTGGCGTGTTAAACAACCCTGTTGAAGTTTCAGTCGCAGCGCGCAACACCACAGCTGATCGAGTTGATCACGTTGTGTATATGGTGCCACAAGCCAATAAGCGCGACGTATTGAGCCATATCATTTCTGAAAGCGGTTGGTATCAAGTGCTGGTCTTTACCCGCACTAAACATGGTGCAAACCGCCTCGCTGAAAAATTAGTCAAAGACGGCCTAACTGCTGCTGCCATTCACGGCAACAAAAGCCAAGCGGCCCGCACCCGTGCACTAGAAGATTTTAAATCAGGCAAAGTAGCTGTGCTCGTAGCGACCGATATTGCGGCGCGCGGTATCGATATTGATCAATTGCCCCAAGTGGTCAATTTTGAACTGCCTAACGTACCAGAAGATTATGTTCACCGTATTGGCCGTACCGGTCGTGCGGGTTCGTCAGGGTCGGCTCTGTCGCTGGTCGATCGCGATGAGGTCAAATACCTCAAAGCCATTGAACGCGTCATCAAGCGCACCATACCTCAAGCCCCCGCCCCAACTGGCTGGACACCTTCTGCACCCAATGCGGCTGACAACGCGCCGCGCCCTCCGCAACAACGTCGCTCAAGCCCACGCCGCGATGGCGCCCCAAATAGCGGTCATGCCGGTCAAGGTCGCGCACCGTCAGGCAGTGGTCGCTCTGGCCCAGCCACCGGATATGGCGCCGGTTCGAACCCCGGCTCGCGATCTGCACCACGTTCTGGTCCAAGTGGCGCCCCCCGTTCAGCCCCACGCAGTGGCGCGAGAACGTCATCAAGGCCTTCTTCAAACTCTCGTTAAATGTCTGATTAGATACCCCTTTAAAATTCGTTGAAGGGGTACCTTTTCGTATCGGTACCATTTTCTATCGGTACTTTTTCCTTTAAGCATATTGTCGATGTCGAACTCTTCAATCTCTCAAGAAGTTAAGCGCCGCAGAACGTTTGCGATTATTTCGCATCCCGATGCTGGCAAAACTACCCTAACAGAAAAGATTTTGCTGTTTGCTGGGGCAATTCAAATTGCCGGTAGCGTTAAGGCCCGCAAAGCGTCACGCCACGCAGCTTCTGACTGGATGGAAATTGAAAAGCAACGCGGTATTTCAGTCGCATCGTCAGTGATGCAAATTGAATATCGTGACTGCGTTATCAATTTACTTGATACGCCAGGTCACCAAGACTTTTCTGAAGACACGTATCGCGTCTTAACAGCCGTTGATGCCGCATTAATGGTAATTGATGCCGCCAATGGTGTCGAACCACAAACCATTCGTTTGCTACAAGTCTGCCGAGCACGCAACACGCCCATCATCACCTTCATTAACAAGCTTGACCGTGAGGTGCGTGAGCCGCTTGAATTGTTGGCTGAAATTGAACAACACTTGGGTATGGACACCGTTCCTTTCTCTTGGCCGATCGGTATGGGTAAATCGTTTGGCGGTGTGTTTGATTTGCAGCGCAATCAAATGCGGGTTTTTAAACCGGGCCAAGCGCGTCGCGATGATGAGAAAGATGACATTATTCAAGGGCTCAACAATCCGATCATCGCTGAACGTTTTGGTCAAGCTTTTACGCAAGCCAAATCTGAAATCGAACTGATTCAAGCTGCTGTACCCCCTTTCGATCACGCCGCCTTCTTGGCGGGCAAACAAACCCCTGTCTTGTTCGGTTCAGCAATTAATAACTTTGGTATTCAAGAGGTGCTTGACACCCTCGTTGAACAAGCACCGCCGCCAGGCCCACGCGAGTCGCTCGAGCGTTTGATTGAACCGACTGAATCAAAGTTTTCAGGGGTTGTGTTTAAAGTTCAAGCCAACATGGACCCTGCGCACCGCGACCGCGTCGCCTTTGTCAGGGTCAGTTCTGGCCGCTTTGAACGGGGCATGCGCCTTAAAGTCAGCCGTAATAATAAAGAAATTAGACCAAATAACGTCGTTTCCTTTTTATCGCAACGACGTGAATTGGTTGATGAAGCCTTTGCCGGTGATGTGATTGGTATTCCTAATCACGGTATTTTGCATTTAGGTGACGTGTTAACAGAAGGCGAAATACTGCACTTTAAAGGGTTGCCCTTTTTTGCACCTGAATTATTTCAAGCGGTTGAAGTCAAAGACCCCCTACGAATTAAGCAGTTACGTATCGGTTTGACCCAATTGGGCGAAGAAGGCGCTATTCAAGTCTTTAAGCCCGTTGCTGCGGGCGGTGCCATGCTCTTGGGCGCGGTGGGCCAGTTGCAGTTTGAAGTGGTCGCACATCGCCTTAAAGCCGAGTACGGTGTTGAAGCACGCTTGATGCCATCGCGCTACAGTATGGCTCGTTGGGTCAGTGCGGCTGACCCCAAAATACTTAAAGCGTTTCTTGAGGTCAATGCACCAAATGTTGCTTATGACGTCATTGATGCGCCCGCTTTTATGGCAACCTCGGCGGCTCAGTTACGGGTTGCAAAAGAGCGGCACCCCGACGTACATTTTCACACCATGCGTGAACATGGTGGTCAGGCCTCTGCTAGCAACACTTAATCAGCGCCTGTTTGAATTCCAACATAGAATATTTGATTTCACTACAATCAACACCATGTCTTGGCGATTTTTAATCATTTTTTTGGTCTTGATGCTAGCCGCTGCAGGCATGGCAGGCATCGGGGTCGGTGAGTGGTTAGTCGCTAAAGCACCCGGCGCCTTAGATCCCACGCGTATCAATCTGCCAGAACCTGAAAGCAAGACTGAACGTGATTCATCAGGGCGGGTCGTCATTCCTGCCGCGCCGCAACCGCTCATTGATGGCGGCTTAGGTGTTCCGCCACAAGCCCAAGCACAGTTGTGGGAAGTTAAACCGAACTCATTATTTGATGGGTTCATTGACCCCATGGTCATTATTTCACGCGACGGTCAGTCTTATACCGTTGGCGACATGCTGTCTAAGGCAGGGCAAGATCTGCCCCAAGGTCCGACCGATATACAAACACTAGATGTCACGCAAGACGGCGCGGCCAGCTCTACGCCTGCGCCTAACGCTTCAAGCCCTCGACCTTTACCCTTGCCACCCCAGCTAGCTCAGTCAGCGACACCCCGCCAAGCACTGTCGTGGCAAGATCAACTCAAAGAAGCCGTTGAAAAGTGCGACGCCGGTAGTTTCTTTGATTTGCCATCTTGCATGGAAAGAGCGCGCGACCGGTTTTGCACACCTAACAACGCTTGGGGCAAACACCCCCTTTGCCCAGCGCGTTAAGCATCCCTATTTCACTTCAATCTTTTGCTTTGGCCGTCACAAACTCATGACGTGAACAATACGCGCTTATTTAACTGCCCGCTCTTTATAATTACCCTTCTGCGCGCCAGCCTGCGACTTACGTAATGCCGCAACGGGTATTCGCATACCTTCTCGATATTTTGCGATCGTGCGCCGAGCGACATGAATGCCTTCTTTTTCGAGTAAAACAGTCAGTTGTGCATCAGACAAAGGCTTGAGTGAGTTTTCTTGTTCAACGAGCTGACCAATGCGTGATTGAATCGCAGTTGATGAGGTATTTTGACCGTCATCCGTGTTCATGCTGGTTGAAAAAAACTTTTTTAATTCAATCGTTCCCATCGGTGTCAAAATAAATTTTTGTGTCGTGGCCCGTGATACGGTTGATTCATGCATGCCAAGTTCGGCTGCGACTTCTCTTAAAGTCAAAGGCCGAACAGCTCCCCAGCCCTGCTCAAAAAACAATTGTTGATGCGTCACAACCACTTTTGATACCCGTAAAATCGTGTCAAAGCGTTGTCCCACACTTTTTATAAACCCTTTTGCCTGTTGCATTTTTTGCATTAATTCGCTGTGCAAACCGCGCTTAGTTTCAGCCAGCACGTGGGCATACTCGGTATTGATGCGTAACTTTGGCATGACTGCTTCATTTAACATGGGTACCCACGTCGCATTCACCTTACGTACGATAACGTCGGGAATGGCATAGTCAGCTTCAGGCGTTGTCCAATGACTGGCGGGTCTAGGGTTTAGTTTTAACAATAGGGCATGAATACGCCTAACAATTGCTTCATCTGTTTGCAACAAACTGGCTAATCGACCCGTATTGCCCGTTGCCAACACACTTAAGTGCTGACAGCACAGCTGGTGTGCTAGCGTGAGTTCAGGCGTCCCGACCCATTCAGGAAAATGCTCTGGCACCCAGTAGGTCAGTTGCAAATCTAAGCATTCAGCCAAATCTCTTGCACCGACACCACAGGGATCAAAGGTTTGCAACCGATCAAGGGCGCGCCTCAATGACGATTTTGGGTCTTCAACATAGGGTGAAATCATGTCAACTATGTCAGCAAAATCTTGCGACAACCAACCTGATTCGTCAAGGTTTTCAATCAAAATTTTGATCAACATTGCCTCAGATTCTGGTAAATTGCGAATCACGCCGAGTTGCTCAAGCAAATGATCGCGCAAGGTAATGGGTTGCGCAGACTCAGGGCGATCGCTTGCATCATCGTCTTGCCGCTGACTTGCTGAACTAGATATGGTTGCAGTTAGGGCTATGGCTTCAGTTCGTTCAAGCATCGGGTTGTCGTCAAGCGCTTTAACAATTTCCTCTTCAAGGTCGAGCGCAGACAATTGCAAAACCTTGAGCGATTGTTGCAAAGCGGGCGTCATGGTCAAATTTTGACCGGTACGAAGTTCTAAAAATTGGCTAGCCATGGGTACAATATAGAAATGAATGCTGCAACGCGATATTCGACTGTACAGCAAGACGCAAGGTTTCTTGCATCTTTGGTCAGACGGCTTTTATGGGTTCGTCTGGTTTGGCGCGCCTTGGTGCTAATTGCGAGCTTTGCTCTGGGCATAATATTAGCAAAATGGGTGCTCAATTTTGGTGCACAGGTAAGCTATGCTGCCTTCGACACGCTTGGCCCTCAGGTTGTAACCGTTCTCACACGCATCAACCCCTACATTTGGTGGGCTGTTGTAATGGTGGGCGTTCTCTTCATGCTGTCTTGGCTTCGCCTAGGTTATCAACACAGTCTGGCTGCAGGCAGGGCAACAATTGTTTCTATTACCGACACCCAGATGATCGTTTCAAGGGTCTCAAATAACACCTTAGACGTCATTCAATGGGTCTGGGACGCCGAGCGAAGCCCTCTAACCGTGGGTGATTTACAACGTGCTTTAACGTGGGTGCGCAACGGTAAAGCCGATCAGCTTAAGTTGGCACGCGCGCAGACACAACTCTTTAAAAGTGCCTTATCAACCCCGCCACACGACATTGAAAACGTCATATCAGAGCCTTCACACAAGACCGAACCGGTTTTGGTTAAGGCTTAGAAGCTCAATATGCCAGCAATAAAACTTGCAGATTGGTGCGTTTTATGTTCGACTAGAGGCATGAGTAAACTTTCTCATGTCACACCGTTTGATACAAACCTCTTGGTTAAAGTCTGTGTCTGCGCGTCTAAGGTACTTGCTTGCGCCACTGCGCTGCTTCGACTAGACCTAATGATCGGTTGCCGGGCCTCGCGCTAACGTGGCCGCTCGGCAACCCATTGCCACAGGTTTTTAGTCTAATTGTTTATACCCTTCAGCATCATTTAATATCATCGTATGACAAAAATGATTGACCTATTGTCGACTGATATACACGTTATGAGGTTTTAAAAATGCTTTCTGATCCAGCAAAAAAATATATTCCTTTTAAGCCTTTTGAGCACGATTTTTCAGCGCGTACTTGGCCTAGCAAACGTATTACGAAACCACCAATCTGGATGAGTACAGATTTGCGCGACGGTAATCAATCGCTTATTGAACCCATGAGCGTCGAGCGTAAATTGCGTTTTTTTGATCTGTTGCTTCGCATCGGTTTTAAAGAAATTGAGGTGGGTTTTCCATCAGCATCACAAACTGATTTTGATTTTGTACGCAAACTAGTTGATGAAAATCGCATACCTGACGACGTCACGATTATTGCGCTTACACAAGCACGAGCCGATTTAATTGATCGCACCGTTGATGCTGCGGCGGGTGCTAAGCGCGCCATGATTCATGTTTATAACGCTACGGCACCCTCTTTTCGAAAAATTGTTTTTAATATGTCGAGAGAGCAAGTTACACAGTTTGCAACGGATGGCACACGTTTTGTTAAAGAAAGTATCAAGCGCTACCCTCAAACTGATTGGCGATATCAGTATTCACCTGAAGTATTTAGCACGACTGAGCCTGACTTTGCCCTCGAGGTGTGTAATGCGGTGACTGAGGCGTGGCAGCCTACGACTGACAAAAAAATCGTTTTTAACTTGCCTGCCACTATCGAGGCCACTACACCCAATATGTATGCTGATCAAATTGAATACATGCATACTCATTTGAACAAGCGTGACTGCATTGTTATAAGCGTTCACCCGCATAATGACCGCGGCACCGCTGTGGCGGCTGCTGAATTAGCCATTATGGCTGGTGCTGACCGAGTTGAGGGTTGCTTGTTTGGAAACGGTGAGCGCACCGGTAACGTTGATTTGGTAACGCTTGCTTTAAACTTATATACACAAGGCATTCACCCGGGTTTAGATTTTTCTGATATTGATGAAGTAGTACGTGGCGTTGAGTATTGCAACCAATTGCCGGTTCACCCTCGTCACCCCTATGCAGGTGATTTGGTTTTTACCGCTTTTTCAGGTTCACACCAAGACGCGATCAAAAAAAGCTTTGCCATACAAAAAGCCGATGGTATTTGGGAAGTCCCTTATTTGCCAATCGACCCTGCTGATGTGGGGCGCAATTATGATGCGGTGATTCGCGTTAACAGCCAATCGGGTAAGGGTGGTGTGTCGTATTTGCTTGAGCAAGAGCATGGCATGGTTTTACCGCGTCGTTTGCAAATTGAGTTTAGCCGTGCCATTCAACGGGTAACTGACGAAACGGGTAAAGAAGTCAATGCTGAAGCGGTCTACAGTATTTTTGATAAAGAATATTTGTCACAATCTCACCCCTGGAAACTGGTTAAACACAGCATCACCGGCAACCCCAATGGCGCTGATGGCCAAACCTTTTCTATTGATGTCGTGTTTGATGTAGATGGTGAGAAAAAAACCCTTCAAGGGTATGGTGATGGGGCCATTTCAGCGTTTGTAAACAGCTTAGGCTTGCCGCTGCGTATCGTTGATTACCATGAGCATGCTATTGGCTCAGGCACCGATACACGAGCCGCATGCTATGTTGAAGTGAAGATGGGTGACCACCCGTCAGGGTTTGGTGTGGCAACTGATCGAGATATCGTGACCGCATCTTTTAAGGCGGTATTGAGTGCTGTAAACCGTCATATTGCGCAACAGGTTGTTCCGGCCTAATTTTATTCAGGCTTAGTATCAATCGTTAAAAAGATCTCGTTGGCTCGAGGTTGAGGCAACGAGTGTTGTTTTGCAAGCTCAGTCAAACGATCGATAAACGGTTGTGGGTCTTGTATTTTTAAGTGCTCAAGGTTGTACACCTCCATCCATGTTTCACGGCCTTCTTGATCATGGGTGGGGCGTTTAAAAAGCTGTGTTTGCACACCCACATACTCACTTTTTATGGCTAATTGTAAAGCCGCCACATCATTCTTAAGCCCAAGAACCGTACTGGGTTTAAATTTGTAATAAACATAAACATACATTTTATTTTCCCAGCCCATTCCAACGACTGATTAAGTTGTGTTCAAGTCCATACAAGTCTAATACACGTCCCACGGTGTGTTGAATAATGTCATCAACTGATTGTGGTTTGGCATACAAAGCCGGTACGGGTGGCATAACAATTGCGCCGTTTTCTGTGACTTGCGCCATGCTTTTAATATGACCGGCATGTAAAGGGGTTTCTCTAAATAGTAATACCAATCGTAGCCGTTCTTTTAACATCACGTCAGCTGCTCTTGATATTAAATTGCTTGTCGTGCCCCACGCTATTTCAGATAAAGTGTTGACCGAACAGGGGGCTACGACCATGCCTAAACTTAAAAATGAGCCCGAAGCAATTGTAGCGCCGACGTTTTTATAAGCATGCTTGACTGTGGCAAGTGATTCCACAAAAGCAGGGGTATAGTCAGTTTCGGCCGCCATCGTTATTCTGGCTGATTCACTCATAATTAAGTGTGTTTCGACGTCTAATGTTTTTAATATTTCTAATAAGCGTACGCCATAAATAGTGCCTGATGCACCGGTTATGGCCACAATAATTCTTTTTTTGGCTATGCTCATATATTGACTCTATAAATATAATAAAAAACGACTTATTGATTGGTTACATGTGCGTGACTGGGTCGTACAAATCGTCTAACTCTTGTTGATCAAACCCGGCTGCGCGGCGGGCTTCAATATTAAAAGGCGCTTTTAATTTAGGAGCGCGATGCATTTTAGAAAGGGTTCGGTAGGTTTGTATTGGGTCAACATTACGGGCGTTGCAAAGCCAACGATACCAATGATTACCGATGGCAACGTGACCAATTTCATCTTTAAGTATTCGATCAATTATGGTTGCGCCAACGCGATCGCCAGCACTTGAAAGTTTGTGTCGAACGGCGGGGCATGCATCTAAACCGCGAGCCTCTAATGTACGCGGTACCAAGGCCATACGCGCTAAGACGTCATCAGCGGTTCGGTAAGCCATTTCCCAAAGACCATCATGGGCAGGAAAGTCACCATATTTGAAACCCAATGCTTGAAGGTGTTCATTTAAAAGTGTGAAATGGGTGGCTTCTTCTTGAGCTACTTTTAACCAATCGGAATAGAACGACGGCGGCATATCTGCAAAACGCCAGATGGCATCAAGAGCGAGGTTGATAGCATTAAATTCAATATGTGCCACCGCATGAATCAATGCCGCCACACCTTCAGGGGTATGAACGCTTCTTGAACTTAAACTTAATGGGTCAACCAATTCAGGCCTGGCAGGGCGCCCTGGCTGATTTGGGCATGTAACAGGCACAATACTAACAAGCCCTAAGCTGGCAACCTCTGCCGAATCAACACATAAAGATTGCACCATTTCGCATTTCATAATGGGGTCGGGCGCAAGCCATGACAAGTACGCTTTATTTCGTAATGGTTGAAGGGTATCTAAAGCTAAATTCATAAGTAAAAGTAGGGGGTGATAAATAATTTAAGCCACTGGCTTGATATGATGAAGCTTATGAACACATCTTATTCTATGCGAATGCCTAAAGCCGCACTCTTGCCCGGCTTATTAGGCTTAATACCTTTTTATGTCTTAGCGCTGTCTAGCGTCGCTTCGCTAGGGCTTCCTCCCGTCATCGCGCTGCTAGGCATGGTTACCTATGGGGCGGTCATTTTAAGCTTTGTAGGGGCTATTTGGTGGGGTGTTGCGATTCACGCCCCCGCGGGTGCCCCACGTACGGGTTTGTTTGTCTGGAGCGTTATACCCGCCCTGATCGGCTGGTTTGCCACCTTGACAGCCCCTGATTTAGGGGTTTTGTTGTTGTCTGCGGGGTTTTTAATTCAATGGGTACTTGATGCATTTTTAAGCAAAAAATACCCCACTTTATTTCCCCCCTGGGTATTTATGCTGCGCAGCATTTTAACGGCTGGGGTGTTGAGTGCGCTGAGCTTGTCTTGGTGGCTACTTGTTTAGTTCGGTTATTGTTTAATTCGGTTATCTAAGCAATCTGTTTTTCAGCTTTTGGGGTCGCTTTTTTTATCTTCTTCTTAGGCATAGAAAGCATCGTGCCACGGCAGCTAGGCGCGCCACAACGGCAAGCGTATTGATCCCGAATCGTTTGCGTGATTTTATCGTCCATCACTAAACCGTAATCGTAGTTCAGCTCTTCGCCGCGAATAATGTCACGATTGGCCACAATATAAACACGTTTGCCCGCGCTACCCTCTTCGCTGTCACAATTGGGTTCACAAGCATGATTGATCCAACGGGCATCGTTACCTTGATCATCGCCATCAATAACTTTGCCTGACGACAAAACAAAGAAAAATGTGTGGAAAGGGTCATCAGGGTTAGTGGGGTGGCGACGATCTGCTTCTTTATTGCTGATGCGCGCACCCTCGTATTCAATGATGCGTGTGCCGGCTGGAATTTTACGCTTTGCAAAAACACCTTTACCGTGAACAGGTGAGTGACGAACAACGTGCCATATTGTCATTTCTTAACGCCAAAACAATGCTTCAGCTCAGGAAATGTTGCTGCACGCACTTCTTTTGCATACTCTTGAACAGCATTTTCAATGTCAGTGTTCAAACTGGCAAAACGCTTGACAAATTTAGGCACGCTTTCGCCGTTCATACCCAACATATCTTCGGTCACTAACACCTGACCATCACACACCACGGACGCCCCAATACCGATCGTCACAGCCATTAAGTCACGGGTGATTTTGGCGGCAACCGCTTCAGCAACGCCCTCAAGCACAATGCCAAATGCTCCGGCTTCTTGAACCGCGTAAGCGTCTTGTTCAACTTGACGGGCACTTTCTTCGTTCATGCCTTGGGCTTTGTAGCCGCCCATGACATGAACAGATTGAGGCATTAAACCAACATGGCCCAAAACGGGAATACCTCGCTTGACCAAGAACTCAATTGTAGGTGCCATCACTTTTCCGCCCTCAAGCTTGACGGCGTCAGCGCCCCCTTGTGCGATCAGAAAGGCTGCGCTTTTAAAAGCTTGCTGTGGCGACTCTTGATAGCTTGCAAAAGGCATATCAGCAATGACGCAGGCGCGCCGACTACCTCGCACGACAGCAGCCGTGTGTGCAGCAACTTGTTCAAGCGTAAACGACAGCGTGTTAGGTAAACCATAAGCCACCATCGCCGTTGAGTCACCCATCAATAAGAAATCGACATACGGGTCTAGCAAGCGTGCCATAGCGGAACTGTGGGCAGTCAGCGAGACAATTTTCTGCTTGCCTTTCATTGCCCGCAGTTGCGGAACGGTGATGCGTTTAATCTCTGCGTGAACGCTCATCTGTTCAATCTCTGCTTAAGGTTTAATCTACATTACCGTCAGAATCATTTGATTCAGATGGCTGCGTATTTTTAGCGACAACTTTTTTGCTGGTGGCTTTTTTTGCCGCAACTTTTTTAACTGCTGTTTTCTTAACAGCTGTTTTCTTTGTCGCTGTTTTTATGACGGTGGTCTTTTTAACGGCCGTTTTTGCGGCGGCTTTCTTGACCGTTTTTTTTACCGCTTTTTTGACGGCTTTCTTTGCCACTACTTTTTTATCAACGCCTTCAACCGTTTTCTTCTGACTTGAAACTGATTTAGTGGGCGCTTTACCTTTTTTCTCTGGACGGGGCTCAAACTCAAACGAAACTTTGCCGTCTGCGCCGCGCGACAAGAACGCTTTAAACTTGCGTCGCGTGCGACTTGAGATAAAACCTTCGAGTAAATCGGTGCGACCGCCTTCAAGCAGTTTAGTCATTTGCTCTGGTGAAATTTCCTGCTGCAAAATAACTTTACCTGATTTAAAGTCACAAGACTTTTCAGGGCCAACAGATTTTTGACACAAATAACTCATGCCATGTTCAAAAACCCTCGAACCGCACTTTGGGCAAGCACCCAACAGGGCTGACTGTGAAAAATCAACCGGCTCTAAGTTATCTTCATCGCGTTGACCAAAATCAAACTCTAGTTTGTGGTCAGCATCAATACGCAAGATCGCAGCAAAAGGTCGCCCTAATTTACTAATAAAACCTTGCATAGGACCTATTTGACGTTCACCTAACAACTCTTCAACTTCAGCCGGCTCAAAGGTACGACCACCCGGGTGTTTAGAAATCGAAAAATCACAGGCTGTACAAGCAAAGCGACGATAATTTTCTTTCACTACTTTGCCGCACTTCGGGCACGGTGTCGTCAGGGTGACGTAATCGCCTGGTATGGTGTCACGGTCATATTCTTTGGCGCGTTTCACAATGACTTGTGTAATTTGTGCAATTTCTTGCATAAACTTTTCGCGCTCAAGCGTACCTTGCTCAATTTGCTTCAGTTTGTGTTCCCACTCACCGGTTAACTCTGGCGAGGTTAATTCTTTCACATCTAAACCACTGAGCAACGTCATCAGCTGCTTCGCTTTGGCTGTGGCAACCAACTCTCGCCCTTCACGACGCAAATAGGTTTCAGTAATTAACCCCTCAATAATTGACGCACGCGTAGCGGGCGTACCTAAACCACGCTCAGACATCGCCTCGCGTAACTCTTCGTCGTCAACTAATTTGCCCGCCCCTTCCATGGCAGAAAGCAAGGTGGCCTCAGAATAACGGGGTGGGGGTTTAGTGGCTAATGCAACCGACTCTATTTTCTCTGTACGAACGGTTTCACCTTCAGCCACAACCACTAATGTGGCTTCATCTTGTTGCGCATCGCGGCCATAAACAGCCATCCAACCCGGGTTAACCAATACTTTGCCATCGGTGCGAAAGGTATAGCTTTGAACCTCGGTAATACGTGTCGTCACGCGAAACTCGGCCGCTGGGAAGAAAACAGCCAAAAATCGCTTCAGGACCAAGTCGTACAGCTTGGCTTCTGGCTCGCTTAAGTCTTTAGGTACTTGTAAAGTAGGAATAATCGCAAAGTGATCAGACACTTTTTTATTGTCAAAGATACGACGATTAGGTTTAACCCATTTTTCCTTAATCACTTTTGCTGCGTGAATCGATACCCCACGCGCCACCGTATCTTGACCGCCAGCAATCGCTGCCATGGTTTCTTGAACCGTCGCCACATAATCTTCAGGTAAATAGCGCGAATCTGTTCTTGGGTAGGTTAGCGCCTTGTGACGCTCATATAAGCTTTGGGCCAACGACAAAGTGGCCTTAGCTGAAAAACCAAAACGCCCGTTTGCTTCACGCTGTAAGGAAGTCAAGTCGTAGAGCAATGGCGACAATTGTGTTGCAGGCTTTGATTCATCAGTCACACGCCCAGGCTGTTGCCGGCATGCCGCTTGAATGGTCTTAGCCGCGGGCTCACCCCACAATCGGCTATCGCGCTTTTCTGGGTCAAGTGGATCTTTTTTAAATTTTGGGTCAAACCACTTGGCTTCGTATATACCAGCCGCTGCAATGAACGTGGCATGCACTTCCCAATAATTTTGGGGCATAAAAGTGCGAATACGCTCTTCACGTTCGGCCACAATGGCTAGGGTAGGCGTTTGAACACGGCCAACCGGTGTTTTATAGAAGCCACCATCTTTACTATTAAATGCGGTCATCGCACGGGTGCCGTTAATACCCACCAACCAGTCAGCCTCAGCCCGTGAACGTGCGGCTTGCTCTAAGGGCTTTAAAGCATCATCACTTCGTAAGTTTGTAAACGCTTCACGAATTGAAGTGGGCGTCATCGACTGCAGCCAAAGGCGCTTAACGGGTTTTTTGACACCTGCATATTGAACAATGTATTTGAAAATTAACTCGCCTTCCCGCCCCGCGTCACACGCGTTAATCAATTCAGTGACATCTTTACGTTTAATCAGCTTGACCAGCATTTTAAGACGGTCTGTCGACCGCTTATCAGTTGGCACAATATCAAACTGGGGGGGTATAACGGGCAAATGATTAAAGCTCCATTTACCTTTAACGGGGTCGTTGGGGGCGATCAAACTCAGCAGATGACCAACGCTTGAAGACAAGACGTACTGGTCATTTTCAAAATAATCACCTTCACGCTTAAAACCACCTAGCACCCGCGACAAATCGATGGCGACTGAAGGTTTCTCTGCAATGATTAATGTTTTAGACATTCTTTTTCCGGAAGGGCAATTACACCGCAATAGCACGCATCATACGTTTTATTATTTATAAGGTGCAAGTTAGACCTTATAAAAGCGGTTTCGCCAAATATATGTCGCGTCGTACCAAAACGATGCAAGATCATTAACAGCTAATGGCATAAAACCTAAAGATAACCATGCCGACTTTAGACATTCTAACGGTTGTACAAGATTTAAAGCCTGAGCATGATTTTGCTTAGACAGCTTCAAGCCCGATTCGTCACATAAAACGGGTACGTGTAGGGTTTTAGGGGGCACAAGCCCTAAAGCATCGGCCAACACATGCTGACGTGCCGAACTATCAAGCAAATCTTGACCTCTCACAATGTCAGTCACGCCCTGAAAGGCATCATCAACGACAACCGCCAATTGATAAGACCAAATACCATCAGCCCGTTTTAAGACAAAATCGCCCACTTCTTCGCTCACACTTTGCGACTGTTGACCACACCAGCGATCTTCAAAAACGACCGTTTGATGCGGTACGATAAATCGCCATGCGCGCGGCGCCCGATTGGGAAGCAAACCATGGAGGCAAGTGCCTGGATAAGGTTTAGGCCCGACCTTGAGATGAACGCCTACCGAGTCAGCTATTTCTTGGCGCGTACACCCACAGGGGTAAACAAAACCTTTCAATTGCAGACTATCAAACGCTTCTTGATAAGCCTTTAATCGATCAGACTGATACAACACCGGTTGATCGGCATGCATATGTAATGCAGCCAGTTGCCCAATAATTGTCTGCGCGGCCCCCGCAACCCTACGCGGGGTGTCAAGATCCTCAATGCGTATGAGCCAAACCCCTTTCGCGGCACGTGCATCAAGGTAGCTTGCAACCGCCGCGACAAGCGAACCGGCATGCAATGGCCCACTAGGGCTTGGCGCGAAGCGACCGACATAACGTGAAGGCAAGACAGTTAATGTAATAGTGGGGTTTGGTCGTGACGTAAAAGCTCTTCAAGAATCAGGTAATCAATATCAGCTTCTTGGCTCCACAGTACCATCAGGGCAATGACCTTGACACGCTCTAGCGAAACGGGCGAGTCTTTGCATGCCAGAGCACGCTCGATCACAATTTCACGAAGTGGAGGGGGCAGCACGTCTGTCGTTTCTAAAAAGCTTATAAAGCCAATCACCTCAGGGCCTAACTGCTGGTGCTCAACCTCAGCATAAATACGTATGCCCTGACTTTGAGTTTGCGCCAAATTGACACAATTTTCAGTGGTTTCAGCTAAGCCGAGCAACCATCGAATGGCCTCATAAATATCGTCATACTCAAAACCCGCAGCAGCCAAGCGTTTAGCCAAAACATCAGCCGTTGGGCAGGCTTGAGGGGTGTAGTAGTTCTTAAACAGGTAAACCAAAATATCGAACATAATCGAGGTCTCCCCTGTTGAATTGACGTTCAACTCACAACGCCTACAAGTACTAATTTACGCTGAAATCTTGTTTACGACAATCTTGACCACAATTATTTAATTTTTAAGCCATATCAGGCGTTAAACGCTGATGCCGCCCATGCCATTGCGACAAAACTGCTGGTGCAGCAATAAGTAAACCGATAAGCCCACTTTCATAGCCTGGTGCAATAAAAAGTAATGATGCTATGGCGCAAGACCATCGCTGCCAAGAGCGCATGTCGGTAAACATATATTTAGATAAGGCGGCCGACAGAAGCGTTAAACCCATAACGCAACCTGTCAATGTGATGAAAAAATCTTCCCATGTAAAACCTTTGGTCACAATCAGTAATGCAGGGGAAAATACGAATACAAAAGGCACCAGCAGTTTACTGATACCTAGCCTAAAGGCCGTGTTTCCCGTTTTAAAAGGATCGCTACCGGCCATACCTGCCGCGGCATAAGCAGCCAACGCCACGGGTGGAGTTAAATCAGCCAAAATACCAAAATAAAATACAAATAAATGCGCTGCTATCGGTTGTACGCCCAACTGAATCAAGGTGGGCGCTGCAACGGCGACCATAATGATGTAGTTGGCTGTGGTGGGTATACCGCAACCCATCACAATGCAAACAAGCCCAGTCATTACGAGCGCCGCCAATAACGTTAATGTTTGTGGGCTGATTAAAAACGCAGGCAAAAACGCTGAAACATCTGTCGCAATCGCTTGAGCAGCCGAAATCACAATATAAGAAATCTTAAAACCAACACCTGTGAGCGTAACAACCCCAATCACGATACCGACCGCCCCCGCTGCAGCACCCACAGCTAACGCATACTTAGCGCCCGTTTCAAACGCGGCATACAGATCTTTCCAGCGCAAACGATCAAGGGGGTTGAGTAAGCCCACCACAATGCAACCCGTAATACCTGCAAACGCTGCAAGGTAGGGTGTACGCCCACTTGCCAACACGCCAATGAGAAGAAATAAAGGTATGAGTGTGGGCCAACGGCGTTTAAACGACTCGCGCAATTTAGGCATTTCTTCAAGTGTTAAGCCACGTAAGTTTTGGCGCTTTGCTTCAAAATGAACCTGCATAAACATGCCAAAGAAATACAAAATAGCTGGAAATGTTGCGGCAATAACAATTTCTTGGTAAGGAATATTTAAAAACTCAATCATCAGGAAAGCAGCCGCGCCCATAATGGGCGGTGTAATTTGCCCACCTGTACTCGAGGCGGCCTCAACGCTCGCGGCAAAGTGCCTGGGGTAACCCACCCGAATCATGGCAGGAATTGTTAACGAACCCACCGTCACCGCATTGGCAACTGACGACCCAGACAACATGCCAAACATCGCTGAACCCAACACCGACACTTTGGCTGGGCCCCCTGCATAACGGCCTGCAATAGACGACGCCGTATCTAAAAATAATTGGCCTAACCCAATGCGCGAGGCCAAAACGCCAAACAACACAAAATGAAAGACATAGGTGGCCACAACCCCTACTGCAACACCGTACACACCTTGACTGGTTAGGTATAAATGATTGACCACTTGGGGCCAAGTACTGCTTGCGTGTTTAAACAGCCCCGGGAAATGTTGGCCAAGCATGGCATAAGCTATAAACAACAACGCAATGACCGGTAGCGGCCAACCCATGGCACGACGCGTACCCTCAAGCAACCCTAAAATCAGTATGCTACCCATCCAAACGTCTAGCGTGTTTGGGTTACCCACGCGATAGGCAAGCTCACTAAAAATAAAAGGTATGTACAGTACCGATACAGCCAACAAGATCGAAATAAACCAATCGTAAAGCGGTATACCGCCCGGCGTTAACCATGTTGATTTGGGTGTTTTGGTATAGCTACGCTTGGTAAAACCAAACACTAAAAAAATTAAACTCAGTACAAAGGCTAAATGCACCCCACGATGAGTTGACTCTCGAAGCAAACCGAAGCCTGCTGTGTAGTAATGAAAAACTGACAAGGTCACGAGCAACGCTGAAACCACAACTGTGGCCACAGCGCTTAACGGTCTGAACCTAATTTCAGGATCATAGGTTTCGTTAAGCGCTTTAACCGCGTCTAGATCAATTGCTACTTGATCGGCTTTTTGTGGTGATGTTGTCATGACATGTCTCTAACATAAAGGGCGGTAGGTTTTGAGACCCAGCCGCCCTGAAAATTACTTTTAAATAAAAATTGTTTATTTAATTAAGCCCACTTCTTTGTAATATTTTTCAGCGCCTGGGTGAAAAGGTATGCCCGCACCTTTTACTGCATTTTGTGCCGTAATAAATTTACCCTTAGCATGGCCTGCATCAAGTGCTTTTTGAGTAGCCGGAGCAAACAAACCTTTAGTTATTTCATAAACCACCTCGTTTGTCTGCTTGGCTGAAGTGACCCACTGCGCATTCACAGAAATAGTTTTTGTGTCGCCTACACCCTTGTAGGTACCTGCAGGAATGTTGTCTGGCGTAAAAAACTGCTGGCCAGCAACCAATTTTTGAATTTCGGGGCCATCTAGTGGAACCAACTCAATGCCTGCACCGCTAGACGCCAATTCAGCAATTGCACCTGCTGGTGCACCACCCACAAAAAAGAATGCATCTAAACCCTCATCGCGCATTTTGTCACCCGCTTGGTTCGGTTTGAGGTATTCCGCATCAATATCTTTATCGGTCATGCCATACGCACCCATAATCATGCGTACATCAACCAACGTGCCGGAACCGGGTTCATCCATCGAGACACGTTTGCCGCGTAAGTCTGCAACAGACTTGATGCCCGAGCCTTTACGCACCACTAAATGAATGCTTTCTGGATACAACGTTGCAATTAAACGCAAATCTTGCACCTTAGGTTTTCCTTCAAATGTACCTGTGCCCGTATAGGCCCAGTACGCCACATCTGATTGCGAAAAACCTGATTCAAGCGAACCACCCATAATGCCGTTTACATTTGCAACTGAACCATTTGAGGCCACTGCAGAAACCAGAATTTTACCGGGCTGAGACACCGCATTGGCGATCATGCCACCAACGGGATAATACGTACCCGCTGTACCACCCGTGCCAATTCTAAAAAAAACTTGCGCTTGAGCTGGCGCAAAAATTGCTGCTGCAAGTAACACACTACCGACTGCCTTAAACCATGATTTGATCAACATAGCGACACATTTTTTAGTTAAGGAAGGTCTGAATAAGTCGGTTTAAAGCGGAAATTTCCGCGGTAGAAATTTACTGATTCAATAATATTTACTTTTTTGCCCAATATGGACAGATATTTGGGCATTTTAGCCCGTTTAGCACCCCGAATCAGGGTACTGCGCCCTT
>CAMCYB010000015.1 GCA_945883615.1 Bordetella parapertussis | reverse complement strand
AGCAGACAAGATTTCTGAACCGGGGTTTACATAGTCTTTGCCAGCATACTTAGGCGCCGTACCGTGGGTCGCTTCAAACATCGCGATGGTGTCTGAAAGGTTAGCGCCTGGTGCAATACCTATACCACCGACTTGAGCCGCCAAGGCGTCAGAAACATAATCACCGTTGAGGTTCAATGTCGCGATGACATCGTATTCAGCCGGGCGTAACAAAATTTGCTGTAAAAATGCGTCTGCAATAGAGTCTTTAACAATAATTTCATGACCCGTTTTAGGGTTTTTAAATTTGCACCATGGGCCACCATCAATTAACTCAGCGCCAAACTCTTTTTGCGCCAAGGCATAAGCCCAATCACGGAAACCACCCTCTGTGAATTTCATGATGTTGCCTTTATGCACAATAGTCAACGAACTACGATCGTTATCAATGACATATTGCAATGCTTTACGCACTAAGCGCTCGGTGCCTTCTCGTGATACGGGCTTAACGCCAATACCTGAGGTGTTAGGGAATCTAATTTTTGTAACGCCTAACTTCGTTTGTAAAAATTCGATCAGCATTTTGGCTTGCTCTGATTCAGCTGCAAATTCAATACCAGCGTAAATATCTTCAGAGTTTTCGCGGAAGATAACCATATTGGTTTTTTCAGGTTCACGCAAAGGTGACGGCACACCTGCAAAATAACGCACGGGGCGCAAACATACGTATAAATCTAGCTGCTGGCGCAACGCCACGTTTAACGACCGAATGCCACCACCCACTGGGGTTGTGAGTGGGCCTTTGATAGACACCACATAGTCTTTGATCGCATCAAGCGTTTCTTCAGGTAACCAAACATCAGGGCCATAAATACGGGTTGATTTTTCACCCGCATAAATTTCCATCCAGTGAATTTTGCGTTTGCCATCATAAGCCTTAGCCACGGCAGCATCAACAACCTTCATCATGACCGGCGTGATGTCTGCACCCGTGCCATCGCCTTCAATAAAGGGAATGATGGGCTCGTGTGGCACATTGATTGAGCAATCTGCATTAACTGTAATTTTTTGGCCGCCAATTGGCAACTTGATATGCTGGTATGACATGTTGTCTCCGGTAGTAAATTCTATTTTATTTTATCACTTTGCCTAGCATAGCTCTTAATTCATGACGAAACAGGTATTAAATCGAACGGGCCTGCTGACACTCATTTGATTGACTTTCTATTGACTCAATTAATCTAGCCCACTTGGCGAATTCTAAAAAAGTAAGTCTTTGTAGGTGAAAAGTTACACTTATAGGTATCATTTGTACATCATAAATTTGCACACTATAAAATTCGACGAGATACACGCCTTGTTTAACCCAACACGAGACCAAGTTCGCAGTTTCTTTATTGATACTTGGCACAAACATCGACATCAAGCTGTTTTAACTCCGCTTGAAGCCATGGCGTGCGATATTGTTTTACTGCACCCTGAATACCACGACGAACTGAGCCATGCAGAAGCACTTGAAACTGATTATTCAGTCGAGCAGGGTCGTACTAACCCCTTTTTGCATCTGTCAATGCATTTAGCCCTAGCAGAACAAGTCTCAATTGATCAGCCACCTGGCATTCGGGCCGCTTATGAAAGCCTTGCAAGCCGCACAGATGAACACAAGGCATTCCATGAGCTTATGGAATGCCTTGGGGAAATTGTTTGGGAAGCTCAGCGACTCGGCAAACCGCTTAATAATGAAAGCTACCTCGCACTGATACAGCGGCGGGCGACTACTTTTTAACAGATAGGGTACTGGGTTGCTCTGCCAACCACGCCGATACATTGACTATGTCTTGTTTGGTCATCTGCGAAGCAAATGCGCCCATGATGGCATTTTTTCGCACATTAGCCGTAGCTGGCGCACCTTGTGCACCCCGTTTATAGGCTGTTAATGCGTGTTTTAAATAGTCAGCATGCTGCCCCGCCAAAATTGGGTAGGTGGGTGAAATGGCTTTTGCAGCATCGGCACCATGGCAAGAAGTACAATTGAGGCGCTCATAAGCGGCTTTACCAGCGGCTATATCTGCTGCCACACTCACACCACCCAATGATAAGCCCACGGCTGCGCTGGCTGTTATGACGAGTTGTTTAATCATCTTTATACTCACTTAAGGTTAGCGTAATAGGCTGCTAAATCAGCCATATCTTGAGGCGATAAGCTTTTGGAAATAGCAAGCATTGTTGGGTGCGTGCGTTCGCCAGATGCATAGGCTTGCAAAGCAAGAACCAAGTATTCTTGCGACTGACCTGCAATCATGGGTACTGAGTACACCTCTGGAAAACTAGACCGGTAACCTTTAATACCGTGGCAACCAATGCACATAGCGACTTTAGCTTGTGCAGCAACTGGGTCGCCCACAACGGGTGCGTCGGCAGCAAATGACGCAACTGAAAAAACCGTCAGCAATGCTAAACAGGCTGAACGAATTAAACGTGACAATGTATTTAAAAAGATCATGAGTTCGCTCTTAAAATATTTAAAGATTTGGTTATTATTGCTGAACAATTAAGCTTACGGCTGCAAAACAAGTAGATTGTACGATAATTGATAAAACCTGATGCACTGCAAATAGAAAGCTTATATATGGAAAACCCCAACTTCTCGCTTGCCCCTTCGTTTGCAGGTACGGATCGTTACATCGCAACCGAAGACCTCAAACTGGCCGTTAACGCGGCTTTAATGCTACAACGCCCGCTTTTAATAAAGGGCGAGCCGGGTACAGGTAAAACCATGCTGGCTGAGGAAGTCGCATCGGCCTTGGGGCGCAAATTATTGCAATGGCACATCAAATCAAGCACAAAAGCACAACAAGGTTTATATGAGTACGATGCTGTTTCACGTTTAAGAGACTCTCAATTAGGTGACCCCAAGGTTGCCGATATTCATCACTATATTTTGCCTGGTGTGCTTTGGCAGGCATTTGTTTCAGATGAGCCCGTGGTGGTGTTGATTGATGAAATCGACAAAGCTGACATTGAATTTCCCAACGATTTATTGCGCGAACTCGATCAAATGGCCTTTCATGTGTACGAAACCCGCCAAACCATCACGGCCAAACACCGACCTTTGATCATTATTACGTCGAACAATGAAAAAGAGCTACCCGATGCATTTTTGCGTCGGTGCTTCTTTCACTTTATTCGTTTTCCTGACCGAGACACCTTAAAGACCATTGTTGACGTGCACTTTCCTAACGTATCAACAAATGTTCTTAAAGCGGCACTTGATACATTTTTTGTTTTACGAGAAGCACCCGGCTTAAAGAAAAAACCTTCAACTTCTGAGTTTCTAGATTGGTTAAGACTACTTCTTGCGCAAGATATAAGCGCTGCTGAAATTGAAGCTCATAGTGCCACAGCAGTGCCTATTTTAGCGGGTGCGCTACTTAAAAATGAACAAGACACTCAATTGCTTGAACGATTAGCTTCAGTTATGCGCAGTTCAACTCGACGTTCTTCATAACTGCGTTGCGTTAACATCACCACACCATGCTGCTTGATTTTTTTTATCACCTTCGCAGTCAAAAACTACCGGTTAGCGTCAAAGAGTATTTGACGCTACTTGAAGCATTATTAAAACCGCTGATGACACCCACACTTGACGACTTTTATCACTTATCAAGGTTGGTGCTCATTAAAGACGAGACGCTGTTTGATCGCTATGATCGGGCGTTTGCCATGTACTTTGGTCGACTGCATGCCGAGTTGGCCGATAAGCCTATTCCCGCTGATTGGTTGGTAAAAACCTTTGAAAAACAACTGAGCCCAGAACAAAAAGAAGCCTTAGAAAAACACGGTTGGGACAAGCTAATGAATATGTTTCGCGAGCGGCTTGAAGAACAAAAAGAACGACATGCTGGCGGGTCAAAATGGATCGGTACAGGGGGTCGCTCACCGTTTGGTCACGGCGGTTATCACCCTGAGGGCATTCGGGTTGGCGGCGATTCAGCGGGTCATCGTACAGCAGTCAAAGTTTGGGATCAGCGCAATTACCGAGACTACGACGACCAAGTTGAACTGGGTTCACGTAATTTTAAAATGGCATTGCGTCGCTTACGACGTTTTGCACGCCAAGGTGCGAACCTTGAGCTCGATTTACCTGACACGATTCGTAGCACTGCCGCTAATGCAGGCTATTTAGACCTAAAACTGGTGCCTGAACGCCACAATAGCGTTAAAGTCTTAATGCTACTTGATGTGGGTGGCAGCATGGATGATCATATAGCCCGAATCGAGTCACTTTTTACAGCAGCGCGTAGCGAGTTTCGACACCTCGAAGTGTTTTATTTTCATAACTGCCCTTACGAAACCCTTTGGCGCAGTAATCGTAGGCGCCACACTGAGCGCTTTGAAACCTGGGAAGTGCTTCGTAAATATAATGCTGATTGGCGCGTCATTATTGTAGGTGATGCCACCATGAGCCCCTATGAGATTTTGCAGCCCGGCGGCTCAGTTGAGCATAACAATCGCGAAACGGGTGCCGAATGGTTGCACCGCATTGTTCAAACTTGGCCTAAAACAGTCTGGTTAAACCCAGAACCTAAGGCCTCTTGGGCTTACCGCCAATCTACTTCTATTATTGGCAAAATTATGCAAGATCGCATGTATTCAGTCACGATGGCGGGGCTTGAAAGCGCCATGCGATCGTTATCGAGTTAGGCCTTTTACATACTTAACCGCCAAAAGACGCAAGACCGAAAACAAACGTGACATATAAAATTAAAGTTGCCCTACTGAACCAATTGACTTAATTCAAGTCTAGTTAAGCATCGACTATAGTGGGGTAATGTATTTCTTAAGAGCCATCTAACATTACATTTTGCCCTCAGTACCCTTCATCTAAAGATTTAAACTGAGCACTTTGTTTTGTCGATTTATAAATATTGAACTCATCCCTTTGTAATGAATAGGTTTTATGCCGTTATGCAAACAATAAAACGCTCAAACATCAGTCCTTTAATCATCTTTATTTTTGCACTGGTGTGCGCTGCCCTGAGCTTACCTGCGGCGGCCATTACCCTACCTAAGGGGGTGAAAGAAATCACCGAGGTTCAAGGTATTACTGAATACCAGCTTGAATCTAACGGTTTGCGTATCTTGTTAGCGCCAGACGATTCTAAACCAACCACGACAGTCAATATGACCTATCTAGTGGGTTCGCGTCACGAAAACTATGGCCAAACGGGTATGGCGCATTTACTTGAGCATATGCTGTTTAAAGGCACGCCCACCATTCGTAATGCCTTGGCTGAGTTTTCTCGCCGTGGTTTGCAAGCCAATGGCTCGACTTCAACTGATCGCACTAATTATTACGCCTCATTTGCTGCCAACCCTGAAACCCTAAACTGGTACTTAGACTGGCAAGCCGACGCGATGGTGAATTCACTCATTGCACGTGAAGATCTCGATACCGAAATGACTGTTGTACGTAATGAGATGGAAAGTGGCGAAAACAACCCATTTAGAATTTTGTGGCAAAAAATGTTGGGTGCTGCTTACCAATGGCACAACTATGGCAAAACACCTATTGGTGCGCGCTCAGACGTAGAAGGTGTTGATATTGCGCAACTGCAAGCGTTTTACCGTTTGTATTATCAGCCAGACAATGCAGTTTTAACCGTGGCGGGTCAATTCAACGCAGAAAACGCGCTACAGCATATTGCTGCTGTTTTTGGCCCCATACCCAAACCAAGTCGTGTGTTGCCCAAAGAATATACCGTTGAACCGATTCAAGATGGTGAGCGTCGCGTGACGTTACGCCGCTCGGGTGGCACGCCATTAGTGGCGGGTATGTATCATATTCCCCCTGGTGCCCACCCTGATTATGCCGCCATAGATTTAGCAACGATGATGCTTTCAGATACGCCATCGGGTCGGCTTTACAAAGCAATGGTGCCCCAAGGTTTAGCAACGAATGTATTTGGTTTTTCAATGGATCAATTTGATCCAGGTACTGTGATGTTTGGTGCTGAGCTTGAACTCAAAACCGATCAAGAAAAAGCCATGATTGCCATGAATGATGCGATTCAATCAATCACTCAGACACCGTTTACCGAAGAGGAACTTAAACGTGCCCGCGGCCAGTGGCTAAAATCATGGGACCGTGCCTACGCCGACCCGCAAAAAGTAGGCATCATTTTGTCTGAAACGTTAGCTGTGGGCGATTGGCGCATGTTTTTCAAAGCCCGTGCACAGATCGAAGCCACCACTCTGGCTGACGTGCAACGCGTTGCACAAGCCTATTTCTTACCTTCAAACCGAACTGAAGGGCTGTACATTCCGACTGATAAACCCGTTCGCGCACCTGTTGTTGCACGACCCGACTTAAAGGCCATGTTGAAAGACTTTCATGGCGACCAAAAAGCCACCGCATCGGCTAGCTTTGATCCCTCACCGAGCAATATTGATGCACGTACTGAACGTAAAATTTTGAATCTACCCAACGGCCCGGTCAGCTTGGCTCTATTATCTAAAGATACCCGAGGCGAACGTGTCAGTGCAGAGATTGTGATTCGTTTTGGTGATCTGCAAACGCTTAAAGTTAAAGCGATTGCTTCGGAAGCCACTGCATCGCTCATTAAAATGGGTACCGACACGTTAAATCGTCAGCAAATTCAAGATCGCATTGATGAGTTGGGCGGTGATATGTCAATATCAGGTGCGGGCACAAGTGTACGAATTGGCATGACGACCACTCAAGCCAACATTAATAATTTGATGGCACTTGCATTTGAATTGGTCAAAGGTGCTAACTTTCCTAAGGATCAAGTCGCTGAGCTCATTGCGCAAAGCGTAACAGACATTAAAGCATCGATGACTGAACCCAGCGCGCTAGCCTCTCATGCCTTGTCGCGCTACGACAACCCCTGGCCTAAAGACGACATTCGTTATGTGCCCTCTTTTGAAGAGTCTATTGCTGAATACAGTGCCTTAAAGCGTGAAGACCTGGTCGCGTTTCACAAACAGTTTTATGGCTCAGGTCAAATGTCTGTTGTCATGGTTGGTGAGTTTGACCCCATCACAGCTGAAAAAACCATAACAGATGGCCTAAAAGGTTGGCAACGGGCGCCCAAATATCAGCGTATTGAAGATCCATACCGTGCCATTGCACCCACCACAATCAACATTCAAACGCCAGATAAAGCCAATGCATTTTTAATCACAGCCTTGCCTGTAAAAATGCAAGACAATGACGCTGAATACCCAGCTTTGGTTTTAGCTAACTTTATGTTGGGTCGCTCAGAAACATCACGCTTATGGAATCGTATTCGTGAACAAGACGGCTTGTCTTACAACGTGCGCAGTAATCTGTCGATTTCAGCTTTCGAGCCCAGCGGCTCTTGGACAATCTACGCTATCTTTGCTCCTGACAATAGAAGCCGCTTAGAAAACGCTTTGAATGAAGAGTTGGCTCGCGTTGTCAAAGACGGCTTCACCGAGACAGAAGTCAAGTCTGCCCAAGAGGCTTACCTAAATCTGCGCGCTTTAGGCCGTGCGCAAGACAGTGCGTTGGTTGGTGCCTGGACAACTCTACTTCATGAAAACCGTACCTTTGAATGGTCTAAACAGTTCGATGCGCGTATCGCTGCGCTGACCCCTGACGCCATCAATCAAGCAGTAAAACGGTATCTCAAGCCAGAAGGCTTCGTCCGTGCCGTAGCCGGCGATTTTAAATAAGATAGCTCAGCATTAAAAAACCCCCAGACCATTACGGCTGGGGGCATCTAATGATTACATTAGGTGATTACATTAGGTGGTTACATTAGGTGGTTACATTAGTTGGCTACATTAGGTCAGTTTGCACAACGTTCATTGACCCTTAAACCTTAAAACTTAAGAGAAAAAATCTTTGACGCGATCTGTCCAAGACTTACTTTGAGGTGAATGGCGATCCCCCCCTTCTGTTAGGGAAAGCTCAAACTGACGCAGCAAGTCTTTTTGCTGATCGTTAAGTTTGACGGGAGTTTCTAAAATGACATGGCAATATAAGTCACCCGGGTAACCGGCCCGAACGCCTTTAATACCTTTGCCACGCAACCGAAAGGTTTTACCCGACTGTGTACCGTCTGGAATGGTGATTTCTGCCTTGCCGCTCAGCGTGGGCACTTGTATATCACCCCCTAAAATAGCAGTGGTGAATGGCAGGGTTAATTCGCAATGCAAATCATCGCCATCACGTTGAAATATTTTGTGTTGTTTGATGTGAATCTCAACAAACAAATCACCAGACGGGCCACCATTTACGCCGGGTTCGCCATTACCTGACGAGCGAATGCGCATACCTTCGTCAATACCAGCCGGTATTTTGACTTGCAGCGTTTTATTACGCCGTGTACGCCCAACCCCATCACAACTCTTGCATGGGTCAGTGACTTCTTTACCCGTACCATGGCAAGTGGGGCAGGTTTGTTGGACACTAAAAAAACCTTGCTGCATACGCACTGCACCCGCACCACCACAGGTATGGCAGGTTTTAGGTGAAGTACCGGGTTTAGCACCCGAACCTTTACACACTTCACAATTTTCCCAGCTTGGCACACGAATTTCGGTATCAAAGCCGTTGGCAGCTTGCTCAAGCGTAATTTCCATCGAATACTTGAGGTCAGCACCACGATATACCTGTGGGCCACCGCCGCCACGACGCGCACCGCCAGCGCCACCAAATATTTCACCAAAAATATCGCCAAATGCATCACCAAACGGTGCGCCGCCCGCGCCACCCATGCCCGCTGCATTGGGGTCAACGCCAGCGTGGCCATAGCGATCGTAAGCCCCGCGTTTATCAGAGTCAGAAAGAATCTCATAAGCCTCTTTGGCTTGTTTAAACTTTTCTTCTGCCTGTTTGCTGTCTGGGTTGCGATCGGGGTGGTGCTTCATGGCGAGCTTACGATAAGCCTTTTTAATGTCGTCATCAGACGCATTTTTAGCCACCCCAAGCACTTCATAAAAATCACTTTTAGCCATGGTTATCTTTTACTTTGGGTTTAATAGAGACGCCCGATCACGTTAAAAACACATGTCGGGCGCTTTAATACACAACAAAAAATTACGAACCGTCGCGCTTAACCTCTTTGAAGTCAGCATCAACGACGTCATCAGCGGGTTTCGCCTCAGCCTGCTGCTCAGCACCGGCTGCTTGTTGAGCTTGCATATCAGCGTACATTTTCTCGCCTAGCTTTTGTGAAGCCGTTGATAACACTTCAACCTTACCGTCAAGCGTTGCTTTATCAGCATTCGCTTTTAACGCTTCCTCAAGATCTTTAATGGCGGCTTCAATCGCTTCTTTTTCTGCGGCATCAAGCTTGTCGCCGTGCTCAGCCATAGATTTACCGGTTGAATGAACCAAGGCATCAGCCATATTGCGTGATTGAGCCAATTCAATAATACGGTGATCGTCAGCGGCATTCGCTTCAGCGTCTTGCACCATACGCTGAATCTCAGCCTCAGTCAGACCTGAGTTGGCCTTAATAGTGATTTTGTTCTCTTTACCTGTGCCCTTGTCTTTTGCTGACACGTGCACGATACCGTTGGCATCAATATCAAAAGTTACTTCAATTTGTGGCGTACCGCGGGTTGAAGGTGGAATGCCCTCAAGATTAAACTCGCCTAACAATTTGTTGCCGCTGGCAATTTCGCGCTCGCCTTGGAACACTTTAATGGTGACAGCCGGTTGATTGTCATCGGCCGTTGAAAACACCTGCGAGAAGCGCGTTGGAATGGTTGTGTTCTTGGTAATCATCTTGGTCATCACGCCACCCAAGGTTTCAATACCCAGTGATAGCGGGCTCACGTCGAGCAACAGTACGTCTTTACGGTCACCAGACAAGACTGAACCTTGTATGGCTGCACCGGCTGCAACGGCTTCGTCAGGGTTGACGTCTTTACGCGGCTCGCGCCCGAAAAACTCTTTGACCATTTCTTGCACTTTTGGCATGCGTGACATACCACCAACCAAAATCACGTCATCAATGTCACCGACCTTGACACCCGCATCTTTAATAGCTGTACGGCAAGGGGCAATGGTGCGCTCAATGAGGTCTTCAACCAAAGACTCGAGCTTGGCACGGGTAATTTTTAGGTTCAAATGCTTGGGGCCTGACGCATCAGCCGTGATGTAGGGCAAATTTAAATCCGTTTGCTGGGTTGATGACAGCTCGATTTTGGCTTTTTCAGCGGCTTCTTTTAAGCGCTGTAATGCCAAAACGTCTTTTGATAAATCAACGCCCTGCTCTTTCTTAAATTCAGAGATCACATAATCAATAATACGTTGATCAAAGTCTTCGCCACCTAAAAAGGTGTCGCCGTTCGTTGACAACACTTCAAATTGCTTTTCGCCATCAACATCAGCTATTTCGATGATTGATACGTCAAACGTACCGCCACCCAAGTCGTATACAGCGATTTTACGGTCGCCTTTTTCTGATTTGTCCATACCGAACGCCAAAGCGGCTGCGGTTGGCTCGTTGATAATGCGTTTTACGTCTAGACCGGCAATGCGGCCCGCATCTTTTGTGGCTTGACGCTGGCTATCATTAAAGTAAGCCGGTACGGTAATGACGGCTTCAGTGACTTCTTCACCCAAATAGTCTTCAGCCGTTTTTTTCATTTTGCGCAAAATATCTGCTGAAACTTGAGCAGGTGCCATCTTTTTGTCTTGCGCGCTGACCCAAGCATCACCATTTTCTGCTTTGATGATGGCATAAGGCATCAGTTTGATGTCTTTTTGCACAGCCTCTTCGCTAAATTTGCGGCCAATCAAACGCTTTACTGCATAGAGCGTGTTGGTTGGGTTGGTAACAGCCTGACGCTTAGCGGGTGTTCCGACCAAGACTTCGCCATCTGCAAGGTATGCCACGATGGAAGGTGTGGTGCGATTGCCTTCTGCATTTTCAATAATTTTGACTTTTCCGCCCTCAATCACTGAAACGCAACTGTTGGTGGTGCCTAAGTCAATGCCAATAATCTTGCCCATTTTGTGTAACCCTCTGTTAATTAGGTAAATATTAAATTTTGTTAGTTAGATAGTGGGGGCTAAATTGTGGTTTTCAAGGTCTTTTAATCAGCTTATGCAATTAAATCAACCCTCTTTACCCAACACCACTGCACAAGGCAGCGAGGGAAGAAAACCACACTTAAATCACCCGTTTTAAGACTTAGGGGCCGTAACCGTTACTAAAGCCGGACGCAAAACCCGGTCAGCAATTAAGTAGCCCGGCTGCAACATTGCAACAACGGTATTGGGCTCTTGTTGAGCGGGCACGGTAGCAATTGCTTGATGGTGATGGGGATCAAACTTGTCGCCCACAGCCGGTGCAATTTCTTTTAAATGATTGCGTTCAAAGGCCCCAGACAACTGACGCATGGTGCTTTCAATACCTGTGCGCATGTCTTCTGTGGTTTGTTCAGTCAGGGCTAGTGCAGCTTGCAGGCTATCCATGACTGGCACCAAGCTTTCCGCAAACGATTCAATACCAAATTTACGTGCTTTAGCGACATCTTCTTGTGAACGACGACGAATGTTTTCCATTTCAGCACGCACACGTAACAACTGGTCATGATGCTCTGCTGCCAACGACAACGCCTTGGCCAGCGCTGCGGCTAAGGCTTCAGGCTCATGTGATGAGTCTAATTCGTCAGCCTGCTCAGCCTGAGAGTCTAATTCGTCATGAGCCGCATGTTGATCTTCAACATTTTGGTTTCGCTCTGAATCAGCGTGATCAGAATGTGAGTTTTGTGAGCCTGCGTGCGACGCGTCGTGATGAGGTTTGGTCATGCCTGAATCTCCAAATTGATAACATTTTCAAATATGTGGGGGCAGTTTTGACTTTTTCAAGAAGAAAAAAAGCATCAAGTGCTTTTTTAAAACAGTTGAACGTCGCAGGCGTCAAAACCCACAGGCAACTTAACAACAAAAACCTCGTCGCACACAAAAGACCCCAAAAAGGGGGCCTCGCCATGTTAACGAAGCGGTTCCTTACGCCTTAATGGGCCAACCTTGTAGTTGCTCAAGGGTCATGTCAGTTAAGCCCTCAACCCATGCTTGGCTATCATTTAAACAGGGTATGTATCGAAACTGCTCGCCCCCGGCCGCCATAAAGGTGTCACGGCACTCGATGCTGATTTCTTCAAGGGTTTCAAGGCAATCGGCCAAAAAGCCAGGGCATACGACATCAATACGCTTAACCCCGCTTTTAGCCATCAGCTCAAGGGTGGGTTCGGTATAAGGTTGCAGCCACGCTGCGGGCCCAAAACGACTTTGAAAGGTAACCTGCACTTGGTCATCAGACAAATTAAGTCGTTGCGCGAGCGCGCGAGCCGTTTCATAACTGTCTCGGCAATAAGGGTCGCCCATTTCGGTGCATTGCTTAGGTAAGCCATGAAAGCTCATCACCAGTTTGTCTGGGCGGCCATTGGCCTGCCAATATGCTTGAATCTGATCAGCCAAGGGGTTGATATAAGCTGGATGCACATGAAAACGCTTAATGTGGCGCAAAGCAGGTTGGTCACGCAAATGTGACGCCACCCGATTGACTTCGTCAACGACAGTTGCCGTGGTGCTTGACGCATACTGCGGGTAAAGTGGAATTGTCAAAATATGATCACACCCCTGATCTCGAAGCGACAGCATGGCTTGGGCGATTGAAGGCTGACCATAACGCATACCGGCCACCACAGGTATGTCGTAGCCCCGATCTTTCAGTGTTTTTTGTAAACCCTCAGCTTGTTTGAGGGTGTAGACCATCAAGGGTGAACCGCCAGACATCCAGATGCTGGCATAGCGATGCACCAATTTACGCGGCCGTATTGCTAAGATCGGACCATTGAGAATGAACCACCAAATAAATTTAGGAATCTCAATGACACGTGGGTCTGATAAGAACTCACGTAAGTAGCGACGAATAGCGGGTGCCGTGGGAGCCTCGGGCGTACCCAAATTAACCAACAAAACACCCACCTTACCGCGATGAAAAGGCTCTGGCCAAACTTTAAGACGCGTGGGTTTAGCCTCTTTCCAAAAACGGCCGCGCATACGACGAGAATCTTGATGTGATGACAAAGCAAACCTCAATTGTTAGGTTCTGGTACCTGTTTATGGCTCAAACTCTGAGAGCCGCCGGCATGACTGAGTGCATTGGAGAGTAACCGAGACGTGATGTCAACGATGGGAATAACCCGTTCATAGGCCATTCGAGTTGGCCCAATCACCCCTAGTGTACCGACTACTTGACCATTCACGCCATAGGGAGCCGTGACAACAGAGAGATCTTCCATCGATACAAATTGAGAATCGCCACCAATGTATATTTGCACGCCCTGTGCGCTTCGGCTGACATCAAGCAGTTGTAATAACTCAGTTTTTTTCTCAAATACTGAAAACGTTCGGCGCAGGCGGTCAAGATCTGATGCTAAATCGGTGACATCAAGTAATCGCCTTTCGCCTAAGATCACAACGTTATCAAAATCGTCAGTTTGCTGATCGCCCGCATCAATTGCAGCTTGCATTAAATGCGACATATCGGTTCGCAGACGATCAAGCTCGTTGGTCAGGGATAAGCGAACGTCTGCAAACGGCAAACCTGAATAATGGTGATTGAAAAAGTTGGCCGCTTCAATTAATTCAGTTGATTGATAATCACGCGGCGGCGTCAAAATACGGTTTTGTACATCACCATCAGGCGTCACAATGATGAGCAAAATACGCCTTTCAGACAAACGTATAAATTCTATATGTTTAAAAACCTGGGCGCGCTTGGGCGCCAGTACGACCCCTGCAAACTGAGTTAAATTTGACAATAACAACGCGGCGGCACTGACTGCGCGCGAGGGATCAGAATTAGGCAAAACATGTTGAACTTGCCCTTCTGGTAGCAACTCAAACGACTGTGAAGCCAAAATACAATCGACAAATAAGCGATAGCCTTTAGGGGTGGGTACTCGGCCAGCCGAGGTGTGAGGGCTATGAATCAAGCCGCTGTGTTCAAGGTCAGCCATGACATTTCGAATGGTCGCGGGTGACAACTCAAAGACTTTTGACAAGGTGCGCGAACCCACCGGTTGGCCATCAGCAATGTACCGTTCTATAAGGGCTTTTAAAAGCGCATGCGCACGATCATCCATCATGTATTAAGTTTACCCTGTCGTCAGACATAATTCAGGTACTCCACCTATATAATCAAGACAATCTGTTTGGGGCCGTCAGCCATGTCTTTTTCTATTGTTGCATTGATCGGTCGATACCAAGACTCACAACTCGGTGAACATTTACGCGCACTGGGCGACGTTTTACGTCAAGAGAAATGCCAAGTGCTAATTGAGGCTGATACCGCAGAGCACTGTCAAATCACTGAATATGAAAAAGCCAGTTTTACTGAAATTGGTCAAAAAGCTGACTTAGCCATTGTGCTGGGGGGCGACGGCACCATGCTTGGCGCCGCCCGTAACCTAGCCCCTTGGGGGGTTCCAGTAGCGGGAATTAACCATGGCCGCTTAGGCTTTATTACTGATATACCCCTACAAAATGCCCATGCTGCTGTTAAAGATTTATTAGCGGGCCGCTTTGAAACTGAATCGCGCATTTTGCTGCACGGCGAAGTCACCCGTGGTGATCAAAGCCTGTTTGCTGCGACCGCCTTAAATGACGTGGTCATTAACCGCGCGGGCCGTGGTGGCATGATTGAAGTCAGGGTTGATATTGATAAAAATTACATGTTTACGTTGCGGGCTGATGGCTTAATTGTGGCCACGCCAACGGGCTCAACTGCCTATGCCTTATCAGCGATGGGGCCTATTTTGCACCCAAGCCTAAATGCGATGTTGTTGGTTCCGGTTGCGCCGCAAACCTTATCAAATCGCCCAATTGTCATATCGGACCAAGGTGTCATTACCCTAACGGTATTAAGTATGGCACGAAGTGAAGGCGGGGCAAGCGTGCATTTTGATATGCAAACTTGGTCAGACTTACAAGCGGGCGACCGCATTACCATTGCCCGGGCACCCGATACAGCCCAGTTTGTTCACCCCACGGGCTTTAGTTTCTTTTCCACCTTACGAAAAAAACTTGACTGGAATCGTATGCCAGCCACCGGCGAAAACGAGTTTTAACAAATGCTCAGAGAATTATTCATCCGTGACTACATTATCGTTGAGTCACTCGAGTTGTCTTTTGAATCGGGTTTTACCGTGTTCACAGGTGAAACCGGTGCGGGCAAATCAATTTTAATTGACGCCTTGGGCTTGGTGTTAGGCGAGCGCGCTGAAACAGATGTGGTGCGCACGGGTGCGACTCGCGCTGAAATCAGCGCCACCTTTGATGCACCTGAATCAAGCCAAGACTGGTTGCAAGAACAAGGGTTTGACTGCAATGCAGAGGGCTTAGTTTTACGACGTGTACTTGACTCGCAAGGGCGTAATAAAGCCTACATAAACGGCTCACCGGCGACTTTGGCGCAACTGCGTGAGCTGGGCGAATCGCTAATCGATATTCACGGTCAACACGCCCACCAAAGCCTACTGAAAGAAGATTTTCAGCGCGATATGCTTGATGCACAGGGCAATTTATTGCCTTTGCGGCAAACGGTAAAACAGGCTTGGCAACACTGGCAAGCGACTCAACGTCAGCTTGAGGCAGCCCAAAATGGCGCGGCAACACAAGCCAGCCAAATTGAACAGTTGCAATGGCAGGTTGAGGAGCTCGATCAATTAGCCGCAAAACCAGGCGAATGGGAAACCATCTCGCAAGAGCATACCCGCTTATCTAATGGCCAATCTTTGATTGAGGGTGCTGGCGAGATTTTAAACACGCTTGAAGATGATCAAGTCGGTATTTTGCGTATTGTTGACCGCGCCTCACATCATTTAAGCGGGTTGGCCAAACATGATGCGGCCTTACAAAACCCCGTCGCCTCGCTTGAAACCGCTCGCATTGCCCTAGCCGAGGCTCGTTCAGACTTAAATAGTTATTTAATCGACCTAGAGCTTGATCCCCATCGTTTAAGCGAAGTTGAGCAACGCATGCGGGCTCTATTTGAGGCCGCTAGAAAGTTTCATTGCGAACCCGAGGCGCTGGTTGCGCTTCATCAAGCCTGCCAAGAAAAACTTCAAAACTTAAGTCTTGGTGCAGACCTAGAGGCGTTGACCGAAGCCACGCAGAAAGCCCAAAAAACATTCAACGATGCCGCGCAAGCGTTGTCAAAAGGTCGGCGCAACATTGCTCAGTTACTCGCGCAAAACGTTACCACATCTATGCAACACTTAGCCATGGAAGGCGGCTGCTTTAACGTAAACGTTCAGGCCAGTAAACCATCTGGCCACGGTATCGATCAGGTCATCTTTGAAGTGGCGGGCCATGAGGGTACCGCCACAAAACCGTTGGCTAAAGTGGCCTCAGGTGGCGAATTGGCACGCATATCGCTCGCCTTGTCGGTGCTGGCTAGCCAAACTGCGCGTGTTCCCACATTAATATTTGATGAGGTTGACACGGGTATTGGTGGCGCTGTTGCTGAAAGGGTGGGTCAACTGTTACGTGAACTGGGCGTACGCCATCAGGTACTGTGTGTGACCCACCTGCCCCAAGTCGCTTCACGTGGGCAATTTCATTTTGAAGTCAGTAAAGTTAAAAAGCCCCATGGCGCAGTCACTCAAGTGCACCCGCTTAATGACGCGGGGCGAATTGAGTCAGTCGCCCGCATGTTAGGGGGAATAGAAATCACCGCAACCACTCGGCAGCATGCCAGTGAGATGTTGAAACTTTAACTTTTTTTTCATTGACTTATTATTCAATTCTCAAGGCAATGTTTGCCAAGTATGTCAGTCAAACCCATGCTTGCCTCTGTAGCTTAAGAAACGGTCGATCAATTTGAGCGCTCAGTTGCGCCAGGTCTTGACCTGTGATGCCCATTTGAATGAAGTGTTTCTGCCAACTATTGACGGCATGACAAACTGATTTAACCTCTTCGATTGCCTCAACTTGAGTCAACCCAAATTGGTTACATGCTGACAAAGCGTTTTCAATCGTTGAATCAGCGCACTGGGTTACCCAACCACCATAAGTAAAGGGTATCGCTGGGTTCATAATTTCTAATATCAAACTCACTCATTTTTTTACCTATTGATTGGTTTTAAGAGTGGCGGTTTGAACAGAGGAATCATCATAAATAGACGGTTTTTTACGCGCACCTCGAGCCAGTGCTTTGCGTACAGATGATTCAAGTGCACCCATATCATGTTCTGGTGCAGCCAAATTAGGTAATGCTTGATGCCGACCAATCAACCAAAGCGCAGTTGAGTAAACACCCATAGAAACAGTCGGGTCGCCGTTTTCCATTCTTTTAAGTGTAGGTTCTGACACGCCGATGCGTTGCGCCCACACTTTAAGTGACTCACGACGGCGTTTACGTGCAATAGATAGATTTACACCTAACTCTTGTAAAGACTTTAAAACCACTGAAGGCATGGTTTCGATAGCATTTGATTGTTTAGACATAATATATATGTTAACTAAAACAAATTAAAAATAATATATATATCATTAAAAAATAATGTTTTAATTAAAAACAACATATGCTGCGTTTAAAAAATGTAAGCTAGCTCAACGCCTACTTATGCAACGTTTTGTTTGGGCACATACTGTTACATTAAATAGTGATCTATGGATCATGGCTTAAATCGAGGTAGCAAAATGAAGCGCATTAAATGGTTAGTTCTTTCTGCATCAGCACTGTTTACAGGGACAGTCTTTGCGCAAACCGCTTTTGAAGGGCTTTATGGTCAAGTTTCAACAGGTTATGAAAACAACACCGTTGAATCGGTCAATTTAACGGGTACAGACACGGGTCAGTCACCCAACGTGAGTACACGTTCAAGCCCGAGCTCCAGTTCTGCACCCCTCGTTTTGGGTTTGGGCTATACCTTTACGTTACAAGATAAATTTACCTTGGGTCTGGGCGTTGATTACTCTGCCGTGACACAAACAACACAGGCCAGCGGCTTCTCTTACCCAAATATTAGTAACGACACGTACAACTACAATTTTTCAATATCAAACCGTTTTAATATATTTATTGCACCTGGGTATGCGATTGATGACCAAAAACTAGCTTATGTGAAGCTTGGGTACTCGAATCAAGATGTTCAATACAGCCAAACAAATTGCTGCTCATCACCCTCTAACAAAGCCAATGTCAGTGGTTATGTTTTAGGTTTGGGTTACAAACAAATCATTTCAAACGGGCTTTATGGTTTTGTTGAGGCTAATTACTACGCGTACTCAAAAGCCAACATGTCTTCGACATACTCTGATGGGCCTGGCGGTACGGTTTCAGCAAACCCGAATTTGTATGCCTATAACGTTTTAGTGGGTTTGGGTTATAAGTTTTAATATTGGCAGATTCAAAAAATACGTTTCAGCAAAATTTTTTACACAGTTTGATGACCAAAATAACGTTGCGTCGATGATTACTTCTTTAAAATATGGTGAGAACTATTTAAGGTTAAGGGTCTGTCACCATGATTTTGCTTGATGATGTGCAAAGCACGGTAGCAAAGCCCTCTAGCCGTTTATATAAACAAATACCCATTCAAGCTTGGTGTGTTACCCCGCAACACGATCAAGCGACCACCCTTAGGTCTGTAGAGTGCGCCCTAGATGAGATCTCTAAAGCGCTGGCGCAAGGCAAATATGTTGTGGCTGCTTTTGCCTATGAGTTAGGTTACTTACTTCATAACATCGCGCCCAAACCGTATACAAAAGACTTGAAAAACGGCCCGCACCCCTTAGTTTTGGCCTGGTCTTTTGATCACTATAAGTCATTATCTAAAGACCAAGTTGATGATTATTTAAAGCAAGCGTTAAGCAAATTAACGCTGATACCCAACGCTGAAAGAGTCGCGGGCATTGCCCACATTAAAAATTCAATCACCGAAGACCAATTTACGACTGACCTTCAAACCATTCAGGAATACATTTGTAGTGGTGACGCCTACCAAATCAATCATACCTATCGCGTCACGGGTCAAGCCTATGGTGAACCGCTTGCACTGTATATGCGCTTACGCGACCGTCAGCCTGGGCGTTATGGCGCTTTTATTCAACAGGGCGAAAACTATATTCTTTCTCAATCACCCGAACTTTTTATTGAATGTCGCGATAATATTTTAAAAGCTATGCCAATGAAAGGCACAGCTAGCGCCATTGATTCATCGCCAAAGCAACTGTCTGAAGACCCAAAAAATCAAGCAGAAAATGTCATGATTGTTGACTTACTTAGAAATGATTTAAGTCAATTAGCGGTTCTAGGTAGCGTGACCGTACCTCATTTATTTGAGGTCGCTAGGTATGGCGATGTCTTACAAATGACCTCAACGGTTCAAGCCACAGTAAAACCCGGCCTTTGTTTAATTGATTTATTGACAGCTATTTTTCCCTGTGGCTCGGTGACGGGCGCGCCTAAAAAAAGAAGCATGGAAATCATTCAAGAACTAGAGACAAGTGAACGTGGGTTTTATTGTGGCGCCTTAGGTTGGCTTGATCCCAATGGTGATTTTGCCTTGAGTGTTCCCATTCGTACTGTGGCGCTTCAAAAAAACCTATCAAAACCATCATCAACCTTTACCCTTGGTATTGGCGCGGGTATAACGTATAGCTCTAATATCAAAGAAGAATGGCAAGAATGTAACCTTAAGGCTGAATTTTTAACCGCCTTACCGAGCGAAACAGGTTTATTTGAAACGATTCTAATTAAAAATTTAGTTGCTCAACACTTAACATTACATCTACAACGCTTAGAACGTTCTGCAAAAGCGCTGGGTATTGTTTTTAGCATTGAAAATGCGCAACGTATCGTTCAAGAAGCGTGTGTTAACTGTGCTGTAGAAATTCAATATCGACTGCGATTGAACCTTGCGAGCGATGGCACCCTAAGCGACCAAATTACAAAACTTGACCCCATATTAGATAAAGTGAAAATATTTTGGGCAAGTGATCTGTTTGATCAACCTGCTCTTGCATGTATGCACTCAGGCAACATTTTATTGCAGCATAAAGTCAGTCATCGCGAAATATATGACCAAGCGTGGCAACTGGCCGTTGCACGTGGCGGTTTTGATGCGCTGTTCACGAACGAACAGGGCTTTGTTACCGAAGGGGGTAGGTCAAGTATTTTTATCAAACCAAAAGGGTCACAAGAATGGTTAACGCCCCCACTTAGTGCGGGCGTCTTACCAGGCGTGATGAGATCGATTATTTTAAAAGACCCGAAATGGAATGCCCGCGAAGCCACTTTAAGTGTTGATGACATCGTTAACGCAGAAGAAATCATGCTGAGCAATGCCCTCAGGGGTGCGGTTTCTGCTTATTTCTAGAAAGACTAAAAAGCAGATCTCTCACCATCGGGGGGGCTGCCAGCGCCACAAGAAATATGGCAATGGGTACGGTCGTAAAATAACCAAAATGTTTGAAAGATAAGGCACCCAAAACGCCGCCAATTAAAAAATTGATAAAAATCATTGTTAATGCTTTAAATTTTCGTCTGTTAGCGCGAACATTATCTTCAACAGCAATACGCTTATTACTATTCCAATAAAGTAGACGACCAAGCTATACCCATATCAGTGACAACGCCTGTCATGTGAGTCGTTCTTATTTCAGCACGAGAAACTTTTGTCATGATTGCATTTTGCAACCCCATGATGCAGCCCAAATAAAAATTCGGGTGTGGTCCTCGATCTTTGTCTGTCAGTCTTAGATAAAATGCTAAAAACATGTCGCTCTATTTTGTGAATAACTCAATCTCGTAAATTCCAAACGCAGCGGGTATAAAATTACGATTAACCTTTAATAGAGGATACAAGATTGTACCCCATTGGCCGGTGAAGCGATGAGATCAATTGTCTTTAAGCCGGCTTAGGAATAAATGATGGAAGCTTTTCTTGTATCAACCGGCGTTGTGGCGCTTGCAGAAATCGGCGATAAAACCCAACTACTCGCTTTTATCTTAGCCGCCCGTTTTAAAAAGCCTATACCAATCATTGCTGGTATTTTATGTGCCACGATTCTCAATCATGGCTTAGCAGGTGCCTTAGGCGCTTGGATCACAACAGCAATTAGCCCAGAAATTTTACGTTGGGGCCTTGGCGTATCGTTTATTGGTATGGCTATTTGGACAATGATTCCCGATAAAATCGAAGATGAAGAAATGCAAATTGCCACAAGGTTCGGTATTTTTGGCGCAACACTGATCACCTTCTTTTTAGCAGAAATGGGTGACAAAACCCAGATCGCCACGGTCGCCATGGCCGCCCACTATTCAAGCCCGATTTGGGTCGTTATTGGTACCACACTCGGCATGCTCATAGCAGACGTGCCTGCCGTTTTTCTCGGAGACAAGCTTGCAAATAAGATCCCGATGAGATTGGTGCACACCATTGCGGCTGGCATTTTTGCTGTGTTAGGCGTGGCAACACTGCTTGGTGCTGGGGCTAAATTGGGCTTTTAGTATGAGTTAAGTTAATTTTTTAACTAAAATTCTTGGAGGCGCAACCCGGAATCGAACCGAGGTGAACGGATTTGCAGTCCGCTACATAACCACTCTGCCATTGCGCCAGAAAAAAACTGAAAGGGGAAGCATGAAGCTTCCCCTATTATTTGGAGCGGGAAACGAGGTTCGAACTCGCGACCTCAACCTTGGCAAGGTTGCGCTCTACCAGCTGAGCTATTCCCGCTTAATTCCTTCACACTGCCTGACTGCTGTGCCTTGCCAAAATCTTTTTAGAAACTCAACACGTAGTACTATGCGAAGACCGAGATCTTAGCACAACTACCCATGCAGATGTCAAGTTTGAACCCTCATATTTGCGATTTACGCGCCTTAAATACCCTTGCGCTGCCCTGCCAAGCTCAAAATTTCATGGTGCTTAACGCTTTAGGGCAATTACCTGCTTTATCAGCGCTCTGTAAAAAACCGAGTAATGCTGGGCCGTTGCATATATTAGGCGGCGGTAGCAACTTGGTTCTACCACGTGTTTTACATCAACCTGTGGTGCACATTCAGCTTAAAGGCATTGAGTTGCTTGAATCTAAATCGCACACAGCGCCTTTTCGTATTCGCGTTGCTGCAGGTGAAAACTGGCACGAATGGGTGACCTTCGCGTTAAATCAAGGCTGGTATGGTCTTGAAAATTTGGCGCTCATACCGGGCTCAGTCGGTGCTGCACCGGTACAAAATATTGGTGCTTACGGCGTTGAAGTCGCTCAGTTGATTGAATCGGTTGAGATATGGAATCTTAAAACCGAGCAAATCGAAACCCTATCAGCCCAAGATTGCGACTTTGCCTACCGCAACAGTTGCTTTAAACGTGCAACAGTCTCAAATGAAATAATCGTTGCCGTCATTTTTGCGTTGCCCAAATTATGGCAACCCATACTAGACTACCCTGATCTCAAACCCTTGGCTGAACGCTATTCAAACGACCCAGAATCGATCACAGCGCACGATGTGTACCAGTTGGTATGCGAGGTCAGACAGCGCAAACTACCCGACCCTGCCCTGATTCCGAACGTGGGTAGTTTTTTTCAAAACCCAATCGTGACGCATGAACAAGCACAGGCCTTAAAAAAAGAATTCCCTTACCTCGTGAGCTACCCCCAAGCTGATGGCAGCCATAAGCTTGCCGCAGGTTGGCTCATTGATCAATGTGGGTGGAAGGGCCGACGCTTAGGCCCAGTAGGCATGCACGCCAACCAAGCTTTGGTTCTCATCAACCCAGAAGGCGGCGATTGTGATGATGTGCTGGCTTTAGCCAACGTGGTACGCCAAGACGTACATGCACGCTTTGGTGTGTCGTTACAAATTGAACCAATTTGTTGGACAAAAAACTAGTCTTTCAAACCCAGCACCGCTTGCATATCAAATAACCCCGTTTGCTTAGGCTTCAAAAAACGTGCAGCGCGCAATGCACCTTCTGCGTAGGTCGCCCGGCTACTTGAACGGTGCGTGATTTCAATACGTTCGCCCGTACCGCAAAAATAAACAGTGTGGTCACCCACGATGTCACCACCCCGCACCACTGAAAAACCAATCGTGCCACTTTCTCGTTCGCCGGTTTCACCATGGCGTGCCCAAGTGGCAATATCACCCAGTGGCTTGCCCCATGCTTGAGCAATGGTTTCACCCATTTTTAATGCTGTACCCGATGGGGCATCAACTTTATGACGATGATGGGCTTCAAACACTTCAACGTCATAGCCTGAATTCAAAATACGCGCAGCCATATCAAGTAACTTTAATGTGGCGTTGACGCCGACACTCATGTTGGGCGCGAACACCACACCAATTGATTCGGCGGCCTTTGTAATGGCCACACGCCCAGCTTCATCAAAACCTGTTGTACCCAACACCAATTGCACATGATGCTTGACGCACGCCTGCACATGCAACAACGACCCCTCTGGGCGCGTAAAGTCAATTAAGCAATCAACGTGTGCAAGCTGATCTAAATCGGCCGTTAAAAGAACGCCTGTTTGCACGCCATACGCTGCGCCCGCATCTTGCCCCAAATGAGCATGGTCGGCATGTTCAAGTGCCACGACCAACTGCAAATCTTTCGATTTGAGTACGGTTTCAATCAGCATACGGCCCATTTTGCCGCTGGCGCCCGCAATGGCGAGTTTAAGTGTCACAGTATTTACTCTCTAAAAACGTAGGAATTTAGTGTTGCTTCACGTTCACGTTCAAGTTCAGGTTCAAGTTCAAGTTCAAGTTCAAGTTCAAGTTCAAGTTCAAGTTCAAGTTCAAGTTCAAGTTCAAGTTCAAGTTCAAGTTCAAGTTCAGGTTCAAGTTCAAGTTCAATTTAAAGTACCACTTTGGCCATATTCACACTTTGCCTTTAATTTAACTGAGCCGGTGTTTCGTTAGGTTCATCAGGCGTTGCAAAGGGGTCAGACGATACGCCAAACGCAGGCTCAATCGATATACCCGGTGCAATGGGTATGCCAGCTTCCTCAAGGGTGCCTATACGCTCTTGTTCGAGCTTCACTTTTTCAGCCTGCTGCTGCGAGATAAAGACTTCTTCTTTCGCAATTTGGAAAGGTTGCACTTCAGGCAGTTCGTCGCCTTTCCATTTTGATAAAACGCCATTCTCAAAGTAAACCGTTAAATTACGTTCTTGAGTTTTACCCGCTGGTGATTTGTAAAAATAGGGGTATTCCCATTGATTGACATGAAAAATACTGGTGAGGGTGGGCAAACCCAACGCAAATCGCACCTGTTCAGGCGTCATGCCTGCGGTGAGCAGTTTGACCTGACCAGAAGTGACCCAATTGCCTTGTTGAACCCCCGTTTTATAAGGGAAACCCCATCTGTCTGAGGCGCAACCGGTTAAAGCCGCTAAAGCGCTGGTTAGAAACACAATACGTACAATTGAATGAAAGCTTGAAGACCGCACGGGCAACCCCTATCTCTGTTTGCCTTAAAGACGTTATCATAGGGCATCGGGCAGCAAACCGCAGGGGAATTTATCGTGCAGCTAGAAACAGACCAGTCAGATCTCAAAAGTGTCGGGCTTAAGGCGACATTACCCCGCCTCAAAATACTTGATATTTTTAGGCGTTCAGACGTGCGCCATCTCAGCGCTGAAGACGTATACCGCGTTCTGATTGGCGAAGAAATTGATATTGGCTTGGCAACGGTATATCGCGTACTCACTCAGTTTGAGCAAGCGGGCATTTTGACGCGTAGTCAATTTGATGGCGGCAAAGCTATTTTTGAGTTGAACGACGGTGACCACCATGATCACATGGTGTGCACCCATTGCGGCAAAGTGGTCGAGTTTTCCAACCCTGAAATTGAAGCACTTCAGCACAAGGTCGCCGATGAAAACGGCTTCAAAATCGAAAGCCATGCCATGGTTTTATATGGTGTCTGTAATGGTTGCGAAAAATCTAAAAGTCGCTAATTGACCAACTAACCGCTCGTTGACCGGCTTTTAGCTACCCAGTTGGATAAAAGTCGCGACTTTTATCCAACTCACTGTAAAATAGTCGGATGAAAAGATATCTTAATGATTTAGTAATTAAAGACCTTCATCAAAAATTGGTGATTGTCACGGGTCCTCGACAAGTTGGTAAAACAACTTTAGCCAAAGAGCTCATGCCCCAATTTAAACCTGCGCAATATTTAAACTGGGACGTTGCCCAAGACCGAAAAATTTTAACGGCTCAATCTTGGCTTAATGATTCCAAGCTGCTCGTTCTTGACGAAATTCACAAAATGGGTATGTGGAAAAACTGGCTTAAAGGTGTTGTTGATGGCCGACCTAAGACTCAAGCATTGCTCGTAACAGGTAGCGCCCGCATGGACACGTTTCGTCATGCCGGTGAATCTTTAGCAGGCCGTTTTTTTTCATATCGCCTACACCCCTTTTCGGTCAAAGAATGGTGTGACTTATCGGGGGCTGAACCACGCCACGCTTTAACACGATTAATTGAGCGCGGCGGCTTTCCTGAGCCTTTTTTAACTGACAACCCCGAAGACGCACAACGTTGGCGATCACAATACCTGACAGGCTTAATTCGTGATGATGTTCTGGAGTTTTCTCGTTTACGAGAAATCAGTGCCATGCGTTTATTTGTCGAGTTATTGCGCGACCGAGTCGGTTCACCCATCTCACTGAGCTCAATTGCGCGTGATTTAGCCATATCGCCCTCTACCGTTTCAGCCTATCTAGAGGTGCTGCAGGCACTTTTTATAGTTTTTACGATTCGCCCTTGGCACCACAACGTAGCGCGAGCCATACTTAAAACCCCAAAAGTTTATTTTTATGACACAGGTCTCGTGCGCGGTGATAAGGGTGTTCAGCTTGAAAATGCCATGGCAAACATGCTTCAAAAACACATTCATTTTTTACAAGACAAAGCAGGCAGAGAAGTGGGTTTGCACTACATACGAACTAAAGATGGCGCGGAGGTCGATTTTGCCTTAACAGAAGACCGTCGAATAACACATTTAATTGAATGTAAAGCAACCGATAACAACTTACACGGCACGCTCAAGCGAATATCAGTAGAATTCCCCCAAGCGCAAGCCTTGCAACTTGTTGGGAACATTCGTCAGCCAGAGAATAAAAACGGCGTTTTAATTACCGATGCAGCCGAATGGTTAGCTAACCTTGCTGCCTAACCTTGCTGCCTAACTTCTTGTTAGACCTTCTGGCCCACATTAAGCAAGCAAGTGTTTGGCACAACGTGGTCAACCACAACAAAAAGATAGACTTAGGGGTAATATCGTCGACATCATGTCCACTGACTCTGCTCACCCCCCAACATTAAACAGTCGCACAGCAGTGATTGTTTTTTTATCGTTCGTCTTTGGCTATTTTTTATCGTACGCCTTACGTTCGGTCAACGCGACAATCGCGCCTTTATTGGCGCAAGATTTAGGGCTCAGCGCAGCAGAATTGGGGTGGTTGTCTTCGGCTTACTTTTTGTCATTTGCAGGCATGCAATGGTTAGTTGGCAGTTGGCTCGACAAGCATGGTGCACGGCGCACTGAAACTGCTTTATTAGCAACGGCTGCCGTGGGTGCCTTAGTCGTGGCCGTGAGTGCTTCTTTGTGGGGTTTATCGATCGGGCGTATCTTGATCGGTGCAGGGGTGTCAGCTTGTTTAATGGCGCCTTATGCCTACTTTAGGCGTTGCTTCGCGCCTGATCGACAAGCGCAACTCGCGATGTGGATGTTAATAGGTGGCACGTCTGGTGCCTTAGCCTCAACTCAACCGACGCTCTTACTGGCTGAAGCCATAGGCTGGCGCAATGTATTTTTTATCACTTCAGGCTTGCTTGCCCTCGCCGCATGGGCCATCTTTAAAAATGTACCTGATATCGATATCAGTCAAATTAAATCTCATCATGACGCAGAAAAAAAACGGGCATTAAACCCGGCTTCAGCGCCACCCAAAATGAATTTACTGGCGGTATTACGTCACCCTAATATGCTGCGTGTCATACCGACCACACTGACAATGTCTGGTGGGTTTATTGCCTTACAGTCTTTATGGGTGGGGCCTTGGATGACTGATGTCTTGGGTATGACAACAAACGAAACAGGTATGCGTTTGTTTTATTTTAATTTGGCGCTAATCGCTGCTTACGTGGTCATGAGTGTGGTGAGCCCCAAACTGATTCGATCAGGCTACAACTTAAGCTTACAGTCAAAGATCGGGTTTTTCTGGATTCTCGCTTCAATGATCGGCATTCTTGTTTGGCGCGATCAACAAGCATGGTGGTTATGGGTCGTGATGGCAGCCGGCGTTCCCGCCATAATTTTGATGCAAACGCAAACCGGCATGATGTTTCCACGAACCGTTGCAGGTCGCGTTCTCACCACCTTTAATCTCATTATGTTCACCGGTGCTTTTATCTTTCAATGGGGCATTGGTTTAGCGATAGATTTATTTATGTTTTTCGGTCAGTCGCGTGATCAATCGCTTTGGTCAGCCATGTTGGTTTTACTGTGTTTACAAGTCGTTAGTGTGGTCTGGTTTTTACGAACACCTGAACCTGTTGCCGAGACATAACGCGCTATCCTTTTAAATGATCATGAGTCGCCAAGAGGTCAGTATTGGACAATTCTGTTATTGATGCCATTAAAAGATGGCCTAACGTTCCCGCTGCATGGGGCTGGTTGTCTTTGACTTGTCGTGGTGAGTGGCGGCTTCACCCTTTGGGCGACGCTACGCAGGGTGGCGCGGGTGAATCAATTTCCAACGAGCACATCACGGGCTTCATCAACCGCAACTATGTGGGTGATGGGCTGGGTCAATGGTTATTTCAAAACGGCCCACAAAAGGTTTATGTGCGACTTGACAGTACACCCTATATTTTACGTACGAGTTGGGGTGAGAATGGGGTTGAACGGCACATAACCACTCACAATGGTTTAACAATTAAGTCAATTCAAGCGTGGTTTGTTGACCAAGACGGTCATGTCTATGCATTGACCGACTTAGGAATGGGGCGGGTCGATGACCGCGACTTAATGGCCTTAACTGCGCAGCTTAAAACACCCTTAGGGCAAAGCCTAGACGACTTATGGCCCACTTTAGCCCATAGCAATGGTCTATTTGAGACACATCAGACCCTTGCTCTTTTAGGCGCAAACGACCCTGTTTTAGAGCAACCTAGACGGCTTTTTGTGGTTGATACGGTTGACACTTTGGCTCACCACTATAGTTTTACACGCAACCCGATAGCTGACGCGTAAAATAGACACATGACACATTCTGCTGACTTTTACTTTCCCGCCCCACGCAAACAACATTTTTGTAGCCAGTGCGGCCATGGCACGACCACTAAGGTGCCAGAAGGCGACAATCGCCTTCGCGATTTATGTGAAAACTGCGGCGCCATTCATTATCAAAACCCGCGTATTGTTGTCGGCACCCTACCGGTTTGTGGTGACAAGGTTTTGCTGTGCTTGCGCGCAATTGAGCCGCGTGCCAATACCTGGACATTACCTGCAGGTTTTATGGAATTAGCTGAAACCACTTCAAAAGGGGCGCGACGCGAAACCCTTGAAGAAGCAGGCGTACAGGTCAAACTCGGCATGCTTTATACCGTTATTGATATTCCCGACGTTGATCAAGTCCACGTTTATTTTCTAGCGCATGCTGAAAACGAAACGGTTGACCCGGGCCCTGAAAGCCTAGACGCACGTTACTTTGCGCTTGATGACATCCCTTGGCATAACCTCTCGTTTAGATCTGTTTCAACAACGTTGCAACATTTTATTGACGATAAAAAAGCCAACGAATTCGTAACGCGCTACTACCCATTGCAACCACTGTCTAATTAAACTTTTTGCGCAAGCGTGTTGTGCGAAACGTTTTTGACTCAAGGTGATGTTGTTTGAAATGATATGGCCTATGGCTGTATAGGCCAATCTAGGCCAATCTAGGCCAATCTAGGCCAATCGGTCTCAATACTTTAGGCCTGCGTATTGGCAATATGAGTTGACAAGATCTAAACGACGGCTGGGCATACATGACATCAACATATGAGTAACGATTGACTATGTTCTTACATGCTTTAGATGAAGACAATCATTTTCCACCTGTCAATACTGCATTAAGTGAACCTGACGGTTTACTCGCCTTTAGCGCACAGATCAGCATCGACCGGCTTGAATCAGCCTATCGACAAGGCATATTTCCTTGGTACTCAGACGATCAGCTTGTGTTGTGGTGGTCACCGCGATCGCGCATGGTACTGGCCTGTTGTGATTTTCATGTGTCGCACTCGTTACGTAAACGACTAAATAAAATCGATAAAGCACAACAATTAGGTGATTTAGAATCTTGCGTTGTTACGGTTGACTGTGCCTTTGATGCAGTACTTAATTTTTGTGCCACGCGCGGCGCCAAACAAGACACTGAAGATCCAGAAAAGCATGATGCGGGTCATTTAGCCGCAGCCACCTGGATAACTCCACACATGCAAGACGCCTACAAAGCTTGGCATCAACTCGGGCGGGTTCACAGCATTGAAACCTGGCAACACGGTGAATTGGTAGGTGGCTTATATGGGGTCAGTATTGGTGCAACGTTTTTTGGTGAATCTATGTTTGCCCGCGCAACAGACGCCTCTAAAATAGCTTTAGCGCATTTGGTGCTGTTCTTGCAACGTCATCACGTCAAGTTTATTGATTGTCAAATGGTCACAAACCACTTGAGCACCCTTGGGGCGCGACCCATCGATAGACTGGAATTTATAGCGCGCGTGGCTCAAGGTGTTGACCAGCCTGACTTACCCTGGCAAGCAGGATGGTTAAATTCTGTAGGGGAAATTACCCCAAAAAATGACCTGCTTGCGTTACCATTTACAACATGAGTTTGATTAATGAACTGCCCTTGGCCGCGCTGCAGTTTTATGCCACGGCACCGTATGCCTGCAGTTATCTGGCGGGGCAATCGGCTCGCTCGCAAGTGGCTGCACCTGCACATTTAGTTAATACTGATACGTATTCAAGGCTCGTTGAACAAGGGTTTCGGCGAAGTGGTACGTTTACCTATAGGCCTCACTGCGATCAGTGCCAAGCCTGCCTACCCTTACGGGTAGATTGCAGGGCCTTTAAACCAAACCGAAGTCAACAACGCACGTTAAAGAAACATCACCATTTCAAAACTAATGTGCTGCCTTTAGTTTGGTCAAATGAGCATTTTGAACTGTACAGTCGTTATCTTGCTGCACGGCACCCTGCTGGCGGTATGGACGAAGATGGCCGCGAACAGTATTCGCAATTTTTACTCAATAGCCGGGTGAATTCTCGCTTGGTTGAGTTCAAAGATGAGCAAGATACACTTCTTATGGTGTCAATTATCGATATTTTAGAAAGTGGTTTATCGTCGGTTTATACTTTTTTTGAGCCTCAAGACAAAACGGGTTTAGGCACTTACAGCATTTTGTGGCAAATTAAACAATGCCGAACATTAAACCTTCCGTGGCTTTATTTAGGCTACTGGATCAAGCAAAGCCCTAAAATGGCCTACAAACAAAACTTCAAGCCGGCTCAGTTTAGGCAAAATAACAAATGGCTTGATTTAGTTGATTAACCATTAATGACCTATTAAGACATACCCGTTTTAAACCACAACTCAGCTGTGCGACTTCTGCAAACAATACGTTGTTATTTATTCAGATCAACCGAATTATTTATCTCGTTAAAAAAATACTCTCCACATGTTTAATTTATTTTCGACCTACCCTGTTGCTCGCAAAGCATTGTTTGCACTGAACGCCGAGGCGGCGCACGATGCAACGTTGTCGATGTTACAAAAAACATACGACTGTGCTTTTACACGAGGGCTGATTCAAGATAACCCCTTGAAGCCCACCAAACTTATGGGTTTAGCACTTAAAAACCCCGTAGGTTTAGCCGCAGGGTTAGATAAAAATGGCGCGCATATTGACGCCCTGGGTAGCATGGGGTTTGGTTTTATTGAAGTAGGCACCGTTACGCCCAAACCACAACCTGGCAACCCCAAACCTCGTATGTTTCGGTTACCAGAGTCTGACGCATTAATTAACCGATTAGGTTTCAATAACTCTGGGCTTGAGGTGTTTCTAGCCAATGTGCAACGTAGCCACTATCGTAAACAGGGTGGTATTTTGGGTTTAAATATCGGTAAAAATGCAACGACCCCAATTGAACATGCAACAGACGATTATTTAATAGGCCTCAGCGGTGTCTACCCCCACGCAGACTACATCACCGTTAACATTTCATCGCCCAACACACAAAACCTGCGCCGCTTACAAGACGCCGCAGCACTTGATGAGCTCTTATCAGCCATTAAGCAACGTCGTGTCGAACTAGCCGATCAGCATCAACGTTATGTACCCATCGCTTTAAAAATTGCCCCAGATTTAGACGACATTCAGATTACTGAAATCGCAGACTTATTATTGAAGCACCAATTAGACGGTGTCATAGCAACCAACACCACCTTGGCGCGAGATGCTGTTACGGGTCAAGCGCACGCTCAAGAAGCAGGTGGTCTGTCAGGGGCACCCCTGCATCAACAATCACTCAAAGTGATTGCTGCGCTACGTCAACACCTTGGGGCAGAGTTTCCAATTATTGGTGTGGGCGGCGTCATGTCAGGTCAATACGCAAAAGAAAAAATCGCTGCGGGTGCGAATGCTGTTCAGCTCTACACCGGCCTCATTTATAAAGGGCCTGGCTTAATACGTGAATGTGTCGAAGCCATCTAATTAGACACACCAAACAAAAAGACCGCCGAAGCGGTCTTTCTTTAATCGTGCAGGCTGGTAAAGTTAATTAAGCAGCTTTGGTACGTGTACCGCGGACATTTTTGCCAGCAGCTTCAGCAGCGTCAGTTGCAGCTTTGAACGTTGCGTTTGCAGCAGCTGTTACGTTTTTCTCAGCGACTTCAGCGGCTTGTTTAGCTGCTTTGGTCATGCTGTCGTAGGCTGCGCCGGCTTGTGCCATTGAAGACTTCAACATGGCAACAGCGCTTTCTGAACCTTGGGGTGCATTACGGGTTAATTGCTCAACCGCTTCGTGCACTGTCTTTTGTGTTTCTGCTAACTTGCCTTCGGCTAATTTGCTCAACTCAGCTTGAACACCCGTTACGATGTCATAGACATGGCGGCTGTATGCCATGGCTTTTTCTGCTGAAGGCTGAACCATTGATGAAGACATAGCCACGGCTTCTTGAACGTCTTTGACGCCCATTACATCTTGTGCTTTCTGTGACGATTCTTCGATGCTGGCTTTCATGACTTTTAAGTTCAAGTCAACAAGCTTCTCAAAACCAGAGAAAACGCTTGTTTGAAAAGTCATTAATGATTCGAGTGCTACTTTTTGGCTTTCTAATACTTCTTTAGGTAATTGTGTCATGGTAGTTCTCCTGAGATTTTAAATGTTACGCTGCACAAAACTCTATTTTAATCATCTAAAAACACATGTCAAGCACTTTTTGTGCAGCGCAACAAAATAAATGTTGTTTTTTGTTAAAAAGACTTATTTTGAGCGGTCATTGGGCTAGAAAGCTCATAGCCAAGTGCCTCAGAGATACCTTGAGCCGTTTCAACTAACTGTTTTACCCACCCGTCTTGTAATCTTTGGGTTGGGGCAGAAATAGACAGGCCCGCTATGAGCCTACCCGAATCATCATATATACCTGCGCCAATACAGCACACACCCATTTCAAGCTCTTCATTATCTCGCGCGTAGCCATGACGCCTCACTAAGGCTAATTCACGGTCAAGTTCATCAAAATTTGTCAGGCTATTGCGTGTACTACCTGCCAAACCGGTGCGGGTCGCATAAGCCCTGACCTGCCTGGGTTCTAGTGCGCTGAGAAATAACTTACCTGTTGAGGTCAAATGCAAGGGAGCGCGACCGCCAATTGCCCGAACAACCTGCATGCCTGATCGTTCGCTCCAGGCACGATCGACATAAACGATCTCATCGCCTTGCTGTATAGACAAATTAACGGTTTGGCCTGTGAGCTTATGTAGTTGATGCATCGGCTCAAGTGCCGCCTCGCGCACGCTTAAACGCCCCCTGACTAATGAACCCAACTCAAGTAAGCGCATACCCAACTGATACATGCCTGAATCAACTCGCTCAACGTAGCGCCCTGTTACCAGGTCGTTCAGAATACGGTGAGCAGTTGAGGGATGTAAGCCCGTTGTGGCAGAAATTTGTTTCAGTGCAACGGGTTCTGATTCGGCTGCTAAGGCATCTAATAGCTGCATGGCTCTATCAATCACTTGAATGGTGATTTGAGTTGAACCCATTGGCTGAGCCAATTGAGGGTTGAGTCGAGTAAGGTTTCGAGTTGGTATGTTGTTCATATTGAGATGTAAAGAGCTAAATAGCCACACACTTCAGCCATACACTTCAGCCACACAATTTTTATAATTTCAGTTGATGCAATTGTATTCCATATTATGAAAATTGAGCACCCAAATCTTGGGCTTGTTGCCGCAAGTAGGCCACGGCGTCTGGAACTTTAGCGGGGTCACCTTTAGCACCGAGTTCAATATGCGGTGGCTGACCCGCTTCACCAACAGAAGGCAAACTAAAAGCCTTAACGCCTGGCCATTTGATTTCAAGCGCCTCGAGGGCTGGGGTAATGCGTGACTCGGGCAAACCAAACACCAGAAAAGATTCTTCGGCGTGCTGAATCAGGTGATGCATATGCGCGTAACGCTGGTCGAGCGTCATTTCCATCATAGGCCACGCCATCACTGGAAAACCCGGAAAAAACGTGTGGCGTTCAATATAAAAACCTGGAATTCCATTAAAAGGGTTGTGTACAACCTCGGCTCCCTTTGGAAAAAAACCCATTTGCAATCGTTGTTGGTTTTCTGGAATGGTCATATCAGCGCTACCTGAACCTTTAGCGGCCATGTCAGCGCAACGTTTAGCAATCAATTTTTCAGCTTCCGGATGAAGCATTAAAGGTAAATTAAGTGCTGCCGCAGCCGCTTGCCGCGTGTGATCGTCTGGCGTTGCGCCAATGCCACCACAACATAAAACATTTTGACCACTCGCAAAAGACTCTTGCAGCGCTTGCGTTAACGTCAACCGATCGTCAGGTAAAACGCGTAACGATTGCAACTGCATACCCCGCGCAGTCAATAATTCAAGCACCTTTTGGAAGTGTTTGTCTTGCCGACGGCCTGACAAAATTTCATCGCCAACAATAATCAACCCAATTTCATGATTTTGCATAACGCGTACCTGTTTATACTTATTATTTGAGAGTTTTTATAGCTTATGTATTTTAGCTTGCGGCAGCATCAGTTTTAAGATCAAGATTTTGAAAAAACCTGGGTTTATCACTGCCTCAAATCACGAATCGCCTGAAAACTATAGTGGGCAAAAACCAAACCAGAGAATACGGGTAAAAATATCCATGCCGGGGGGAATAAATTAACAAGGGCACAAATTAAACCAATGATCCAAAAACCCTTACTACGTTGATGCAAAATGGTTTTACGTTCAGTTGGGCTCGCATGATCAACAAGCGCATCGATGCGCATCATTTTAGTAAAGGCAAATGTCCACCAAAAAACAGACAAAATAAGACCGAGTGGTGGAATGAACCAAAGCGGCGAAGTAATCAACCAACCTACCAAAAACACCACGCTCACCCAAATAGCATTCCACACACTTAAAAAAGTTGCGTGCCGCCCAAGTGCCTGTACATCAGGGTAATTGCGTGCGCTTAGATGTGACAGAACCCAAGGCATAATCCGTACGGCTGTCACGGCTAAACCTGCAATGCCCGCCAACGGTAGCAGCATAAATAGTGCAATAAAGGGAATAAGCCAAGACTTTAACCAGAGCAAACCAGCCACCCCCACCCACGGGTCAGCAAAAGTAGATAAGGCAGATTGATCAAATTGAGCGATGAGCCACTCATTAAGCGGTGTAAAACCGAACCACAGCAGAATTGAAAATAAAATAATTGTTACGATCACGGGTAAAAACAGTGCGAAGATCATGCTGGGGTGAAGCTGTGAACGCGCAGCCCGCCAAAATGCCTGCGACACAAGCGCAGAGGTGTTTAGAGGGGGTCGCTCTTGAGACGGTATTGTTTTTAACGGTGTATTGAAAGTCATATTTATTTTTCGATAATTAGGGTTTGCCTTGTTATCATAACTACGATGTTGTAATGAGCTTAGCTAAAATACCAGTGTTGTGTCACCCATTGTTTTCTACTAAAACCCACACTAAAGCGTCATGCCCCTTTTAACTCCCACTACGCCCGATCAAAAAAAATGGCTAGGCACCACAACGCGCCCATTAATTGTTTGTTATTGTGCCGCTTGGTGTGACACCTGCACAGTGTATCGACAAAAATTAGAAGTGCTGTCAGACCAACTGACAGACCACATTTTTGTCTGGGTCGACATTGAAGATCACCCTGAATTGTTAGGTGATGAAGACGTTGAAAACTTTCCCACTTTGTTAATTGAACGACAAGGGGAAAAACAGTTTTTTGGCACCATGTTGCCTTACATTGATCAGCTTGAACGCATGATTGAAGTCACCGCCACGGGCGATCACGTCGCAGCAAACAACACCTTACCTGACGTGCGCGCATGTTTATTAGAAAAAAAATAGCACAGGTAATTATTGTTCTGGTGTTGCCTTAGGCTTAGCACCCAATAAAACCCCAAGCCCTGGCCTCTTAGACGTTAAAGCAGACTTTTGCCCCGAACTGGGCGATGCCGCCAAGTTTGAAGCGGCCGATGCGACAGACGGTTCATAAGGCTTTAAGAAAAATTCATCGACGGGTTTAACCTTTGGTACGTAACCACGCGACACCACCCGAGGTTCACGCTTAGAGTCATGTCGTGTATCTGGGTGAACAGTGGCGCGATCACCCCGCTCACTTTTATCACCCCGATCAACCCGACCACCCCGCTCACTGCGCTCACCACGATCACTTGATGGGGAAGGTCGTTTGCTTGAGGCGGCGCGAGCACCTAAATCAAGCGTAGCCCGAGCAACCGGTTTACGCGTCAGTTTTTCAATATCAAATAAATACTTTTCTTCTTCTGCTGAATACAACGAAATGGCCTCACCTGAGGCACCGGCACGACCCGTTCGACCAATACGATGAACGTAATCTTCAGCGGTATGGGGTAAATCGTAATTGATGACACAAGGCACACCCGCCACATCTAGACCACGCGCCGCCACGTCGGTTGCCACTAAGACTTCAAGCTCACCCGCTTTAAACGCATCAAGCGCTTTCATGCGCTCAGCCTGTGATTTGTCACCATGAATTGATTCGGCTCGTACGCCATCTTTTTCTAAGGCAAGAGCTAAGCGACTGGTTCCAATTTTTGTATTTGAAAATACAATCACTTGGTTAAAACCTCGTGACTTCACCAAGTGCACCACTGCAGCGCGTTTATCTTCGCCTGCGAGTAAATATGCAATTTGAGACACATTTTCAGCGGTAGCGTTTCGCTTGGCAACCTCGATTTCGACAGGCTGCCGCATATAAGTCAGCGCCAACTTACGAATGTCGTTACCGAATGTTGCTGAAAATAATAATGTTTGACGGGTTGCAGGTAAGGCACGAATAATTCGGTCAAGATCGGGTAAAAACCCCATATCAAGCATACGATCAGCTTCGTCAAGCACTAACAAGCTAACTTGAGCTAGGCTAACTGTGCGTTGCTCCATATGATC
>CAMCYB010000014.1 GCA_945883615.1 Bordetella parapertussis | reverse complement strand
TGGTTTAATAACCAAAGGCTACTGAGTCGTATCGGGTATATTACTCCTGCTGAGGCAGAAGAAAATTACCATAAGCAACAAAGCATTAAGGCTGTTGAGTGCCAATCACTTTAACCAATCAACCTCCTCAAAACCCGGGGCGATTCAGTTTGAGCTTACCGAGATACTGCTTGGCAAATGTTGTCTTACCCGCACCGTTCGGGCCCGCAATAACAATAATCTCAGCCTGATCCGACACGGTCATTCCCACTCAATAGTAGCCGGTGGCTTACCTGAAATATCGTAAACCACTCGGTTTATACCGCGCACTTCGTTGATGATGCGGTTACTGACTTTTCCAAGCAGGCTGTGTGGCAGCTCTGCCCAATGCGCGGTCATGAAATCTTGGGTTTCAACCGCGCGCAGTGCCACCACGTATTCGTATGTGCGACCATCACCCATCACACCGACACTTTTTACGGGTAAAAATACAGCGAAAGCTTGTGATGTTTTTTCGTACCAACCTGCAGCACGCAATTCATCAATAAAAATAGCATCGGCGCGGCGCAGTAAATCAGCAAATTCTTTTTTGACTTCACCCAAAATTCGAACACCCAAACCAGGGCCTGGAAACGGGTGACGATAAACCATATCGTGTGGCAGCCCCAGCGCAACGCCGAGCTCACGAACCTCATCTTTAAAAAGCTCACGTAAAGGCTCTAGCAACTTAAGCTTCATGTGTTCAGGCAAACCACCGACATTATGATGTGATTTGATGGTGTGGGCCTTGCCCGTTTTAGCCCCTGCTGACTCAATCACATCAGGGTAAATCGTGCCTTGAGCCAACCATTTTGCATTCGATAATTTTTTAGATTCAGCGTCAAACACTTCGACAAACTCGCGCCCGATTATCTTTCGTTTCTGCTCTGGGTCTGTCACGCCCTTGAGGTGACCTAAAAACTGTTCTGCTGCATCAACGTGAATAACTTTAACGCCTAAACCACGGGCAAAGGTTGCCATCACTTGTTCAGCTTCATTTAAGCGCAACAACCCATTATCAACAAATACGCAAGTTAATTGATCGCCAATCGCACGGTGCAATAAGGCAGCCGCAACCGACGAGTCAACACCACCCGACAAACCTAAGATGACCTCTTCGTCACCCACTTGAGCGCGAATCTTTTCAATGGCCTCTTCAACATAACTGGGCATGGTCCAGTCTTGGCTACAGGCACAAATATCATGCACAAAACGGGCAAACATGTCTTTGCCCTTCGGTGTGTGGGTGACTTCAGGGTGAAACTGTACGCCATAAAAGCGACGATCTTCATCAGCCATCGCCGCCACGGGGGTTGATTCGTTATCGCCAATCACTTTAAAACCAGGGGGCAGTTCAGTGACTTTATCACCATGACTCATCCACACATCAAGCAAGCCATGGCCTTGTGCGTTGTCACGATCTTGAATACCCGCAAACAGTTTTGAATGGCCCCGTGCGCGCATTTCAGCGTAACCAAACTCGCGTTTAGTTGAACTTTCAACTTTGCCACCAAGTTGCTCAGCCATGGTTTGCATGCCATAGCAAATGCCTAAGACGGGCACACCAAGCTCAAAAACAGCCTGGGGTGCCTTCCAAGTTGTTGCTTCGTAAACGGAATTTGGCCCACCCGACAAAATGATGCCATTGGGGTTAAAGTTTTTAACAAACTCATCACTGACATCAAAAGGGTGCAACTCACAGTAAACCTGCTGCTCACGAACACGACGGGCAATAAGCTGAGCCACTTGTGAACCAAAATCAAGGATGAGAATTTTTTGATGAGTGCGTGACATAAGCCTAGCTGAGCCTAAATGTTTAAAAGTAAACGATTAAATTGATGGAAGGTTATGAATATTTATGAACGGTTATGAACGGTTATGAATGTTTATGAATGGCAAATTTACTCAGCCCGATAATTAGGGGCTTCTTTAGTAATTTGAACATCATGCACATGCGATTCACGAATACCGGCAGAGGTAATTTGCACAAACTGTGTGTCATGGCGCATATTTTCAATGGTTGCGCAGCCGCAATAACCCATCGAAGCGCGTAAACCACCCGCTAATTGGTAAATAATGGCCAACACGCTACCCTTGTAGGGCACGCGACCTTCAATACCCTCAGGTACAAATTTGTCGGCATTATTAGCCGGGTCTTGAAAATAACGATCAGCAGAGCCGTCGGCCATGGCGCCCAAACTACCCATACCCCGATACGATTTGTAAGAACGGCCCTGAAATAAAACAATTTCGCCCGGCGCTTCTTCAGTGCCCGCAAACATACTGCCCATCATAACGGTTGAGGCCCCGGCAGCAATCGCTTTAGCCACATCACCCGAGTAGCGAATGCCCCCATCAGCCACAACGGGAACGCCTGTACCGTCTAACGCCTTCACCACATCTGAAATCGCGGTGATTTGAGGCACACCCACACCGGCCACGATACGCGTGGTGCAAATTGAACCAGGGCCAATGCCCACTTTGACGCCATCAGCACCGGCTTCAACCAAAGCGTGCGCGGCCGCAGCGGTGGCAATATTGCCACCGATCACATCAAGCTTAGGAAATTGGGTTTTGATCCAACGCACACGTTCAAGCACGCCTTCTGAGTGACCATGCGCCGTGTCAACAATGATCACATCAACACCGGCTGCAACCAGTCTTTCAACCCGATCTTCAGTACCTGCACCGACACCAACGGCTGCACCCACGCGCAATTGACCTTTTGAGTCTTTGCATGCCATCGGGTGTTCAGTGTTTTTAAGAATATCTTTCACGGTCGCTAAACCGCGCAATTCAAACGCATCGTTAACAATCAAGACCCGCTCGAGCCGATGCTTGTGCATGAGTGATTGGGCTTCAGCGAGTGTGGCACCTTCGGTCATCGTAATCAGACGATCGCGCGGTGTCATGACTTTGCTAAGCGGCTCGTCGAGTCGCTCTTCAAAACGCAAATCGCGGTTTGTCACAATACCCACGACCTTGCCATTTTCAACGACGGGTAAACCTGAAATACCATGCTGACGCTGCAAACTGATCGCATCGCGCACTTTCATTTGTGGGGTGACCGTGACGGGGTCAATCACAATACCAAATTCATGGCGTTTTACACGCGCCACTTCAATAGCTTGTTCTTGAGCAGTCAAATTTTTATGAATAATGCCAATACCACCCTCTTGAGCCATGGCAATGGCCAAGCGCGACTCGGTGACCGTGTCCATCGCGGCTGATACTAACGGCATATTTAATGAAATGTTACGCGTGAGGCGCGTAATTAAAGAGGTGTCGCGAGGTAAGACTTGAGAATAGGCTGGCACCAATAAAACATCGTCAAAGGTGAGCGCGGTTTGTATTAAACGCATGAAAAGCTCCGGGCGCAAAGCGTGATTATACGATGACCCGGCATGCTATCAAGTCTGACACCTCATCTCATTAACCCAAATGTGCCCGAGCATTTTGAAAAAACCGCATCCAAGGGGAATAAACACCGCCCGAGTCGAGATTGCCCCACTTTTCTGGGGCCCATGACAGCATGACGTTGCGCGTGACGCGCTCAGGGTGCGGCATGAGCGCGGTAAAACGGCCATCAATCGTGGTAACAGCCGTTAAGCCATCTGGGCTGCCGTTGGGGTTGTACGGGTACTGTTCAGTCGCCCGCCCCTGATGATCAACAAAACGCGCCGCTTTAACCACCAAAGACGCATCACCCTGACGACGAAAATCAGCGTAACCCTCACCGTGCGCCACCGCAACCGGTATACGCGAACCAGCCATGCCTTTGAAGAATATTGAGGGTGAATCGAGCACTTCAACGAGCGATAAACGCGCTTCATATTTTTCAGAAACGTTACGGGTAAATCGCGGCCAACTCTGAGCGCCAGGAATCATATCGGCCAAGGCTGCCAACATTTGGCAACCATTACATATGCCTAAAGCAAAATGATTGGGTTGCGCGAAGTACTGAGCAAACTGCTCGGCTAAAGCGGTATTAAAGCGAATGCTGCGTGCCCACCCCTCACCCGCCCCCAACACATCACCATAACTAAAACCACCCACAGCCACAAAACCTTGGTATTGATCGAGTGTGGTCAGACCCTGCAGCAAATCAGTCATGTGAACATCAACCGCTTTAAAACCGGCTTGATCAAACGCCCAGGCCATTTCAACTTGGCTGTTACAACCTTGCTCACGCAATATCGCAACGCGAGGCCGAGCACCTGCATTGATATAAGGTGCAGCGATATTTTCTTGGGGGTTGAAGGCGATTTGAGCGTTTAGACCAGGGTCAGCGGTTTCTTTCCACAGATCAAACTCTGCCTGCGCCGAGGCGGGATTATCGCGCAGGCTGGCGATGCGCCAACTCACCTCAGACCACATTTGACCTAACTCGGCACGGGGTCTACCCCATATTTTCTTGCCATCACGGTAAAAATCTATGCTGTCTTGCGTGTTGGTCGAGCCGATTACGTGAGAGTGCACTGACAAACCGGCTCCGCGTAAAACTTGCATCACAGAATCGCGTTCGCTCGCGGGTACTTGAATGACGGCCCCAGCCTCTTCATTAAATAGCGCTTTAAGAGTGAGTTCGTCACGTTGAACGCTTAATTGACTCGGCTTAGTATAGGCACCCCAGTCAGTCGCGACGGGATCAACCGTCAGCATATCTATGTTGACGGCAAGACCACAGTGACCCGCTAAAGCCATTTCAGTGACGGTTGCAAACAAACCACCGTCTGAGCGATCATGATAAGCCAGCACAACACCTGACTCAACCAAGGTGCGCACCGTGACAAAAAATGCGCGAAGGCGTTGGGCATCTTGCATATCGGGCACTTGATCGCCCAATTGCCCAGTCACTTGCGCCAATATAGAGCCACCCATACGTTGCTGACCGTCTGCCAAATCAATCAAAATCAATACTGTAGGGCCCAGATCTGTGCGAAGTTGTGGCGTCAACGTTTTACGAACATCTTGCACGCTTGCAAAGGCTGTCACAATTAATGACACAGGTGAAATCACCTCACGAGACTCGTGCTCAGCTTGCCAACGCGTGCGCATCGACAGCGAATCTTTACCAACAGGAATGGCTAAGCCAGCGGCCTGACAAAACTGGCTCACCGCTTCAACCGTATCAAATAACGCAGCATCTTGGCCCGGGGCACCGCAGGCCGCCATCCAGTTGGCAGACAGTTTAATGTCTTCTATCTGTTGAACGTCAGCCGCAACCAGGTTGGTCAACGCTTCAGCGATTGCCATGCGACCCGAAGCGGGTGCATTAAACATCGCCAAGGGGGTACGTTCACCCATCGCCATGGCTTCGCCTTTGAAACCATCAAAATCAGCTAAGGTGACGGCAACATCAGAGACGGGAACCTGCCAGGGGCCCACCATTTGATCACGGCTCGACAAGCCACCCACCGTTCGATCACCAATGGTGATGAGGAATGTTTTGTTCGCCACCGTGGGGTGGCGTAAGACGAGCTCGACCGCTTGGTCGAGTGTGCAAGGAACCAAATCAATCGGTTCAGAAATACCAGGCAGTCGCTTGACATCACGCAACATGCGTGGCGGCTTGCCCAAAATAACATCAATGGGCACATCGACCGGGTCGATATCGCCAAACGTGGCACGCAATTGGCGCGATTCCGTTGCCACCCCGATAACGGCAAAAGGGCAACGTTCGCGATTAGCCAATGCCGCAAACCGTTCCAAGTTTTGAGGTTCAATCGCTAAGACATAACGCTCTTGGCTTTCATTGCTCCAGATCTCTGCAGGTGACATACCCGACTCTTCAAGCCGAACCGCTTTAAGATCAAAGATTGCCCCCCGATTGGCATCGTTAACGAGCTCAGGGAAGGCGTTAGACAACCCCCCTGCCCCCACATCATGAATAGCCAAGATAGGGTTTTGTGCGCCCAACTGCCAACAACGATCAATCACTTCTTGTGCACGGCGTTCGATTTCGGGGTTACCCCGTTGCACAGAATCAAAATCAAGCTGGGCCGCATTTGAACCGGCACCAATGCTCGAGGCGGCACTACCGCCCATGCCAATACGAAGCCCCGGACCACCCAACTGCACCAATAGTGCACCCGGTGGCAGCGGGTCTTTAGCCGTTTGGGTATCGTCAATACTGCCCAAGCCACCCGCAATCATGATGGGTTTATGGTAACCCCAGCGTAAACCGCCACCACTTTGTTCAAAACTTCTAAAATAACCCAATAAATTTGGGCGACCAAACTCATTATTAAATGCCGCAGCACCCAGTGGCCCTTCGATCATAATGTTAAGTGGGCTGGCAATACGCTCAGGCGCGCCATGATGATCAACTTCCCATGGTTGTGGGGCATTGTCAAAGCGCAAATGCCCGACTGTAAAACCAGACAAACCGGCTTTGGGTTTAGAGCCCCGACCGGTTGCCCCTTCATCACGTATTTCGCCGCCGGCACCTGTTGAAGCGCCCTCAAAGGGTGCAATGGCAGTGGGGTGATTATGGGTTTCAACCTTCATAATGGTGTGAACCAGTTGCGTTTGCCGCGTGTACGCACTGGGCCCAGCATGCCCGCTCGGGTCAGGCCTGAACCGCACAGCCTGATCACCATGCATAATCGCTGAATTATCGCTGTAGGCCACGACTGTGCCTAAAGGTTGCGCCGCATGGGTTTCACGAATCATGCCAAAAAGCGTTTTATCTAAAGGCTGGCCATCAATGACCCACTTAGCATTAAAGATTTTGTGACGGCAATGCTCACTATTGGCTTGCGCAAACATCATCAACTCAACATCAGTTGGGTTGCGCCCCAACACGGCAAACGCATCAACTAAGTATTCAATTTCATCAGCAGACAGGGCCAAACCCATTGATTGGTTTGCCACCTCGAGCGCAGCTTGACCACCCTGCATCACGTCAACCGTTTGCATGGGTTTACCGGGCAAGCTCACAAAGAGTTGTTCCGCATTAAAACCGGCATCAACCACTGTTTCAGTCATGCGGTCATGCAAAGCATCAGCCAGCGTCTTCAGTTGGCCATCATTTAATTTAGAGGCTTTAAGCAAGCTGCGCTTTAACGTGATGGTGTACCGGACGCCACGCTCGATACGGTGCACCGCTGTTAAACCACAATTATGGGCAATGTCGGTAGACTTACTGGCCCAAGCCGACACGGTGCCTAAACGGGGTAAGACCCGCAACACCAAACCTGACGACTCATCTGAGGGCGATTCAATCGGCACCCCATAATCAAGCAATTTTGTTAAAAGGCTTTCTTGCTCTGCGGAAATGGGCTGATGCAGCCAAACAAAATGCTCATAACGCGCTTGAATACCCGTAATCGGTAAACCTTGCTTTTGCAGTGCCTCAAGTAAGCGTTGTGCACGAAAAGCAGAAAGGGCTGAAGAGCCAAGCAGAGTAAGAGTAAGAGACACGATTGACCACAAAAAATAGTTGCGAATCTCTTATTTTACCCGTCTTGAGACCTCATCAAATTATTTTGCAGCCGCCTTTTTAACGGGTGGTAAATCAGTGCAATGCCCGTCAGCCGCCTCAGCGCATAAACCAATTGATTCGCCCAAGGTCGGGTGCGGGTGAATCGTTTTGCCAATGTCAACTGAATCTGCACCCATTTCAATGGCTAACGCCACTTCACTGATCAGATCGCCTGCATGGGTACCGACAATGCCGCCCCCAACAATACGTTGGGTTTCCGCATCAAACAACAGTTTGGTAAAGCCTTCATCACGCCCATTTGCAATGGCTCGGCCCGATGCCGCCCAAGGGAACATACCTTTCTTTACTTTAATGCCTTGTTTACGGGCATCGTCTTCAGTCAAGCCAACCCATGCCACCTCAGGGTCGGTGTAAGCCACTGACGGAATAACGCGTGCATCAAAGAATGTTTTATGACCCGCCACCACCTCTGCGGCAACATGGCCTTCGTGTACTGCCTTATGCGCCAACATGGGCTGACCAATGATGTCACCAATCGCAAAAATATGCGAAACATTCGTGCGCATTTGGTTGTCTACGTCAATAAAACCCCGATCAGTGACTAGCACACCCGCTTTCTCGGCACCAATTTTTTTACCATTTGGCGTACGGCCCACAGCCTGCAAGACTAAGTCATAGCGCACAGCCTCTTTGGGTGCATTGAGCCCTTCAAACGTCACATAGATACCGTCAGCTTTAGCCTCAGCAGCAATGGTTTTAGTACCCATCATGATGTTGTCAAAACGGTGCGCATTGAATTTTTGCCAAACCTTGACTAAGTCGCGGTCTGCACCCTGCATCAACCCATCACGCATTTCAACCACATCTAAGCGTGCACCAAGAGCTGAGTAAATCGTGCCCATTTCAAGACCGATAATGCCTCCGCCAACAATCAACATACGTTTGGGTATTGATTTCAGTAGCAAGGCACCAGTTGAATCAACCACGCGGTCATCATCAGGCATAAAAGGTAATTTAACCGACTGGCTACCCGCGGCAATAATGGCATGAGCAAATTCAATCGTGCGACTGCCATCAGCTGTTTGCACCTCAATGTGGTTGGGGCCTTTAAATTCACCCTTGCCCACCACCACGTCAACTTTGCGCGCTTTAGCCATGCCAGCCAAACCACCTGTCAGCTTACCAATGACACCGTCTTTAAAGCCGCGCAATTTATCAAGATCAATGGTGGGCGCATTAAATGTAATACCGTGTGCAGCCAATGATTGCGCCTCTTCCATCACCGCTGCCGTATGCAGCAGCGCTTTTGAAGGAATACAACCCACATTCAAACAAACGCCACCTAGTGTGCTGTAACGTTCGATCAAAACCACTTTTAAACCTAAATCAGCTGCGCGAAAAGCAGCCGAATACCCACCCGGGCCCGCACCCAACACAACTAAATCGACGGCATCAACAGAACGCGTCGCAGTAGACTGAACCGAAGATGCTGAAGGGGCTGGTGCAATTGACGATGATGGCGAAGCCACTGCAGGTGCTGGAGATGAAGCGGGTGATGAAGCGGGTGATGCAGCCGCTGCGGCAGGCGCTACGGAAGTTGCTGCAGCGGGTACCGCGGGTGCCACTGCGGTTGCCACTGCGGTTGCCACTGCGGTTGCCACTGCGGTTGCCACTGCGGTTGCCACTGCGGTTGCCACTGCGGTTGCCACACCCGCACCAGACTCAATCGATAAAATCACACTACCTTGCTTGACCTTATCGCCAATCTTAATTTGAATCGCGGTCACGACGCCTTCGCCTGAGGCCGGAATTTCCATCGAGGCTTTATCAGACTCAACCGTTATCAGGCTTTGTTCAGGCTTGACGGTATCGCCCACTTTCACCAAAATTTCAATGACTTCAACTTCATCAAAGTCACCGATATCGGGTACAACCATATTGATTGCGTTGCTCATCTTATTCCCCTTAAAGCACGATACGGCGGTAATCGGTCAATAAGGAACCGAGATAGGCATTAAAGCGGGCAGCCGAGGCACCATCAATCACCCGATGGTCATAAGACAAAGACAACGGAATGGTTAACTGAGGCAAAAACTCTTTGCCATTCCAAACAGGTTTTTGATAAGACTTTGACACACCTAAAATAGCTAATTCAGGCGCATTGATAATGGGGGTAAAGTTTGTGCCACCAATACCACCCAAAGAAGAAATAGAGAAACAACCACCTTGCATCTCAGCAGGTGAAATCTTGCCCTCACGCGCTTTCTTAGCCAAAGCTGACGACTCAATCGCCAATTCAATAATGCCTTTTTTGTCAGCATCGCGAATCACAGGAACCACTAAACCGTTGGGTGTATCAGCAGCAAAACCAATATTAAAATATTGCTTTAATACAAGTGAATCGCCATCTAACGAAGCATTAAATTCAGGGAATTTTTTCAAGGCGGCGACGCAGGCTTTTATTAAAAAGGCCAACATCGTTACTTTGACACCTGATTTTTCATGCTCTTTGTTCAACGTCACCCGCAAGTCTTCAAGAGACGTGATGTCGGCTTCATCATTATTGGTCACATGAGGAATCATGACCCAATTACGATGTAGGTTTGCACCTGAAATTTTCTTGATACGTGAAAGAGGTTTAACCTCAACACCACCAAATTTAGTGAAGTCAACTTTAGGCCAAGGCAACAAGTCTAAACCGACGCCTGAACCTTGCGAAGCCGACGCGGCAGCAGGCGCGGTTACAACGCTAGACAACGCTTGCTTCACAAACTGTTTAATGTCTTCTTGGGTAATACGACCTTTAGGTGCTGAGCCCACCACCCGAGTTAAATCAACACCCAACTCACGGGCCAACATACGCACTGAGGGCGATGCATGAGGCAACCCAGTGGTACCCGCTGGGCTTGAAATAGAGGCCGTGGGTGCCTGAGTAGGTAGTGATGCTGACGCAGGTGCTTTGGTTGCAGCCAGTGCCGGGACAACCGCTGCCGGGGCCGGCGCACTGACCTCGGGTGTTGCAGTTGCTGCGGGGGCTGCAGGGGCTGCGGTTGCTTGGGGGGCCGCTGCAGCCGCTGCTACAGGCACAGCCTCAGCCGTTGCGGCTTCAAGCTCTAAAACGATAGTGCCCTGTTTAACTTTATCGCCCACTTTGATGCTGATTGACTTAACAACCCCTGAACTTGAAGAGGGAATTTCCATTGAGGCTTTGTCTGACTCGACCGTGATTAAGCTTTGTTCAGCCGAAACTTGATCGCCCACTTTTACTAAAATTTCAATCACTTCCACTTCGTCAAAGTCGCCAATATCGGGTACGGCGACGGCAGTCGTATTGCTCATAATTAGGTCTCCTCGTCGCTTTAAGCGTATTGCGGGTTGGCTTTGTTGGGGTTAATGCCATATTTCTCAATGGCTTCGCTGAGCTTTTCAACGGGCAGCTTGCCTTGATCAGCTAAGGCACGCAGCGTGGCTAGCACCACAAAATGACGATCAACCTCAAAATGCTCGCGCAATTTTGATCTAAAGTCAGAGCGCCCAAAACCGTCAGTGCCCAATACTTTATAAGCGCGCCCCTCTGGTATGAAAGGTCGAATTTGATCAGCAAAGGCTTTCATGTAATCAGTTGACGCCACGATCGGGCCCTCAGTTGTGGCTAAACATTCAGCAACATAAGACACTTGCGGCTTGTCTGCTGGGTGCAATAAATTGTGGCGTTCACAATCTAGGCCTTGACGACGCAACTCAGTAAAGCTGGTGACGCTCCAGACATCAGCGGCAACACCCCAGTCTTTTTTAAGTAACTCAGCAGCGGCCATGACTTCACGCAAAATGGTACCTGAACCCAACAACTGCGCCTTGAGTTTGGGTTGACTCATGGGTGATGGAATGAGCTTATACATACCCCGCAAAATACCCGCCTCATCACCTGTTTTTAAGCCAGGCTGAGGGTAGTTTTCGTTCATCAACGTCAAGTAGAAATAGACGTTTTCTTGGTCTTCAACCATGCGTTTCATGCCATGCTGAATGATCACGGCAACTTCATGCGCAAACGTGGGGTCATAAGACACGCAGTTTGGTATGGTTGACGACAAAATATGGCTATGACCGTCTTCGTGCTGCAGGCCTTCACCATTTAATGTGGTGCGCCCTGCTGTGCCACCCAACAAAAAGCCTCGGGCTTGCATATCGCCTGCAGCCCATGCTAAATCGCCAATGCGTTGGAAGCCAAACATTGAGTAATAAATGAAAAAAGGGATCATGATGCGATTGTTTGTCGAGTATGACGTGGCCGCAGCTATCCATGAACTAAAGGCGCCGGCTTCATTAATACCCTCTTGCAACAATTGGCCGTCAGATGATTCTTTGTAATACATAACCTGATCTTTATCGACCGGCACGTACTTTTGCCCTTCAGGCGCATAAATACCAATTTGACGAAACAAACCTTCCATACCAAACGTACGTGATTCGTCTGCCAAAATAGGCACCACGCGAGGGCCAATTTCTTTATCACGCAAAATTTGATTGAGTGCACGAACAAATGCCTGAGTGGTTGAAATTTCTCGGCCTTCAGCTGTGGCATCGAGAATAGGTCTAAACACTTCAAGTGCGGGTGCTTTTAACTTTTCATCTGCCAGCCTACGACGCTTAGGTAAATAACCACCCAATGCTTTACGGCGCTCATGCAAGTACTGCATTTCTGGTGCGTCTTCAGCAGGCTTTACGTAAGGCAACGCTTCAATATCAGCATCTGCAACAGGAATGTTGAAACGATCTCGAAACTCTCTGATGGTTTCAACATCAAGTTTTTTCTGTTGATGTGAGGGGTTTTTAGCTTGCGCAACATGACCCAAACCGTAACCTTTAATGGTTTTAGCCAAAATAACTGTTGGCTGACCCGTGTGCTTGGTGGCTGAATCAAACGCCGCATAAACTTTATTGGGGTCGTGACCGCCACGGTTTAAGCGCCAAATATCAGCATCTGTCATGCGCGAAACCATTTCAAGTAGCTTAGGGTGCTTGCCAAAGAAATGGTCACGCACAAACTTACCATCGTTGGCTTTAAATGCCTGATACTCACCATCAACTGCATCGCTCATGACTTGACGCAAAATGCCTTCTTTGTCGCTGGCTAAAAGAGGGTCCCAGTAGCCGCCCCAAATCAGTTTGATCACATTCCAACCACTGCCGCGAAAGTCGCCTTCGAGCTCTTGAATAATTTTGCCGTTACCCCGCACCGGGCCATCTAAACGCTGCAAGTTGCAATTCACCACAAAAATTAAATTATCTAACTTTTCGCGGGCCGCTAAACTGATTGCACCGAGTGATTCAGGCTCATCCATTTCGCCGTCACCACAAAACACCCAAACCTTACGTTTGCTGGTGTCAGCGATGCCGCGCGCGTGTATGTACTTTAAAAAACGGGCTTGATAAATAGCCATCAACGGGCCCAAACCCATTGAAACCGTTGGAAACTGCCAAAAATCAGGCATTAATTTTGGGTGGGGGTAAGAAGACAAACCCTTGCCACCAACCTCTTGACGAAAGTGATCAAGCTGATCTGCGGTCAAACGACCTTCTAAATAAGCACGGCCATACACACCAGGTGAGGAATGACCCTGAAAATAAACGAGGTCGCCACCATGCTCGGGTGTATCGGCATGCCAGAAATGATTTTGACCGCAACCAATCATGGTGGCGAGCGATGCAAAAGAAGCAATATGGCCCCCTAAGTCACCCCCATCAGGTGGGTTGTGATGATTGGCTTTAACCACCATCGCCATGGCATTCCAGCGAATATAGGCCCGAATACGGTTTTCAAACTCTAGATTGCCAGGGTGCTTGGGTTCTAACGCGGCTGGAATGGTGTTGAGATAAGCCGTGTTGGCCGAATACGGAATGTTTGCACCCGAGCGTCTAGCTAAATCAATCAAGCTTTCAAGAAGGGTATGCGCACGTTCAGGGCCTTCACGCTCGAGCACGGCAGCGAGGGCATCGAGCCATTCTTGAGATTCGAGGTCATCGAAACTTTGATTGCTGATGGGGTCTTTGGGTAATGAAGCCATCACGGTCTCCTGTATGTGCGGTCAGCACGGTTATCTTTTTGGCATTTTAAGTTGAAGTACGTACTGGATCAAGCAAAATTTCACATTAAGGTTTTATATTTCACATTATGAAATACATTGACATATTTTTAATATTTCATGGCATTTGTTGGCCCGTTTTAGGTAATACAGACAGTCTAGGCGCATAACCTAACTAAAATACGCCTATAGAGGAATTCCCTAATGCGACAAACCGCAAAGTCTGTCATTTCAAATACGTTCCAAGAGCATGCTCGGCTCAAACGTCGCAGCTGGTATTGGCTCACCCCCATGATTGTGTTGGGTCTTTACGCCTTAGTAATGGGCGCGTTCTTTTGGTTGCAACAAATTCGTGACGACAGCGTCATGTTTGTCACCATAGACCAAGAAATGCGGCAACAACGATTAATGTGGGTCGTGATTGCGCTGTCAATTGTGATTGTGATTGCGCTGTTGTCGCTCTGGCGTTACACCCGCTATCGCGCTAACGCCGAGGCCGCACTCGTTGCCGAAACCGCTTTTCGTCGTGCAATGGAAAACTCCATGTCAACGGGTATGCGTGTGCTCGATCTTGAAGGCCGCATTGCCTATGTCAACCCCGCATTTTGTCGCATGGTCGGTTGGAATGAAGCTGATTTGATTGGGCGCAACCCACCTTTTCCGTATTGGTTACCAGGTCGTCACGAGGCCCAACAGCAACTGCTTGACATGATGTTGTCTGGAAAAACACCCAGCAGTGGGGTTGAGCTTGAGGCACAGCGTCGCGATGGGTCGCGCTTTACTGCGCGTATGTATGTGTCACCCCTACTCGACCCACAAAATGTGCAAATCGGCTGGATGACCTCTATGACCGATATCACTGAACCGCGTCGCATTCGTGAAGCCCTAACTGCCGCACATGAGCGTTTCATGACCGTGTTGGAAAGCTTAGACGATGCCATATCTGTGACGGCTGATGCGTCTGATGGGGTTGAATTGCTTTTTGCCAACCGCACCTACCGCCGCTTATTTGGCGCCCAAACAGCGGGCCATCAAGAGCTCTTAGCAGGTCGTCGCGGTCGCTATACCGACGAGTCTATTGAGGTTTACTCAAATAACGTTCAACGTTGGTTTGAAGTACACCATCGCATGTTAGCCTGGACAGATGGCCGGCGCGTTCGCATGCAGGTTGCGCGTGATATCACTGAACGCCGAAATCATGAACACGAATCTCAAATTCAACAAGACAAAATTCAGCTCACCAGTCGCCTCATCACGATGGGTGAAATGGCTTCGTCTCTCGCGCATGAACTCAATCAACCACTCACCGCCATCACCAATTACAGTATGGGGGCCGTGGCCATGGTTAAATCAGGGCATACAGATCCGGCAAAATTACTGCCTGCTTTAGAAAAAGCAGCCGCGCAAGCTCAACGGGCTGGCAAAATTATTAGTCGTATTCGCGAGTTTGTGAAACGCAGTGAACCACGCAGACAGTCTGTTGGTATACATGTCATCATTGAAAACACGTTAAGCTTGGCTGAAATTGATGCACGCAAACGGGCTATTCGCATTAGTTATGATATTGCTGAAGGGTTGCCAGAAGTCTTGGCTGACCCGATTTTAATTGAACAGGTACTACTGAATCTCGTTAAAAACGGCCTCGAAGCCATGCAAGACAGCACTTTTGACGAGCTAAAAATTAATGTGTTGCACGAAGACGATATGGTGCATGTGAAAGTGATTGACGCAGGCCACGGCTTAAGAGACTCTGAACGACTATTTGAACCCTTTTTCAGCACCAAGTCTGAAGGCCTAGGTATGGGTTTAAACATATGCCGCACCATTATTGAATCGCATCATGGCCGACTTTGGGCCGAAAACAATGCCACCACGCAAGGCACAACTTTTCACTTCACGTTACCATGTGCCGGCGCAACCAGTGCAATCAACATTCTTACCTCTGAGGAGCTCACCGCATGACCGTACACCCCATCGCGAGTACCGTTTATATCGTAGACGATGATGAAGCCGTGCGCGATTCGTTGCGTTGGTTACTTGAGGCCAACACCTATAGTGTGCGTGCCTTTGCCTCAGCCGAGGCCTTCTTGTCAGAGTTCAGCGAAGATCAGCCGGGGGTTCTAATTGTTGATGTGCGCATGCCTGGCATGAGTGGTCTTGAGTTACAAGAGCAGCTGATTCTTCGCAAATCAACAATGCCCATAGTCTTTATTACGGGCCACGGTGACGTACCCATGGCGGTCTCGACGCTTAAAAAAGGCGCTATCGATTTTCTTGAAAAACCGTTTAACGAAAGCGATTTAAGAGAAACCGTTTCACGTATGTTTGATCAAGCCAATCAACGATTACAAAAAGCACATGCTCAAAAAAGCCATGATTCCATGCTGAATCGTTTGACTTCACGTGAGCAACAAGTACTCGAACGCATCGTAGCGGGCCGTTTAAACAAACAAATTGCCGACGACTTAGGCATTAGTATTAAAACGGTTGAAGCACATCGCGCCAATATTATGGAAAAGCTTCAAGTGACTACTGTTGCAGATCTTATGAAAGTTGCTCTTGCCCATACGGACACCCCGGCATGACGGCACGGATAATTGATGGGGTTGCACTTTCTGTAAAAACAAGACAAGCACTGGCACCAAGAGTTCAAGCATTAAAAGAGCAAGGCACGACACCGGGGTTAGCCGTTATTTTAGTCGGTGAAGACCCCGCTTCAGCCGTTTACGTGCGCAATAAAGTGGCCGCCTGCGAAAAACTGGGCATGCACTCGTGGCTTGACCAACAACCCGCAGACTTGACTGAAGAAGCCTTATTAGAAAGAGTTCAACAACTAAACGTTGACCCTGCGGTGCACGGCATACTGGTTCAGTTGCCATTGCCGAAACACATCAATGCCCATCGGGTCATTGAGACCATTTCCGCACAAAAAGATGTTGATGGGTTTCATATTAGCAACGCGGGGTTGCTCATGACTGGGCAACCCCTCTTCATACCGTGCACACCCTACGGCGTCATGAAGATGCTCGAGTCTGAAGGCATCAATATTCGAGGGGCTGTTGCGTGTGTTGTGGGCGCAAGTAACATTGTGGGTAAGCCCATGGCCATGCTGCTCTTGGCTCAGGGTGCCACCATTACCGTGTGCAACTCAAAAACACGAGACCTTGCAGCCCATACCCGTATGGCAGACATCTTGGTCGTTGCAACGGGGCGCCCTGCCATGATTAAAGCTGACATGGTTAAGCCGGGTGCTGTGGTTATTGACGTCGGTATCAACCGCATGCCTGATGGCAAATTATGTGGTGACGTTGATTTTGAAGAAGTGAAAAAAATTGCTTCTGCCATCACCCCTGTACCGGGCGGTGTCGGGCCCATGACCATTGCAATGCTTTTGGTCAACACGGTCGAAGCAGCTGAAAGATCTCTTAAAAAGTAGATTAACTTGTTGAATTAAATAAGTGAATCACGAGCTGTGCCCTTGATACAACCCTTATTGCCTGAGTATGAAAATGTCGATATCAAACCAACCGATCAACAACCCACTTTTAGTTTGCATTGATGACAGCGTTGATTACGCTGCGATCAAGCCCTCGCACATAAAACCGGCCATCGAGCAACTCATTGCCCAATCACGCGCCGCAATAGAAACCGTTGCAGCCCAAACCTCAGGGCACTCGTGGCAAACCGTGGTGACGCCTATTGATGATGTCACCGGCCCATTATGGCGCGCGTGGTCAATTATTGGTCACCTCAATGCAGTCGTGAACACGCCCGAGCTGCGTGATGCCTACAATGAAATGTTGGCCCCCGTTAGCGAATTCAGTACTTGGGTGGGTTTAAACGAAGGCTTATTCAATTGTTATCAACAGCTGGCACAAGACCCAACATTTGCTGACTGGCCTGCTGACAAGCAACGCATTGTGAAAAAAACGATTCAAAGCTTTGAACTGAGCGGTGTCGCACTTAAGGGTGATGACCGTAAAAGATATGCTGAAATTTCAGAAAAGCAAGCCAACGTGTCACAAAAGTTCTCTGAGCATGTGCTGGACGCCAATGACGCCTGGTCATTAATTTTAGACAACGTAGAAGATTTGAATGGTGTGCCCGCTGATGTCATTGATGCCGCCAAACAGCTTGCCGCTTCAACAGCCAAAACAACAGCCGAAACCACAGCCAAAACCACCGACAACCCTGACGCAGAAGCCCCCCAATCGCGCTATCAGCTGTCTTTAAAAATGCCCTGCTATTTACCTGTGATGCAGTATGCACATAACCGTGAATTGCGGGCAACGCTGTATCGTGCATATGCAACGCTTGCTTCAGACCAAGGTGATGTCGCGTTTGATAATTCACCTTTAATTGAATCATCATTGTCGTTGCGCACTGAAGAGGCACAGATTTTAGGCTTTAATGATTATGCTGCTTTGCGCCTTGAAACACGCATGGCACAAGACACTCGCGAAGTATTAAATTTTTTACGAGATTTAGCGCATAGGGCTAAACCGTTTGCACAACAAGACTTTGAATCGTTAAAAACTTTTGCAAAAGATGACTGTGGTTTGACTGACATCGAACCGTGGGACGTTGCCTACCTTTCAGAACGACTGCGCCAAGCGCATTACAACTACTCAGAAGACGAGGTCAAACAGTACTTTACTGAACCACAAGTTTTAAAAGGTTTGTTTGATATTGTTGAACAAGTCTTTCAGGTTCGGTTAAATCATACCCCCATCAATGCCTGGCACCCCGATGTAAAAGCGGCTAACGTGCTCGATCAATCAGGTCAGTTTCTAGGTCAATTGATTATCGACCTGCACGCTCGGCCAGGTAAACAAGGCGGGGCTTGGGTCAATGATGAGCGTACTCGACGCTTAACTCAAAGCGGGTTAACAACACCAATTGTGTACCTCACATGTAATTTTGCGCAAGGCCAAGGTGAACGTGCGGCATTACTTACGCATGACGATGTGATCACCCTATTTCACGAAATGGGCCACGCCTTGCATGCCCTGTTATCTGAAGTCGACGAACCTGCCGCCTCAGCTTTTGCAGCCGTTGAATGGGACGCCATTGAACTGCCTTCACAGTTTATGGAAAATTTCTGCTGGGAACGCAGTGCACTCAAACTTTTAAGTAGCCATGTTGAGACGGGTGAGTCATTACCCGACAGTTTGATTGACAAAATGATCGCTGCACGTAATTTTCAAAGTGGCATGCAAACAGTGCGTCAAATTGAGTTTTCTCTTTTCGATATGTTGCTACACCAAACACAAAAAGCCCTTGATATCGGTTCTGTCATGCAAACACTCGATGCGGTGCGCGATGAAGTGTCTGTCATGAAACCCCCTCACTGGCATCGTTTTCCCCATGCCTTTACGCACCTTTTTGCAGGGGGTTATGGCGCAGGGTATTACAGTTACAAATGGGCTGAGGTTTTATCAGCCGATGCGTTCGAAGCTTTTGAAGAAGCCAACCACACGCTCGACCCAATCATAGGCGACCGCTTTAGACGCGAAATATTGGCGGTTGGTGGTATGCGTCCCGCAGCCGAATCATTTGAGGCCTTTAGAGGTCGCAAACCTAAAATTGACGCCCTGCTTCGTCACCACGGCATGCAAGAAGGCACGTCACACGCTTAAACAAACAGGAATCTTATCTGATGAATAGCTTAATTAAGCGCTTTCATACTTTGCTAGGCCTCATACTCATAGGCTTCTCTGTGCTGTTGCTGCCTGCCTGTTCAGAGCGTTCACCTGACTGGAACTTATATGACGTTAAAGGGCACCTGCCAGATTTAAAATTTACTTTAAACGGTGCGAATCAAAAAACCTGGTCAGCGCAAGATTTAAAAGGCCAAACTGTATTGTTGTTCTTTGGTTATGCCAGTTGCCCAGATATTTGCCCAACCACTATGGCGCAGCTGAATGAAATTTTAGTCAAGTTGGGTGATCAGGCAAAAAACGTCAAAATAGTTTTTGTGAGTGTTGACCCGCACCGTGATTCACCCGATATGTTGCAAGCCTATGTCGACGCATTTAACCCGCAAGCCATTGGTTTAACTGGCGATGAAAAAACAATCTCTAACCTTGCACGTCGTTACCGTGTTGCTTACCAAATAGAAAAACCACGGCCGGGTGATTCAGCCAACACCTATGAGGTTACGCACAGCCGCGGGGTTTTTGTGTTTGATAAAAATGGTGACGCGCGGCTTTTAGCGTCTGATTCAGAAAATACCGATGCGTTTGTTGCCGATCTTAAAAAACTCATTGAGCAAACAAAGTAAAAGTAGACAAAGAAAAAGCCGGCAAAGAAAAAGCCGGCAATTAAGACGACAGTTGTCTCACTGCATCACGTAAAGCCGTACGTAACCCCTCTTCGATGACGGGGTGATAAAACGGCATAGCCAGCATCTCATGCACCGTCATGTTTTGCTGTAAGGCCCAAGCCAGTAAATGCCCCAAATGTTCGGCACGCGGCCCCACCATCTGTGCGCCTATAAAACGACCCGTTTCTTTTTCAACATAAATGTGAAGCAGACCATGGTTTTCAAGTATGACGCGCGAGCGACCTTGGTTTATAAAATCAAGGCTACCTGTCACATAATGTGACTGATCGTGCCCGGGGTAAAGCCCAACAGTTGCAATTTGTGGCTCGGTAAAAACAACACTTAAGGGTGCACGGCGTTGGCCTATTGTCACGTGGGGAAAATTCGCTGCATTGCTTCCCGCAATGTGGCCTTCATCTGAGGCCTCGTGCAACAAGGGTAAATCGGCATTTGCATCACCCGCAATAAAAATAGGCAACGCACCTATTTGCATCGTCAACTTATTAAAAGCTGGCACACCGTTGGCTGCGACTTGAACCCCTGCTTGCGCTAAATCAAGACCTGCCAACAGAGGTCTACGACCGGTTGCCATTAAGACATAATCAAATCGTTCAGTGCGCTCGGTATTGTCGAGTGCAATATATTTGATTTCCACATCGTCACCGATGCGTTTAGTGTGCAACACACGGGCATCTGGGTCTAAGTAAAATTCTTTTTGAAAAATCTTTTTGGCAGCTTGACGAACCTGTAGGTCGCTAATACCCCCTAACGAACCGCTCACACCCAACACACGCACATCAACACCTAAGCGAGACAAAGCTTGACCGAGTTCTAAACCAATCACGCCTGGTCCGAACACAGCGACCCGTTTAGGTAGGTCATGCCACTCAAAGACATCATCATTCACAACCAGCCGATCACCGAGCTCACGAAACGCCGGGGGCACAAAGGCTTCAGAGCCCGAAGCAATCACCACAGCTTGGGCTTGAACGCGTGCGTGGGCATCAACCTCAAGCACTTGTGGGCCCACAAATCGAGCGTAACCGCGCAACTTATGCTCGGCAGGTATGTTTTCAACGCTATCGAGTACAAAACCGACATAACGATCACGCTCAGCCTTAACTCGGGCCATGACCTCACGGCCGTCAACGCGAATGGTGCCATCAACGTGAATACCAAAGGGTGCGGTATGAGAAGCAGTGTGTGCCGCGTGCGCCGCTGCAATCAACAGTTTTGAAGGCATACAACCGACCCGCGCACAGGTCGTGCCATAAGGGCCACCCTCGATCAAAATGGCTTGCTTACCTTCTCGCAACACGGCACGGTAAGCGGCCAAACCCGCTGTACCTGCGCCGATAATCGCGACGTCCGTTTTCATTTCTTTCATATCAAAACTTTTCCAAACAAAATCTATAAAACGGTGTAGCCTGCATTAATAATTGCTTGCTTGATCACGCCTTGTGCCGTGGTTGCCACAACCGCGACCTGATGCATTGAGACATCACATCGCACTTGCGCTGAAGAGTCTGCGGCTTGAACCGCAGCGGTAATGCTCTTTACACAATGCTGACAAGTCATATCTGGAACTTGAAATAACATAGGTCACCTATTTTAAAATGAGGGTTTACACTGATATCACTAGAACGCCTAGTGTACGACCTTTAAATAATAATTGGCTAAATGAATGAAACTTGATTTTGATATTGACGGCATGACCTGCGCAGCATGCGTTCGTCGTGTTGAAAACGTACTGCTGAAACAACCTGGCGTGCAAACCGCTCACGTTAATTTACCCGGCCGTCGGGCTTGCGTTGTTTTTGGTGACGTCAACCTTCAAGCAACGATTCAGTCGCATGTTGTGCAAGCCGTAAAAAAGGCCGGGTACGCCGCTTCGCCCATTGTGGCGGGCATGAGCAAATCAATCTCTGAAAAAACCCAAGATGAAATTAAAGGTATTAAACGCAATTTTTTGATTGCGCTTGTTTTGACCATACCCGTTTTTATAACTGAAATGGGGGGGCATCTTATTCCTCCTTTTCATAATTGGTTAACCAGTCATTTTAGTTTTAATCAATTGGGTTTGTGGCAAGCGGTACTCACGACGATCTTGTTAGCTTGGCCAGGGCGAACCTTTTTTACCAAGGGTTTTGCGGCACTAGGGCGATTAAGCCCAGAAATGAACTCTCTGGTTGCCGTTGGTGCTGGTAGCGCATGGCTCTATTCGATGCTTGTGTTGGTCGCACCGCAGTGGTTTCCAGATTCTGCACGACATATTTATTTTGAAGCTGCTGCCGTTATTGTGACGCTTATTTTATTAGGGCGACTATTAGAAGCCTATGCCCGTGGGCGGACTGGTGCCGCGGTTGAAAAGCTCATTGGGCTGAAACCTAAAACAGCTCGTCTTATTCAAGACGGCTCAGAAAAAGACGTTGATATTGATGACGTACTACCCGGTGCCATATTAAGGGTTCGCCCCGGTGAAATCGTACCGGTTGACGGCATTGTGCAAGTGGGTGAGCCCTATATTGATGCTTCGATGATGACCGGTGAACCCCTACCCGTGCACTGCAAACCAGGCACTGGCGTTTATGGTGGAACACTTAATACATCGACTGGCTTTACTTTAAAAGCCACGCAAACAGGCCAAGACACGGCGTTAGCGCGCATCATTCGAATGGTAGAAGAAGCACAAGATTCACGCCTACCTATTCAAGCCAAAGTTGATCGCGTCACGGGCATCTTTGTACCCATCATTATGGCTTTATCATGCCTCACTTTTTTACTATGGCTTGTGTTTGATCCGTTACATAGAATTGATTTGGCCATTATTAGTGCTGTCACGGTGTTAATTATTGCCTGCCCCTGCGCCATGGGCCTGGCAACGCCCACATCGATTATGGTGGGTACAGGTCGGGCTGCACAATTAGGCATACTTTTTAGACAGGGCGATGCACTGCAAAGATTGCGTGATGTCACAACCATTGCATTTGATAAAACAGGAACGCTCACGCTTGGGCGACCCGCTTTAATAGGTTTCGTTAACTTTGACACGTCGCAAACGGATGATGATGTTTTGTCACATTTAGCCGCGATTCAACAGCAGTCTGAACACCCCATTGCCTATGCCATCGTTCAAGCTGCCAAAACAAAGGGGCTTACTCTGCCTATCGCTACAGATTTTAAAACATTATCGGGTGCAGGGGTGCAAGCCAGTATTAACCAGCAAGTCTGGTTAGTGGGCTCTGAAGCCTTTATGAAAAATCAGCACGTAGAGATTTCTGATCAAGCGCTCACACTCACCGAGCAATGGGCGAGCCAAGGTGAAACCCCCATTATGGTCGCGTGCAACAACAATCTGACTGCTGTGTTTTCAGTGGCAGACCCCATTAAACCCAATGCTCAAGACGTTATTCAAACCCTCAAATCGCTTGGTATTCGCAGCGTCATGATTACGGGCGATCATCCGCAAACGGCACAAGCGGTTGCCAAGGCAATCGGTATTGATGAGGTCATTGCACGGGTATTGCCCGAAGGTAAAGTGGCTGCGATTGAATCGCTGCATAAACAGAAAAATGAAGTGGTTGCCTTTGTGGGTGATGGTATTAATGATGCACCGGCACTCGCCGCCGCTGATGTGGGTATTGCGATGAGCAGTGGCACTGACGTGGCCATGGCTTCAGCGAGCGTGGTGCTCATGTCTGATCAACTCTATCGCGTCATCGATGCTTTAGGTATTTCAAATGCCACGCTTAAAAATATTCATCAAAATTTATTTTGGGCCTTTGCCTACAACGTCGCATTGGTGCCCATTGCGGCGGGTATTCTTTACCCTGCTTTCGGTATATTGATGTCACCGATGCTGGCTGCTGGGGCGATGGCATGCTCGAGCATATTTGTTGTCGGCAACGCCCTCAGGCTTAAACGTTGGGTACCCAAGCATGCACAATCTCAGAGAGTTGGGGGCGTTTAAGAGCAGGCGCCAATTCACCCTGAACCGTACCCACAGCCAAGAAACCGACGAACTGATAATCAAGCGTATCAAAACCCAGAGCCTCGGGCACTTCGTCAGTATAGGTACCCAGGCCTGTACTCCAGAAACTACCAAAACCCATCGCATGCAAACTGTTTTGCAAATTCATCACGGCAGCACCCATCGACAATGACTGTTCAAGCGCATTAACTTTAGGGTGATCGTGATGCATTTGATAAGCCAAACCAATTAACAGTGGCACATTTTTTAACCACTTTCGTATCGATGTGGCTTTTTCGTCGGTAAAGGGTTGACCTGCCCGCAAGGCAGCTGCGATCGCCAGTTCAGCAAATGCTTCTAAGTGTGGGGGTGAGATGGTGACAAAGCGCCATATTCTCAATGCGGCATGGTCTGGGGCATGTGTGGCAGATTTAAAAGCCAGCTCAAGCTGCTGTGCGCTGGGGCCAGGCGCAGCAATTGATTTTGTTGATCGACGCGACGCGATCGTTGACAACACAATTTCGGCATGGGTTTGATTTTCAAGCATAGAAAGTCTCAATAAGTCTCAATAAGTCTCAATAAGTCTTAATAAATTTAAAGAGTAGGTCATGTAAGAATATACGTCATATAAGAATAGACGTAAAAAAACCCCAATCTTTGTAGACTGGGGTTCGACCAATTACGGTTTAAGTAAGCAGTTTATGCTTCTTAGATCATTTGAATATTGGTTGCGCTAGGGCCTTTTGCGCCCTGACCAATTTCAAAACTGACCTTTTGATTCTCTTGAAGAGTTTTGTAACCTTCAGCTTTGATTTCTGAGTAGTGAGCAAACAAATCTTTGCCACCGCCATCAGGCATAATGAAACCATAGCCTTTTTCTGAATTGAACCACTTAACGACGCCTGTTGCCATGACTAACTTCCTTGAAAATGAAAAATACGGGCTCATAGCCCAAATTGCATGACGATCAAGGAAGGGAGAAGCACTTCTGGTACCGCTATGGTGACCGATATGAAACTAAAGCCACTACACTTGAAAATCTTGCTAATCAAGTTTAAAGGGGTGTCAAACTAGAAGTCAAACAAAATTGTCAAGTGAATTCAGTATTTTTAACTTTTTTAAACATTTGTGCTAAAAGACCACGTATTTTATGAAAATAGCCACCTGGAACGTTAATTCAATCAAAGTTCGCCTGCCACAAGTTTTAGAGTGGCTCGCGCAAAGCCAAGTCGATGCCTTGTGTTTACAAGAACTTAAAGTCGATCAAGACAAGTTTCCTGTCGAGGCCTTTAACGAGCAAGGCTATCAAGCCGTTTGGGCCGGGCAAAAAACGTATAACGGTGTGGCCATCATTTCACGACACCCAGGTAACGATGTGGTGAGAAATATTCCTGGGTTTGAAGACCCCCAACAACGTATCATTGCTGCAACATACCCCCTCATTGGGTCTACAACTGGGGCAGCCGTTCGATTAATCAGTGCGTATTGCCCAAATGGTCAATCAGTTGATAGCGACAAATACCAATACAAACTAAGGTGGTATCAAGCCTTGACAGAATGGTTAAAGACTGAAATGAATCAGCACACTCACCTTTCTATTTTAGGCGACTACAACATCGCCCCCGCTGATGAAGACGTGCACGACCCTAAAAGATGGGCGGGTCAAGTATTAGTCTCTGCACCAGAACGAGAAGCTCTTAAGACATTGCTAGAACTAGGCCTCACTGATGCATTTAGATTGTTTGAACAAGCACCCAAGACTTTTAGCTGGTGGGACTATCGACTTAATGGTTTTAAACGAAATGCAGGGCTTCGCATAGATCACGTGCTGCTGAGCCAATCGTTAGTGCCTCAGTGCACCGCTTGCGTCATTGATGCGAACCCTCGAGGCAACGAACAGCCCTCAGACCACGCACCAGTGATCGCAACCATTTAAAACAATAGGGTAGAACCAATTAATTATTTCTTTTGGCGAAATGCATAATGGCATGCTTTACAGCTCGCACCGACTTCACCGTAGGCCACCCGCAAATTGTCAAAGTTGCCCGCATCTGAGGCAGCAGTTAATGCTTTGAGAGAAATTGAAAACTTTTCTTGTGCTTTTTTGAAGCTTTCTGGGTCTAACCAAATATCAACTTTAGCATTACCACCCTCTGTACCTGCTCCAAAAGCGGCCCAGGGCAATTTTGAAATTTCATTTAACACTGCAATATTCGTAGCAATGGCTGCTTTATCGTAAGGAACTTGACCTTTCATAACAGGTTGCATACGCCAAAAATGCGAACCCATTAATTGAAAAGCTGACTGACGGTGTGTCACCGCATCTTCAGCTTTTGCAAACTGAGCCTGCGCGGCAAACGGCAAACAGAGTGACGCAACCAGCACAGCAAACGAGGCAAAAAATGTTTTTTTCATAAAAATTCCTTTGAGCAATAACGGATTCAACATCTAGTCATGATGGTACTTTGTCATGATAGTACTTAGTCATGATAGAGCTTAGTCATAACGATAATTAGTCATAATAATGCTTAGTCATGATGATACTGAATCATGATAGTACTTAAAATTAAAAATCGCTGTAACCCTTAACTGGAACTGACCCCAGGCTTAGTGTCATGCGCCAACAACACCGCCAAACCCACATATGAGCGGGGGGTCATAAGCAGCAATCTTTTTTTAGCATCGGCGGGTAGCTCTAACCCTGAAATAAACTCAGCCAAAGCCTCTGGCGTGATCCCTTTACCTCGCGTTAAAGCCTTTAGCTGCTCGTAGGGTTGCGGCAGACCGTAACGGCGCATAACCGTTTGAACCGGCTCAGCCAAAATTTCCCAGCACTGATCAATATCTTGATCAATCGCATCGGTGTTGATCTCAAGCTTTTCAATACCTCGCAACAGCGAATCAAAAGCCACTTGGCTATAACCCAACGCGACACCCAGATTTCGCAATACAGTTGAATCAGTTAAATCACGCTGCCAACGAGAAATAGGTAATTTTTCAGACATGTGCCGCAACAGGGCATTGGCCAAGCCAAAATTGCCTTCTGCATTTTCAAAATCAATCGGGTTCACTTTGTGTGGCATAGTTGATGATCCCACCTCACCGTCACGCAAGCGTTGCTTAAAATAGCCCAGCGAGATGTAGCCCCAAATATCGCGACTAAAATCAATCAAAATCGTATTAGCTCGAGCATAGGCGTCAAATAATGCCGCCATCCAGTCATGCGGTTCAATTTGAATGGTGTGGGTATTTTGCTTTAAGCCTAATTGATTCAAAACAAGATTTGAAAACGCGGGCCAGTTAATTTCTGGGTAAGCACTTAGATGTGCATTGTAATTACCTGTTGCGCCATTTAACTTAGCCAAAGGAACAACCGCTTGAATGGCTTCAATGGCACCCCTAAGCCTAAAAGCCACATTGGCAAATTCTTTACCCATAGTCGTGGGCGTAGCCGGTTGCCCATGCGTACGCGACAACAGAGGCTGTTCTGCATAACGTTGCGCGAGTTGCGAAAGTTGTTGCTCAATTTTACGCAAAACCGGCACCATGACTTGGTCACGAGCGCGCCCCAACATTAAGGCATGCGAGGTGTTGTTGATGTCTTCAGAGGTGCAAGCAAAATGAATAAATTCAGCCGCTTTAGCCAGTTCAGGATCATCTTTAACCTGTGCCTTTAACCAGTACTCAACCGCTTTCACGTCGTGATTTGTTGTGCGCTCAATGTCTTTGATTTGAGCCGCATCGGCCTCAGTAAAGTCTGAAACTATCTTTTTGAGGCGAGATTGCGCAGCATTTGAAAAGGGTGTGAGCTCAGGGTGGCACTGATCTGCCAACGCCACTAACCAAGCAATTTCAACCTCAACGCGGTGAGCCATAAAGCCGGCTTCAGACAACAAAGGCCGAAGCGCTTGTGTTCGGGTTGCATATCGCCCGTCAAGCGGGCTGAGCGCGTTTAAAGCGGTAAGAGTAGATTCAATATGCATAAATTCTCAGAAAAACAACAATGATTGACATCAGAATTTTACACCCGGGGGTAAATCAAATCTCGTAGTCAACTAAGTTGTAGAATAGGAATGAGTTTTTTCTATTAACTGCATCTGTTTGCACTGCAACAACTTTTATAAACGTATATGAAACTAATCGGTTCTAATTCCAGCCCCTATGTACGTAAAGTACGCATTGTTTTAGCAGACAAAAAACTCGATTGTGAGTTTATTCTTGAAGACGTATGGTCTGCCCAGTCAACCATTCAAAAGCATAACCCGCTTGGCAAGGTACCTTGTTTAATCGTTGACGATAAAGAATCTTTGTACGACTCACGTGTACTCACTGAATACCTTGACACCCTTTCACCCGTCAGCCGGCTCATTCCTCAGACGGGTCGAGAGCGAGCTCACATCAAATGCCTAGAAGCCTTATGTGACGGCACGAATGATGCCTTAATAGCCGTGCGTCTAGAACGTCAGCGCCCGATTACGCAACAAAACCCCGACTGGATCAGTCGCCAGTTAGGCAAAGTAACCGCCGCTTTAATAGAGCTAAGCAACACACTGGGCGAACAATCGTTTTTTGCAGGTGTTAACTATTCGTTGGCTGACATCAGCGCCGGCTGTTTACTGGGCTACCTTGAATTTAGATTTCCTGAAATCGACTGGCGTGGTGCACACCCTAATCTTGAAACGTTTTATAAAAAGATGATGGCGCGTCAAGCATTTATTGACACAACACCCGTTTAAATATCAGTCGGTGTTAAATCAGTGGGCAGTCAACCAGTTGTCAGTAGATTAGCGGGTAGTAAATCAGCTGGCAGTAAATCAGCTGGTAGTAATAATGCCACCGCCCAAACAGACTTCACCCTCATAAAAAACAACAGACTGGCCCGGGGTCACAGCCCATTGTGGCTGCTTGAACTGCACACTGAATCCTTCAGGGTCAGCTTGTGTCAGCTCTGCCACCACATCATCTTGACGGTATCTCACTTTGGCACCGAGTGTTTGCATGCAAGCTGGCGCCTGCCCCGAGACCCAACTCGGTTGTGCGGCACTCAGTTGCTGACTTAATAACCAAGGGTGATCGTGTTCAGCCACGACATACAAAATATTATTGACTAAATCTTTGCGGGCCACATACCACGTTGCGCCTGTTCCATCTGCCTGTTGGTAACCTTTAACGCCCCCAATACCTAAGCCTTTACGTTGCCCTAGGGTGTAAAAAGCCAAACCATGATGCTGACCCACCTCTACCCCTGTGTCAGTCAAAATTTTGCCTGGGTCGCTGGGTAAATAACGATTTAAAAACTCGCGAAACGGTCTTTCGCCAATAAAACAAATGCCAGTCGAATCTTTTTTAGATGCATTACTTAAGTTTAACGAATGGGCTATTTCGCGCACTTGCGTTTTACGCCATCGACCGAGCGGAAAAAGTGCTTTAGACAACTGATCTTGATTCAAGCGGTGCAAAAAATAACTTTGATCTTTCGTTTCATCAACCGCTTTGACAAGCTGCGTGAGACCATTTGTTGTGTCATGCCGAATTTGAGCATAGTGGCCCGTTGCAATGCATTCAGCACCTAAGGAAACAGCATGGTCTAAAAAAGCTTTAAATTTAATTTCGGCGTTACACAGTACATCGGGGTTTGGCGTGCGACCTGCCGCATATTCTTTTAAAAATTCAGCGAAAACGCGGTCTTTGTATTCAGATGCAAAATTGACTGCCTCAATATCGACTCCGATTTTATCGGCTACGCTGGCTGCGTCGAGCCAGTCTTGCCGAGTCGAGCAATATTCGCTGTCGTCGTCATCTTCCCAGTTTTTCATAAAAAGACCCACGACGTCATAACCTTGCTGCTTGAGCACCCAAGCCGCGACAGACGAGTCAACGCCACCCGACATACCAACGACTACCCGCTTGCCTAAGCCAATTTGTTCAAATTTCATAACTTATATTGTAGTGTCATAGCGTTATCCCTACTTCAATTCAGTTTTTACAACCTCATCATGGTGTATAAACCTTACAATTAAGTCATAATCAATAATTTTATAATTAGGGAGACACCGATGAAAATCGGCATTCCGTTAGAAACACAAAACGGCGAAACCCGCGTCGCAGCAACACCAGAAACTGTTAAAAAGTTCGTTGCAGCAGGTCACACAGTGGTAGTTGAAAAATCGGCAGGGCTTGCCGCAGCTTTTGCTGATAGTGCTTACGAGGCTATGGGTGCAACGGTCGTTGATGCTGCTCAAGCGCTTGGCGCTGAACTTGTTTTAAAAGTTCGTGCACCGGCTGAGTCAGAGCTCGCTCATATGAAAAAAGGGGCTGTGCTGCTTGGCATGCTTGACCCTTTTGATGCCGCAAGCATTGAAGCCATGGCTAAAGCAGGTCTAACAGCTTTTGCACTTGAGGCTGCACCGCGCATTACCCGGGCTCAAAGCCTTGATGTGCTGTCTTCACAAGCCAACTTGGCAGGCTACAAAGCCGTTTTGTTGGCAGCAAATTACTACGGCCGTTTATTCCCCATGATGATGACTGCTGCCGGCACGCTTAAAGCTGCCCGAGCGGTTATTTTAGGCACGGGTGTCGCAGGTTTACAAGCCATTGCAACAGCCAAACGTTTAGGTGCGGTGGTGGAAGCCTCTGATGTGCGCCCTGCTGCTAAAGAGCAGGTTGAGTCATTAGGCGCAAAATTTATTGATGTGCCCTTTGAAACCGATGAAGAACGAGAAATTGCTAAAGGCGTGGGTGGTTACGCCCGCCCCATGCCACCCTCATGGATGGCGCGACAAGCACTAATCGTGGCCGAACGTTGCAAACAAGCTGATATTGTCATTGCTACGGCATTAATACCCGGTCGCCCTGCACCCCTTCTCATCAGTGAAGAAACGGTGCATGGCATGAAGCCAGGTAGCGTCATTGTTGATTTGGCTGTCGAACGAGGTGGCAATTGCCCCTTATCGAAAGCAGGTGAAGTCGTTCGGGTTAATGGTGTCATTTTAGTGGGTTTAACCAACTTGCCTGGCATGGTTGCAACAGATGCATCGGCACTTTACGCTCGTAACCTACTTGACTTCATGAAACTCATTATCAATAAAGAAGCCGCACTTGACATTGCACGCGATGATGAAATCATCAAAGCCTGCTTGATGTGTGAAAACGGCGACGTTTTAAGGAAAGCATAAAATGGAAATCATTAACCCAACAATCGTTAATCTAATCATATTTGTGTTGGCCGTTTACGTCGGTTACCACGTCGTATGGAATGTAACCCCTGCCCTGCACACGCCCTTGATGGCTGTAACCAACGCAATTTCTGCCATTGTTATCGTTGGCGCCATGTTGGCTGCGGGCTTAACTGAGGGGGGGTTGGCGCGCGGCATGGGTGTTTTTGCCGTAGCGCTTGCTGCCGTCAATGTATTTGGTGGTTTTTTAGTCACCCGACGCATGCTTGAAATGTTCAAGAAAAAGCCCAAAGCGGCCAAAAAAGAAGGGGCTTAAACATGATTTCTATCAACGTTGTGACGTTACTCTATTTGGTTGCGTCGATTTGCTTCATTCAAGCACTCAAGGGTTTATCGCACCCTAACACCTCTCGCATTGGTAATGCCTTCGGAATGGCAGGCATGGTGATTGCTGTACTCACCACTGCAGCACTCATCGTCAGTTTGGCCCGTGAAGGCGCAACCGTCATCGGTCTTGGCTGGGTTGTCTTTGGCTTACTCATCGGTGGCACAGTTGGCACGGTAATGGCCAAACGCGTTGAAATGACAAAGATGCCTGAGTTAGTGGCTTTCATGCACAGCATGATTGGTCTTTCAGCTGTCGCGATTGCCATCGCTATTGTGGCCGAACCACATGCCTTTGGTATTGTCGCGGCTGGCGAACCTGTTCCAGTCGGCAATTTAGTTGAGCTGTTTATTGGTACATTTATTGGTGCCATCACCTTTTCAGGTTCAGTCATTGCATTTGGTAAGTTGTCTGGCAAATATAAGTTTCGCTTGTTTCAAGGTGCACCGGTCACGTTCTCGGGTCAGCACATGATCAATTTGGTCATCGCCTTAGTGATGGTGGGTTGTGGTATTTGGTTCGTGGTCACCCAATCTTGGACGCCCTTCATCATCATGACACTTCTAGCCTTTGTTCTGGGCGTGCTCATTATTATTCCGATCGGTGGGGCAGATATGCCGGTGGTGGTATCAATGCTCAACAGCTATTCCGGTTGGGCCGCAGCGGGCATTGGTTTTTCATTAAACAACCCAATGTTGATTATCGCGGGTTCTTTAGTTGGCTCTTCAGGTGCGATTTTGTCCTACATTATGTGTAAGGCAATGAATCGATCATTTTTCAACGTGATTTTAGGTGGCTTTGGCGGCGCAACTGACGCTGCCGCTACGAGCAGTGGTAGCAGCGAAGCCCGCAATGTGAAGTCTGGTAGCCCAGACGACGCCGCCTTTTTGTTAAGCAACGCTGAAACCGTCACAATCGTGCCAGGCTACGGCTTAGCCGTTGCACGGGCTCAACACTCATTAAAAGAACTCGCTGAAAAACTCACTGAAAAAGGCGTGATTGTTAAATACGCTATTCACCCTGTCGCGGGTCGTATGCCAGGTCACATGAATGTTCTGTTGGCAGAGGCCGAAGTGCCTTACGATCAAGTCTTTGAAATGGAAGACATCAACAGCGAATTCGGTCAAACCGATGTGGTGTTGGTGTTGGGTGCTAACGACGTTGTGAACCCTGCTGCCAAAAATGACCCACAATCACCGATTGCAGGCATGCCTATTTTAGAAGCCTACAAAGCTAAAACCATTATCGTTAACAAGCGATCGATGGCGTCAGGTTATGCCGGCCTTGATAACGAGTTGTTCTATTTAGACAAAACCATGATGGTATTTGGTGACGCGAAAAAAGTCATCGAAGACATGGTCAAAGCAATTGACTAACTATGTTAACGATGCATCGATGACTTCTACCCAATGGCGCACGGGTGTGTCTGTGCCTGATTGCAAATGACCAATACAACCGATGTTTGATGACAAAATCACATCGGCCTTTGTTTTTGCAATATGACCCAGCTTGCGATCTCGCAACTGCGTTGAAATTTCAGGTTGCAGCACCGAATAAGCACCAGCAGAACCACAACATAAATGTGTTTCGTTAAATGGTGCTAACGACAAACCCAAATCTGTGAATAACTTTTCAGATTGAGGCTTTAAACCTTGCCAATGTTGCAAGGTGCAAGGTGGGTGAAATGCAGACGTCTTAGGTAACTTATTGGGGTCAAGTTGCGCTTTAAGTTCAAGCGCCATTGGCGCAACGATTTCTGCAATATCGAGAACTTTTTCACTGATGCGACGCGCTTTAACAGCATAGTTCACATCGTGGCGAAGGTGATGGCCATACTCGCGAACCGTTGCGCCACACCCCGATGCATTCATCACAATCGCTTCGACTTGGCCTGATTCAATTAAAGGCAACCATGCATCGATGTTGGCTCTCATATTCTTTAAGCCCGTCTCTTGGTCGTCTAAGTGAAAGCTTAAAGCACCACAGCAACCTGAACCAGGAATAGTCTTTGCGCCGATACCCAAACGATTTAAAACTCTAATCGTGGCCGCATCAATTGAAGGTAGCATGCCCGGCTGCGCGCAACCCGCCAGCAAAATGACTTGTCGTGAGTGATACTTAACCTCAGGTAACACGCCGGCTTCTCTGCGAGCCACAACTTTGCGCTTAATCGATTCAGGTAAAAACTCACGAACAGACTGACCTACTCGATAGGCCACTGGAAATAGTGGTGAGGTCAAACCTTTTTTTAAGGCGGTTCGCATCAGACGTTCACCCAATGGGCGCTTGACCTGCTCGTCAATCATTTGACGACCCAAATCAATTAGATGGCCATATTGAACACCCGACGGGCAGGTGGTTTCACAATTGCGACAGGTTAAACATTTATCTAGGTGGGTTTGCGTTTCACGGGTGGCACCGCGCCCTTCAGCCATCTCTTTAATAAGATAAATACGGCCGCGTGGGCTGTCTAACTCGTCACCCAAAATTTGGTAAGTGGGGCACGTTGCAGTACAAAAACCACAATGCACACACTTGCGCAAAATATCGTCAATTTCTTGACCCAAAAGTGAACTTTGAAGCGCAGGGGTTAAATTTGTTTGCATATCACTTTTCTCACAAACCCAAAACCAATCGACCCGGGTTAAACAACCCATGGGGATCAAACTCGTGTTTTAAGCGTTTAACAATTTGGTGAATGTCGGCTGACAATGGTTGAAACACCCCATCTGCTGGGCATTGGTCAGGTTGTTCACGTTTAAATAATGTTGCATGACCACGGGCTCTGGTAGCTGCGTCGCGCATTGTTTGCGGATCAACATCAGCGGCCACCCAGCGCACCTCACCGGCCAAATCAAGCGCAGTGGGGCCTAAGTTAAGATCAGGTGTATTAGCAGCAACGGCTAAACGCCAAACAGTTTTATTTGCAAAAAAATCAAAACGCTGTTCTCTAAAATCGTGCCACCACTGGGTCGCTAAATCAGCCGCTAAAACGTCGCCACCCAGCGTTTCAATCGCATGTGTCACAGCCGGTTCGGCGCCAGCAAGTCGGATCGACAATTTGCCATTTGAATCTTGACTGTTTGGTAACCACGCCACACATTTAATAGGTAAAGCAAGCGCCCGCAGCCCTTTACAACGCTCAAGTGCTTGCGATTGCGTCATGTCAACCTGTAAGGTTTGATCGCAGCGCATCACTGGCATGACTTTAATTGACACGCGCACAATGGCACCAAAAATACCCATTGAACCGGTCAATAAACGCGGTATGTCATAGCCTGCAACGTTTTTCATGACTTCGCCGCCAAAGGTCAAAATGCGCCCTTCTGCGTCAAGCAATTGCGTACCCAAGACATAATGCCTAATTGGCCCAGCTGAAAAACTGTTGGGGCCAGATAACCCCGCTGCCACACAACCACCAATCGTCGCCTGGTCACTAAACTCTGGCGGATCAAACGGTAACATTTGATCTGATTGAGCCAAAACGGCTTTGATTTCGTTTAAAGGGGTACCCGCCATAGCCGTTAACACCAACTCGCTAGGCTCGTACGTGACAATGCCTTTTAAGCTCGACATATCAAGGTTGACACAACCCTCTTGCAAATCTACATCTGGGTTGCCGTAAAACGCTTTACTACCACCACCACGAATACGAATAGGCTTCAAACTATTGCGAGCAGCCAAGACTTTTTCAGCCATATGACTGAGTGAATAATTCATCATCATTAAAACCGTGGAATGTCAGAAAACGGCAATTTACCACCGTGAATATGCATTTTTCCGTATTCAGCACAGCGCGCCAAAGTCGGTATAACTTTTTCTGGGTTTAACAAGCAGTCGGGGTCAAAGGCGCGCTTAACGGCTAAGAAACTATCTAATTCGTCGCGTGAAAACTGCACACACATTTGATTGATTTTTTCTAAACCAACACCATGCTCGCCCGTGATGGTGCCACCCACTTCAACTGACAGCTCGAGTATGGCAGCACCGAAATCTTCAGCGCGTTTAACTTCGTCAGGAATGTTTGAATCAAACATAATTAAAGGGTGTAAATTGCCATCACCCGCATGAAACACGTTGGCACAACGTAAATTGTAGGTCGCTTCCATTTCGGTAATGGCCGTTAAGACACGTGCTAAATGACGACGTGGAATGGTGCCATCCATACAGTAGTAATCAGGCGATACTCGGCCTGCAGCAGGAAAAGCATTTTTACGACCGGCCCAAAATAGCAGGCGCTCTTTCTCGCTTTTAGAGGTTTGCATGCGTGTTGCGCCCGCCTCTTGAAAAACGACTTCCATACGAGCGATTTCATCACTGACTTCTTGCACGGTACCATCAGACTCACACAACAAAATAGCTTTGGCTTCAGTGTCATAACCGGCTTTGACAAAGGGCTCAACCATTTGCGTTGCGCGTTGGTCCATCATTTCAAGGCCAGCCGGAATGATGCCTGCGCCAATGATTTTTGCAACCGCATCACCTGCTTTCTCAACATCATCAAAACTAGCCATGACGACCTGCGCCAAAACGGGCTTTGGCAATAAGCGCAAAGTTACCTCAGTAACCACACCCAGCATACCCTCAGAGCCTATAAATACAGACAACAGATCAGGCCCCGGTGCATCGGGTGCTTCAGAGCCTAGCTCAATGATGTCGCCACTCATGGTGATGACGCGAACCTTTAAAACATTATGAATCGTGAGGCCATACTTTAAGCAATGCACGCCACCCGAATTTTCAGCGATATTGCCGCCAATGGTGCAAGCGATTTGACTTGATGGGTCAGGCGCGTAGTACAACCCAAAAGGGGCGGCAGCTTCTGATACAGCCAGATTACGTACCCCTGGCTCAACCACAGCAGTGGCTGCTTCGGAGTCAATTGATTTAATGCGATTAAATTTAGCCAAGCCTAACAAAACACCTTGTGCATGTGGCATGGCGCCGCCCGAGAGCCCAGTACCTGCGCCGCGTGCGACCACGGGAACATTTAGACTTTTACAAATACGAAGAACTGCCTGAATCTGCACTTCTGTTTCAGGCAAAACCACCACCATTGGCTTTTGTCGATACAAAGACAAACCATCGCACTCATAGGGGCGAAGTTGTTCATCTCGGCTCAAAATACAGTGAAGTGGTAACACCCCTTTCAGCGCGATTAATAGTTCATCTGCACCGACCGAAGGGCTATTTCGAACAAATGCTTGTTCAACAGGTGAGTTCATAGCAGCCTCGTAAATAATAAGATTCAACCATACCCGATCTATGACCAATAATGGAAGGGTAAAAACCCGAAATAGCCCTTACTTTCCTGAGGTTAATAAGATACGGCGGCGCTGACTGACGGCTTTTGCCAACCCTCTTAAAACCGCTTCTGACGTATTCCAATCAATACACCCATCGGTAATGCTTTGACCGTATGTTAAAGGCTGGCCTTGCACATGGTCTTGACGACCCGCCACGAGGTGGCTTTCCACCATAACACCCACAATTCGCGTGTCACCCGCTGCAATTTGCTGAGCAATATCATCGCAAACAGCAGGTTGATTTTCAGGTTTCTTCAGGCTATTGGCATGACTGGCATCAATCATTATGCGTTGCGCTAAACCTGCTTTTGCTAACTCATCACAGGCATTTTGAACGCTCGCAACATCGTAATTTGGGGTTTTTCCGCCTCGCAAAATAACGTGACAATCTTCATTACCCTCGGTTGACACGATGGCAGAGTGACCGCCTTTTGTGACCGATAAAAAGTGATGTGGCTGTGAAGCGGCCTTCATGGCGTCAACTGCAATACGAATATTGCCATCTGTACCATTTTTGAAACCGACTGGGCACGACAAACCAGAGGCCAGCTCGCGATGCACCTGGCTTTCAGTGGTACGCGCACCGATAGCACCCCAAGACACTAAGTCAGCAATGAACTGCGGTGTGATCATGTCTAGAAACTCACAACCTGCAGGCAAACCCAGCTCGTTTACATCAATGAGAACCTTGCGTGCAAGACGCAGGCCTTTATTAATTTGGAAGCTACCATCCATGTCGGGGTCGTTGATTAGACCTTTCCAACCGACGGTTGTTCGAGGTTTTTCAAAGTAGACGCGCATCACGATTTCAAGATCATCTTTCAACTCGTCACGCAACGCTTTTAAGTGAGTGGCATACTCATGCGCGGCGACAGGGTCATGAATTGAACATGGGCCAATCACGACGGCCAAGCGGTCATCCATGCCATGCAAAATACGATGCAAAGCCTGACGCGACTGATACACAACCTTTGCAACGTGCTCTGATGTGGGTAATTCTTGCATCGTGTGCGAGGGTGGGGTGAGTTCTTTTATTTCTCGAATTCTTAAATCGTCAGTATTGTGTGACACGAAGTGCTCCTGAGTGGCCAATCATTTAGTTTTAATAAGTTAAAAAAAAACCGCCAGTTAAGCTGGCGGTTTGTTCGATTCGGTTTTACTTTACAGTGCGCGTAACCGATTCTCCGCCAGGTTGAGGGGAAAACCATAAAAATAGAACCAGAATCGTGTAGGAATAATTTTCATAAATTTAATTTAACACAAAAAACGTTAAGCCGTACCACCCACAGTCAAGCCATCGATGCGAATCGTTGGCATACCGACGCCCACTGGTACGCTTTGGCCTTCTTTACCGCATGTTCCCACACCACTATCGAGCTTCATGTCGTCACCGATCATTGAAACCCGTGTCAAAGCGTCTGGGCCATTACCAATTAATGTGGCACCCTTCACAGGGTAAGTGATGCGACCATTTTCGATCATGTAGGCTTCAGACGCTGAAAACACAAATTTACCGCTCGTGATGTCAACTTGCCCACCCCCAAAATTAGCGGCATACAAGCCTTTCTTGACAGAGGCGATAATTTCTTTGGGCGAATCTTTGCCACCCAACATAAATGTATTGGTCATACGCGGCATCGGCAAATGAGCAAACGACTCACGACGGCCATTTCCCGTCGGGGCTGTTTTCATCAAACGCGCGTTATGCGAATCTTGTAAATAACCTTTCAAGATACCGTCTTCTATCAACACATTACGTTGTGTTTGGTTACCTTCATCATCAATATTGAGCGAACCGCGACGATCGGCAATGGTGCCATCATCAACCACAGTGACCCCCTTGGCTGCGACACGCTGCCCCACTCGCCCTGAAAAAACACTAGAACCTTTACGGTTAAAGTCGCCCTCTAAGCCATGACCTACCGCTTCGTGTAAGAGAATGCCGGGCCAACCGGCACCCAGCACAACAGACATTTCACCCGCTGGGGCAGGTTTGGCATCAAGGTTGATCAAAGCTTCGTCAACAGCCTGGGCAACATATTGGTCAAGAATGCTTTCATCAAAGTAGGCTAACCCTGTACGACCCCCCCCACCCGCATGACCACTTTCACGGCGACCATCGCGCTCAACAATGACATTCAAAGACAATCGCACCAAGGGGCGGACATCGGCCGCTAAGCGACCATCGCTACCGAACACCATAATTACGTCATATTCCATACCCAAACTCGCCATGACTTGCACCACGTGTGGGTCGCGCTGTCGAGCTTTTTTTTCTAAGCGCTCTAAGAGCTGAACTTTTTCAGTCGCATCTAACGTAGCCAAAGGGTCAATGGGGGCATACAAAGCGCGCCCCTTTGTTTTTGACCGCAACGAAGTGGGCACTTGCCGCGATTGGCCTTGACGACCTATTTCACGCACCGAACGAGATGCATTCATCAACGCATCAAGCGACAGCGTGTCTGAGTAGGCAAACGCTGTTTTTTCACCTGAAATGGCACGAACACCGACACCCTGCTCAATAGAGAAACTACCTGTTTTGACAATACCCTCTTCTAAATTCCAACCTTCGCTACGGGTATATTGAAAATAGATGTCGGCATAATCAATGCGATGATCAAAAATTTCACCGAGCGCACGATCAAGGTGGTCATGCTTTAAACCCCAAGGGTCTAGCAACAGTGATTGCGCGGTTTCAATAGATGACAGGGCAGATAAAGCTGGGTTCATACTCATTCGCATAAAATTTAAAGTTTGATTATGACTAGGTTACAACGATTGATTGTTATTTGAGCTGATACCCGCTAAAGAACGCGGTGTTTAAGTGCCGGTAATGCCTGACGAATGTTTTCGATACAGTCGAAATCAATGGTGCCACTGACCACACCGGGCCCTTCATCTAATTGCGCTATCACGTCACCCCAAGGGTCAATTAACATTGAGTGGCCCCACGTTTTGCGACCATTCGTGTGAGTACCACCTTGGGCAGGCGCTAATACATAGCATTGATTTTCAATGGCGCGAGCTCTTAATAAAACTTCCCAATGCGCTTTACCTGTTGTGTAGGTAAAAGCCGAGGGAACCAATATAAGATTTACCGTGCCCATTGCCCGATATATTTCCGGAAACCGTAAGTCATAACATATTGATATACCTGTTTTGCCCACTGGTCCTTCAAACACAACGGGGTATTGACCTGCAACGATGGTTTTAGATTCATCGTACTTTTCTTCACCGCGCTCAAAACTAAATAAATGAATCTTGTTGTACTGACATATATTTTCACCTTGATCGTTAAAAACAAGATGTGTATTTAAAATCTTTTCAGGGTTGTTAGATTTAATAGGAATTGAACCGCCACCAATCCAAACGCCTAAATCTTTTGCTAGATTGCTTAAAAAGGTTTGAATGGGGCCATCGCCCAAAGACTCTGCTATGACTAATTTGTCATGGTCTCGCAAGCCCATCATACAAAAATACTCAGGCAAAACAATAAGCTGTGCGCCCTCACGGGCGGCCTGATGAATGAATGATTGTGCTTTATTTAGGTTTTCAGCCAAATCATCAGTTGAAACCATTTGAATGGCCGCAACTCGGACGTTTAATTTCATTTCGTTCCTATTAAACGTAATGCATTAAAACGTAATGCATTGTGAGGGTTAAAGGTTACCCCAGTATTAAACATTTAAAACCGACCATTTGATTACTTTTAAAAAGAACCAAAAACAAAGCTGACCGTTGTCATAACTTAAAACAAGGCTTTATAATGAGTCATAAATTTTGTTCAAAGGCATGTTTAAAAAATATATCTTAAGGAAGGTCTGAATAAGTCGGTTTAAAGCGGAAATTTCCGCGGTAGAAATTTACTGATTCAATAATATTTACTTTTTTGCCCAATATGGACAGATATTTGGGCATTTTAGCCCGTTTAGCACCCCGAATCAGGGTACTGCGCCCTT
>CAMCYB010000013.1 GCA_945883615.1 Bordetella parapertussis | reverse complement strand
ACCCTGATTCGGGGTGCTAAACGGGCTAAAATGCCCAAATATCTGTCCATATTGGGCAAAAAAGTAAATATTATTGAATCAGTAAATTTCTACCGCGGAAATTTCCGCTTTAAACCGACTTATTCAGACCTTCCCTAACTCTTTTTTTCGTGCATCTTTTCATAAACTTGTCACACTCCAAATGAGCATTTACGTCATAATTCAACAACTCTAAACTCACACTGTTGAATTTATGCCTGCCACGACACACAACACTAAATCTGCAGTACATCCTCATTCGCCCGCCCGCCGCCTAGATCCTGAAGATGCGCAACAAGCCTTGTTAAAAGTTCAAGACCTTCTTCGTCGTCACAAACTCGTCGAAGGTTTGGTTCATCGGCAAGAGGCAGTTGATGATCGCGCGCCCCTGGTTGAAGGTTTATTGCATCGTCAACACGAAACTGAAATTAAAACAGTTATCAACGCAATACACCCTGCAGATATTGCTTTTATTCTCGAGTCGCTACCTAAAGACGAGCGCCAATTAGTTTGGGGGCTGGTTGACGAAGAGTACAACGCCGATGTTTTGCTTGAGGTCGCTGACTGGGTGCGTGAGTCGCTCATTGAGTCAATGAACCGAGCTGAACTGGTTGCTGCAACCGTCAACATGAACGCTGACGAAATAGCCGACCTGGCTAGTGATTTGCCACCAGACGTGATAGCAGAGGTTCAAAAAGGCTTAACCGTTGAAGAGCGTGCGCACCTAATTGCAGCCATGGGTTACCCCGAAAACAGTGTCGGTGGCATCATGGATTTCGAAATGGTGCGGGTGCGTGAAGACGTTTCACTTGAAGTTGTTCTACGTTATTTGCGGCGCCTACCCGAATTACCTGACCACACTGATCAAATTTTTGTGGTTGATCGTGGTGATAAACTTTTAGGTGTGCTGACGCTTTCAGCACTACTGGTTAATGAACCTGACATTCAAGTGTTCGATGTCATGAGCACAGATTACCTTACACTCAACCCACTTGACTCAGATGCTGAGGCTGCTGGGGCTTTTGAACGTTACGACCTGGTGTCTGCACCCGTGATCGATGATCAGGGTCGCATCATTGGTCGCGTAACAATTGGCGAAGTGGTCGACGTGATTCGAGAAGACTCTGACGAACAAGCACTGTCACGAGCCGGTATGCAAGAAGAAGATATTTTTGCACCGATCACCAAGGCGCTTAAAAACCGCGCCCCTTGGCTATTGGTAAACTTGGTTACAGCTGCTACGGCTTCGTTTGTTGCGTCACGATTTCAAGATACAGTGAGCGCAATTGTTGTGTTGGCTTTTTTGATGTCTATTGTTGCGGGTATTGGCGGTAACTCAGGCAATCAAACCATGACATTAATTATTCGAGCTTTAGCTGTTGGCCGCATTTCAGGCAAAAATATATGGCAACTGATAAAGCGTGAATTGCTCGTCACGCTACTTGTTGGGTTAGTTGGAAGCGTGGTAGCGGCACTCTTCGCGTGGGGAATTTCAGGCTCAATTGCCATTTCAATTGTGATGATGGCTGCCATGATTTGCAACATGTTGGTCGGTGCGTCAGTGGGCGTTCTTGTGCCTATGGTGCGGGCTCGTTTGGGCAAAGACCCCGCCATGGGCTCTTCGGTGTTGCTGACGTTTGCGACTGACTCGTTAGGTTTCTTTATTTTCTTAGGTTTGGCCACCTTGTTTTTGATGTAACCAAGACAAAGTTAACGTATAAGTAACTGCTAGAACAACTGGGCCTAAAAATATACCGATGAGACCAAACGACATCAAGCCTCCTATCACACCAAGCAAAATCAACAATAGCGGTAAATCAGCGCCCCGTTTTATGAGTGCTGGTCTTAAAAAATTGTCAATACTTATGGTGAACGTACCCCAAACTGCTAGAAAAATAGCCCACCCGGTTTGATCACCCTGCCAAAACAACCAAATAACAGCGGGCACCATAACGGGCGTTGGGCCGATTTGAGCGATACAAAGTAATAACATCACAGCAGTCAAAAGACCGGCAAACGGCACACCCGCAATAGCTAAACCCGCACTGCCTATGATTGTCTGTACGATTGCCGTGACGCCAACGCCAAGCGCAACGCCACGAATAGCATTACCAGACAAAATGATTGCATTCAAGCCCTGTTCACCCCCCAACCTTTTGCCAAACTGACGGGCTTGCGCGGCGGCATTTTCGCCCCCAGCATACATCACAGCTGACAAGGCAACGATGAGAAAAAACTGAATCAACACACCACCTAAACCCCCTACCTGGCCAATAAACCAGCGACCAGTATCAGCCATGTGGGGCACAACATATTCTTGCAAAAGACTTTTTAAGCCACTATGTGCGACCGTCTGCCAAGCATCATTGAGTTGCTGACCGATTAAGGGAATACCCATTAACCAAGTCGGTGCAGCGGGAAAGCCATCGGTAGCAAGCGTTTTAACAAACACCACGACTTGATCTGAATGTTTAAATATAGTGGTGATAGCCAGCCAAAGTGGCGCAACCAAAAAAGCCAACATACAAAGAGACATGATCGTTACAGAAAGGTATCGCCTGCTGCCTAACTTACGATCGAGTTTCATGAACCACGGCCATGTCGCCACTACAATCATGGTTGACCAAACGCCTGCAGCAAAAAAAGGTAACAGAACCCAAACTGAAATGGCAAGCAAAAGACCGATAACAACAGTCAGCATGACATAACGCATAAAGTCGTTTTGTGAATTCACGACAAATTCCAGAATTAAGTGAAGTTACTTTAGATCATGGGCAAAATGATGCCCTTTCTAAAGCGACTTAGGTGTAAAGTAAAATGCAACGATTCATTGTATTGGAGAAGCAGTATGTCAGACCATGCCCGCCCAACATTCTTACCCGCAGATCATCAATATGTTAAGGGTTTGAACCAAAATGAAGCAAATCATGTGGCGTTATCACCCCTGTCATTTTTAGCACGTGCGGCTTTAGTCTACCCAGATAAAGTGGCTATTGTGCATGGCAAACTGACTCAAAATTGGCTCCAAACTTATACCCGCTGCAGGCAACTGGCAAGTGCAATTCAATCACATGGCTTGGGGCTAGGCGATACGGTTGCTGTCATGTTACCCAACACGCCGCCGATGGTTGAGGCTCATTTTGGAATACCGCTCTCTGGCGCTGTGCTTAATAGTCTCAATACACGGCTTGATGCGTCCACTATCGCTTTTATGCTTAATCATAGTGAAGCCAAAATGGTGATCGTTGACGCTGAATTTGCGGGCGTTATGCATGCTGCACTAGCGACCCTTAAACGAGACCACGGCCGCGAACCCATTGTGATTGATGCACTAGATGACGCGTTTGTTAAAACAGAACTGCGCCTAGGTCAGCAAACATACGATGAAATGGTTGCGCAGGGCGACCCAAATTTTACGTTTACATTGCCAGCAGATGAATGGCAGTCGGTCTGCCTAAACTACACATCAGGCACAACGGGCGACCCAAAAGGGGTGGTTTATAGCCATCGTGGGGCAGCCATCAATGCAATATCAAACATCTTAGAATGGGATATGGCACGACACCCTACTTATCTTTGGACTCTGCCCATGTTTCATTGCAATGGGTGGTGTTTTCCCTGGACAATCGCCGCGCGCGCTGGGGTCAATGTTTGTTTACGCAAAATTGATGCACAAAGCATTTTTGATTTAATGCGTGAGCACCATGTCACCCACTATTGCGCAGCCCCGATCGTGCATGGCATGTTGGTTAACGCGCCTGATGCAATGAAGCTAGGTCTACCGAGTGGTATCAAAGGCATGGTTGCCGGCGCAGCACCCCCCGCCGCCATGATTGAAGGTATGGAAAACATGGGTATTGAATTAACCCATGTTTATGGCCTAACCGAGGTCTATGGCCCCGCAGCCGTATGTGTGAAACACGACGACTGGCAGTCACTTGACGTGCCTGAACGTGCACGGCTAAATTCACGCCAAGGCTTACCCTACCATCTTGAAGCAGATGTTAGAGTATTTGACCCAGAAACGATGACCCCCGTACCGTGGGACGGTGAAACGATGGGTGAAATCATGTTTCGCGGCAATATTGCCATGAAAGGCTACCTAAAAAATGAAGCGTCTACAAAAGCTGCCTTTGCTGGCGGTTGGTTTCACTCTGGCGATTTAGCTGTGCAATACCCCGATGGGTACATCAAAATCAAAGATCGTAGCAAAGACATCATTATTTCAGGGGGTGAAAACATCTCATCAATTGAAGTTGAAGATGTGTTGTACCGTCACCCTGCTGTCTTGGCCGCGGCCGTGGTTGCCAAACCCGATGCCAAATGGGGTGAAACGCCCTGCGCATTTATCGAACTCAAAGCAGGCGCTCAAGTTGAACCGATCGATATCGTAAACTTTTGCAAATTACATTTGGCACACTTTAAGGTACCACGCACTGTTGTTTTTGGTGAAGTACCCAAAACCTCAACCGGCAAGATTCAAAAGTTCGAATTGCGTAAACAAGCAGGCTCAGCGCTAGCAATTGACGGTTAAATTTTCACAAATCAGCATTTAATTTTTTGATCCGAACGAGGAAAAAGTTAATGTCTACACTTATATTGAGAAGCAGCCCCACAGCAGGTGTTGTCATGCTGACCTTGAACAGGCCCGATGCCTTCAACGCGCTGTCTGAAGAAATGTTGTCTGCGTTGCAAGCTGAGTTTGAGCAGCTCACACATGATCAAACTGCACGCGTTGTCATCATTGCTGCCAATGGTCGCGCATTTTGTGCCGGTCACGATTTAAAAGAAATGCGCGCAGAACCTTCAACTGAGTATTACCAAAAACTTTTCACAACGTGTAGTCAAGTTATGCTGAGCTTACAAAAACTGCGACAACCCGTTATTGCTCAAGTACATGGCACAGCGACCGCTGCAGGCTGTCAATTGGTTGCCATGTGTGATCTAGCCGTTGCGGCAACATCTGCAAAGTTTGCTGTTTCAGGCGTGACGTTAGGGTTGTTTTGTTCAACACCTGCTGTGGCTCTTTCACGCAATTTGTCGCGTAAGCGTGCCATGCAACTGCTGTTAACAGGCGACTTTATTGATGCACACACAGCCATGTCTTATGGCTTGGTGAATGAAGTCGTCGAGCCGCAAGAGCTCGAGCAAACCACCTTAGCGCTTGCCAAAAAGATTTTATCTAAACCCCCAGCAGCCGTTATGCTGGGTAAGCAGTTATTCTATAAACAGCTTGAAACGTCACTTGAAAATGCATACGAGTTAGCCAGCCAAACCATGGCGTGCAACATGATGGACCCTGATGCGCTCGAGGGCATTCAAGCTTTTATTGATAAACGCCCGCCCAATTGGGCTTTTAAAAATCAGGAATAATCACCATGCCCGTTGAGTACATTGCCCCACAAGATGATATGCGTTTTGTTCTTGAGCAACTGATTGATGCCCAAGCCATTCGTCAGTTGCCTGGTTATGAGGAATTCTCTGAAGACTTGGTTGAAGCGATTATTGAAGAAGCAGGCAAATTTGCTTCGGGTGTAATTTCGCCCTTAAACAGCGTGAGTGATGAACATGGCGCCACGCTTTTGCCTGGCAATCTGGTTAAAACATCACCTGGTTTTAAAGAAGCTTATCAACAATACGTGGCAGCAGGCTGGAATAGCTTGGCCGGCAACATTGAACATGATGGGCAAGGTTTGCCTGAAGTGTTGGCAACCGCCACCAATGAAATGTGGCACAGCGCCAGCATGTCTTTTGCTTTGTGTCCGATGCTGACGGCCGGTGCGATTCATGCCATTGAGCACCATGGTTCAGCAGCACAAAAAAAGATCTATCTAAGCAAACTCATTTCAGGTGAATGGGCTGGCACCATGAACCTAACAGAGTCACAAGCGGGCTCTGATTTGGCGGCTGTCACGACCAAAGCCGAACCAAAAGACGACTATTATCTTTTGAGTGGTATCAAAATTTATATTACCTACGGTGAGCATGACCTCACTGAAAACATTATTCATCTCGTTTTAGCGCGCATACCGGGAGCACCAGCTGGCGTAAAAGGTATTTCGCTTTTTATTGTGCCTAAATTTTTAGTTCACGCCGATGGCTCAATTGGGCAGCGCAACGACGTTCAGTGCATTTCACTTGAACACAAACTGGGTATTCATGGTAGCCCCACAGCGGTTATGAGTTATGGTGACCAAGGCGGTGCAGTCGGCTATTTGGTGGGTGAGCCAAACCGAGGCCTAGAATACATGTTCACCATGATGAACCATGCACGCTTAAACGTAGGCTTACAAGGTATTGCAGTGTCTGAACGGGCCTTGCAGCAAGCCAACTGGTATGCATATGATCGAGTACAGGGCAAAACGTTACTGACACCCCCAGATGGTAACGCTGCACATGCTCCAATTGCTTATCACCCCGATGTCAGACGTATCTTGGCATCAATGAGTTCACGCATTCAAGCCATGCGAGCGCTGGCTTATGAAGCTGCGGCGCAACTTGATATCGCCGCACGGTCACCTGACTTAACGCTTGCACAAGCGGCTCAATTGAGAGCTGACTTTCTCATTCCGATTATAAAAGGGTGGTGTACTGAACTGTCTGTTGATATTGCCTCAAACGGGGTACAAGTGCATGGCGGCATGGGTTATGTTGAAGAGACTGGCGCCGCACAATTACTTCGCGATGCCCGCATCACGACCATTTACGAAGGCACCACCGCAATACAAGCCAACGATTTATTGGGGCGCAAGTTGTTACGCGACCAAGGTGCATGCGCCCACATTTTATTAAATGATATGGCCACCACCGTCGCCTCGCTTGATCAAACTCAAGATAGCGATTTAAGAGTTTTAGGTTCAAACCTCAAGGCGGGTCATGATGCATTAAAAGTATGCTTTGACTACATGCTGAGCCAGGGTAAAACTGATGCACCGGCGGCTTATTTTGGTTCAGTACCGCTACTTATGCTCGCCGGCCATGTATTAGGCGGTTGGATGATGGCACGTGCAGCCTTAATTTGCCATGAAACAGATAACAAGACGTCTTTTGGTTTGCAAAAAAAAGCCAGTGCGTATTTCTACGGTCAACATGTCTTGCTTCCCTCTTTAGGTTTGGTTGCCGCGATTACGGCAGGTCGGCAAGGTATCGAAACAGGTGGGGTTTAATTGGCAACTTTTATGTAATAAGTTAGTGATTATTTAGTGATTATTAAATAATATTTAGCAATTAATTAATAACCTTTTGCGATTAACCGTGGCAAATTTGAGAACGCTTATTTGCGCAGCCTAATGATCGGCCTACTTCAGTGTTAAAGGCAGTGTTTAAAGTTCTAATCTTGTTGCCTGATTTAATGCAAAATCAAGTTACAAGATTAGGGTAAACACTTTAAATAAATAGTTGAAAACAAATGTTTAGTGGGTTATAAACTCTCCTATGAAAAACTCCTCTGAACATGTCATTGAAACGCGTCAATTAACCAAAGAGTTTTTGGGTTTTGTTGCGGTAAATGACGTCAATTTAAAAGTGAAGCGCCACACCATTCATGCCATCATTGGTCCCAATGGTGCGGGTAAAAGCACGTGCTTTAATTTGATCACCAAGTTTTTGACCCCCACTAAGGGTCAAATACTGTTTAATGGGGTTGACATTACCAGTCAAAATCCCTCACAGATTGCACGTGAGGGTGTTGTGCGATCATTTCAAATTTCAGCTGTTTTCCCACATATGTCAGTGCTAGAAAATGTACGCATTGGTTTGCAAAGACAATTAGGCACCTCTTTTCATTTTTGGAAAAGTGACGCCTCTTTAAATGTTTTAAATGAGCGCGCGCTTGATGCACTTGAACAAGTGGGTCTTGTTGATTATGCGGAAGAAACTGCTGTCAATTTACCTTATGGTCGAAAGCGAGCGCTAGAAATAGCCACGACAGTTGCCATGAATCCAGAGGTTATGTTGCTTGACGAACCAACCCAAGGCATGGGTCATGAAGACGTTGAGCGCGTGGCTGAACTGATTCGCAAGGTGTCGGCTGGTCGCACCATTATTATGGTGGAACACAACATGAAAGTAGTTTCCAATATTGCTGACACGATTTCGGTCTTGCAACGGGGTGAGATCATTGCTGAAGGCAATTATGAAACAGTCTCTAGTAACCCCCAAGTCATGGAAGCTTACATGGGTTCTGCCGATACTGAGTTAGCCGGCCATTAATTTACACTGTTCATTCACAACATTCATTCACAATGCTCATGCATTTAATTGAATGAATTGTTCATAACTATTGGGTAATTTACGCTTAATGTCTGCCACTATCGCACTCGAAATCAAAGACCTCAACGCATGGTACGGTGAGTCTCATGTCTTACATGGCATTGATTTAACGGTTCACCGTGGTGAAGTTGTTTGCCTGCTCGGTCGAAATGGTGCGGGCCGCACCAGCACACTTCGTTCAATTTTGGGTTTGATTGGCCGTGCAGAAGGCTCAATTAAAGTCAACGGCGTTGAAGTAATTGGCAAGCCAACTCACGAAATTGCACGGCTCGGCATTGGTTATTGCCCCGAAGAGCGCGGTATTTTTGCAAGTCTATCGTGTGAGCAGAACTTAATGTTGCCCCCGGAAGTGGGGCAAGGAACAGGCTTGTCAGTTGAAGAAATTTATGAGATGTTTCCCAATTTAAAAGAACGCCGCTCAAGCCCAGGCGGGCGTCTTTCAGGTGGCGAGCAACAAATGCTTTCCATCGCACGAATTTTACGAACCGGTGCAAACTTGCTTTTGCTTGATGAAATCACCGAAGGCTTAGCACCCGTCATTGTTCAAAAGTTAGGTGAAATCGTACGCACATTGCGTGAACGCGGTTTTACTATTGTGTTGGTTGAACAAAACTTTAGATTTGCTTCAAAATTGGCTGACCGAAACTATGTCATCGAACATGGCGAAGTCGTCAAAATGGTTGAAAAAGAGCGGCTCGAAGAAAACCGCAAAACTTTAGAAACCCTTCTTGGTGTTTAACAATTTTTAAAATTTGCGGCTATGCCGTTATTTCTGGAGACTAAAAGATGAAACAGCGTTATCTCTCTAAACTTATTGCTGGCGCCTTATTTGCAAGCGTTGGTGTTGCCTCAGCTCAAGGCCTTAGTAACGACTCGGTCAATATCGGTGTTTTAACCGACTTGTCAGGTATTTTTTCAGTCATTGAAGGTCCTGGTGCTGTTTTAGCGGCTCAAATGGCTGTTGAAGATTTTGGCGGTACCGTTTTAGGTAAGCCTATTAAAGTCATCTCAGCTGACCACCAATCAAAAGCTGACTTATCTGCTTCTAAAGCACGCGAAATGTTTGAGCGTGACAACGTTGACATGATTATAGGTAATGTTTCAACGGCGTCAGCTTTGGCCGCAATGGAAGTCGCGGACCAACTCAAACGTATTGCCATCGTGACGGGCGCTGCATCTTTGCCTATTACCAACGAGCGTTGCAATGCTTATACCATTCATTATGTTTATGACACCTACGCTCTAGCACACGGCACAGCTGCTGGCGTGATGGCAACAGGTAAAAAAACCTGGTATTTCTTAACTGCAGATTATGCGTTTGGTCACACCTTACAACGAGACGCATCGGTGGTCGTTGAAGCTGGCGGCGGTAAAGTGTTAGGTAGCGTCTTGCACCCCATCAAAACCACAGACTTTGCTTCTTATTTGGCACAAGCTCAGTCATCAAAAGCTGAGGTCATTGCTTTAGCTAATGCAGGTGGCGACACAATTGGTTCAATTAAGCAAGCGGCTGAGTTAGGCATCGTGGGTTCGAAGCAAACCATCGTACCCTTACTTATGTTTATCAGCGACATTAAAGCTTTGGGCTTGAAAGACACGTCTGGTATGAACTTTACAGTGGGTTGGTACTGGGACTTCTCAGACGCAAATCGCAAGTTTTCTGACCGCTTTATGAAAAGATTTAATGGTGATGCACCCACTTCAGTTCAAGCGGGTGTCTACTCTGCAACCATGAACTACTTGCAAGCCATTAAAACAGCGGGTACTGACAATTCAGATGCGGTCATGAAGCAACTTAAATCAACCCCAATTGATGACGGTTTGTTTAAAGGTGTGATTCGCGCTGATGGTAAGTTTGAGCATGACATGTATCTGCTTAAAGTTAAAACCCCTAAAGAGTCGAAAAATAAAAATGACGTCGCGTCTGTTTTACAAGTCATTCCTGCAAAAGAAGCCACACAGCCTCTGTCGCAGTCAAAGTGCAGTCTTGTAACCGGTGTGAAGTCTTAATTGACTTGTTTTTTATTTGAGGAATAATCATGTTTGAGTTGTTCGGCGTATCTCCGCAGGCGCTAGTTTCACAGTTATTGATTGGTTTGATCAATGGCTCTTTCTATGCGCTCTTAAGCTTAGGCTTAGCGGTCATATTCGGGTTGCTCAACGTGATCAACTTTACCCATGGCGCCCTTTATATGTTGGGCGCCATGGTGGCTTGGATTGGCCTCACCCAAGTGGGTGGTTGGGTAGGTATGCCTGACTTGCAATTACCCTATTGGTTAGCACTTGTTGTCGCACCGTTAATAGTGGGTTTGTTTAGCATTGTGATTGAAAAAACCATGCTTAAACGCCTCTACCACCTTGATCATTTGTACGGCTTACTTCTTACATTTGGTCTGGCATTGGTTACGGAAGGCTTATTTCGCCATTGGTTTGGCGTTTTAGGTAATAGCTACCCCGTTCCAGATCTCTTACGCGGCGGTATGCGCGTCAGTGAATTATTTATTCCTTGGTATCGCTTATGGGTTGTTGGTATGGCCCTGGCTGCATGTTTTGCAACGTGGTACTTTATCGAGCGTACTAATTTGGGTAGTTTGCTTCGCGCTGGCACAGAAAACCCAAGATTATTGCAAGCGTTGGGCGTTAATGTCCCCCTGATTATTACCCTGACGTACGGTGCAGGGTGTGCCCTCGCTGCGTTTGCTGGCGTGCTCGCCGCACCGATTTATCAAGTGACCGCCATTATGGGATCAGATCTTATTATTGTTGTGTTTGCGGTGGTCGTTATTGGCGGCATGGGTTCGATATCAGGTTCAATTTTGACAGGCCTTGGTTTAGGTGTAATTGAGGGGTTAACAAAAGTGTTTTATCCACAAGCTTCTTCCGTCTCAATTTTCATCATCATGATTATTGTGCTTTTGCTCAAACCAGCCGGTTTGTTTGGCAAAGTTCGTTAAAGGTCAATTCATCATGAACACATCAACAACACAATCATCTGCGCAAGGCGCTGTTGGCAAGACCAATGTGGTGAACACCACGGTGATCAACACTGTCACATTAATCGTTTTTGTTTTACTTGCCCTTTTGCCTTTTCAAAACGCAATCTATGATTTATTCATGATGAAAGTGTTTTGTTTTGCTATTTTTGCCGCGTCAGTCAATTTGTTATTGGGTTATTCAGGTTTGTTATCGTTTGGTCATGCGGCATTTTTTGGCGCTTCGGCTTATGTCACCGCCTACGCTATGAAAGAATGGGGTGTTACCCCAGAGATCGGCCTACTTTTAGGGGTTATAGTTTCGACCGCCATGGGTTATGTTTTTGGTTCGCTTGCTATTCGTCGCCAGGGCATTTATTTTGCCATGATCACTTTAGCTTTAGCACAGGTTGTTTACTTCATTGCAACACAGGTTCCATTTACCAACGGTGAAGACGGTATTCAAGGCGTACCACGTGGCTATTTTTTAGGTTTGATTAATTTATCAAACTCGTCGCATATGTACTGGTTTGCTTTGGGCGTTTTTATCTTGGCGTTTTTGTTAATTCAACGCGTTGTTCAGTCACCCTTTGGCCAAGTGCTCAAATCTATTCGTGAAAATGAACCTCGCGCCATTTCTTTAGGCTACGACGTTGATCGCTATAAATTAATGGCTTTCACTATTTCAGCGGGCCTGGCAGGCTTAGGCGGTGGTCTTAAAAGTTTAGTTTTACAGTTAGCCTCATTAACAGATGTATTCTGGCAAATGTCAGGTGAAGCTGTTTTAATGACGATTCTAGGCGGCATTGGTACCCTTTGGGGCCCTGTTTTAGGTGCAGCCATCATTATCAACTTACAAAACTACCTTGCTGACTTGGGCGGGTGGAGCACAATCGCCACTGGTGCTATTTTTGTGATCTGTGTGTTGGCGTTCCGTCGTGGTATTGTTGGCGAAATTTCACACCGCCTGAATATTCGACTTTAATCGTTGTTCTTTACAATTAAACGCGTCGCTGCAATAACTTGATAGCTTGTTCTGCAGCAACGCGACCCTCATCAGTGGGAACAACCCAAACTTCAACGGGCGAATCATCAGAGTGTATGGCCGCAATGCGGTCGCCGCGCGCGTTGATATTTAAACTAGGCTCTATATACACCCCGAGGTAACTCAGGGCATCGCAAACACGGTCTCGTATATCGGCATCGTTCTCGCCGATTCCACCTGTAAAAACAATTGCATTGATACCGCCCATAACAGCGGTCAATGCACCTGCCTCTCGAACGATACGGTGCACAAACAAATCAATCGCAAAGGCAGCTTGTGGTAATTTAGAATCGTGCAAACTGCGCATATCTGAAGAAACACCTGAGACGCCTAGCAAACCTGATTTTTTATACAACAGTTCACATATCTTTTCTGTTGACCAACCCTGCTGCAACCAATACAACAGTAAGCCTGGGTCAATAGACCCGCAACGGGTACCCATAAGAAGACCGTCTAACGCTGAAAAACCCATTGTGGTGGCTACACTTCGCCCCGCAATCGCAGCACACAAGCTTGCGCCATTTCCAAGGTGTGCCATGAGTAAACGGCCTTGGGCGGCTTTGGTATGACTCATTAAGCGGCTTGACACATAATCATAGGAAAGCCCATGAAAACCATAGCGTCGAACACCCTGCTCAAAATACGATTCTGGTAAACCAAAATGGGTTTCAAGTGGTAAAAGTGTTTGATGAAAGCTTGTGTCAAAACATGCAAATTGCGGCGTTTTATCAAAAGCACGCATCATCGCTTGCGCACCTAATAAGTTAAAAGGCTGGTGAAGGGGCGCCAACGGGTTAAGTACCGACAAGGCTTGAATAACCTCAGCGGTCAACTCAACCGGACCGCTATATAAGATGCCACCATGCACAACGCGATGCGCAACAGCTAATAGTTCACGACCGTTTAAAACGCGATTGATTTCAACACGTAGTTTGGCTAAAGCTGCCTCTAATGTTGTCTCACCTGTGCCACAGGTAATGGTTAAACGTTGCGATACGCCCTTTTCTTTCAATGTCAATGTCAGTTCAGCGATATGACCGTCTTGAGGCGTCTCTTGCAGCCCTTCAATTAGGCCCGCAACATGCGCGACATCAACTGCTCGACCGTCAGTGTGCGCGGCATAAAGCGCAAATTTGAGGCTAGACGAACCAATATTGACTGCCAATACTTGGCCCGCCAAGCGGTGTGCGGCAGCTTGATTTTTAGGCAAGGCTTAACTCAATTTACCGTGACATTGTTTGTACTTTTTTCCACTTCCACAAGGGCAGGGGTCGTTGCGACCCACTTTTGGGGCGACATGGCGAACAGTAGATTGACCCTCATCTGAAGGCATACCTTGTGCTAAAGGCTGCTCTCTATCTGGTTCGTCATCGAGGTTTGTATGCACAAAGCTCACATTTTTTAAATGCGATGCCGAAGCCTCTTGTTCAGCCAACGCCACTTGTTCGGGGCTTTCTACTTTTACAGTCAACACTATTTTGGCTAAATCATCGCGTATACGCTGCAACATTGATGAAAAGAGCTCAATCGCTTCTCGTTTATATTCTTGCTTGGGGTTTTTCTGTGCATAACCACGCAAATGAATACCCTGACGCAAATGATCGAGTGCAGCCAAATGCTCGCGCCACTGATTATCAATCACCTGCAACAGAACAGACCGCTCAAAGGGTTGCCATGAATCAATACCGACTGTGGCTATTTTTCCTTCGTATGCGGTACGAGCCGCATCAATTACCCAAGCCAACACATCAGATTCATCAGCCTGTTTTGCTGATTCGATCTGTTGCACGATAGGCACACTTAGCTGCCAATCAGATTCAAGAATTTTTTGTAAAGCGGGAAGGTCCCACTGCTCTTCAACCGACCCTTCGGGCACATATTCTTCAACCAAGTCTTTAATGGCACCATCACGTAAGCCTTCGACCATTCCGCTTACTGATTCAGCTTCAAGCACCTGGTTACGTTGCGCGTAAATAATTTTACGTTGATCATTAGCCACATCGTCGTATTCAAGTAACTGCTTACGCATATCAAAATTTCTACCTTCAACTTTGCGTTGCGCTGACTCGATAGAGCGAGACACCATGCCTGCTTCAATCGGTTCACCTTCTGGCAGTTTTAAGCGTTCCATAATGCTTCTAACGCGATCACCGGCAAAGATGCGCATAAGCGAATCTTCAAGTGAAAGATAAAAACGTGAGGCACCCGGGTCACCTTGACGACCTGCACGACCTCGTAATTGGTTATCGATACGACGCGACTCGTGGCGCTCAGTACCGATGATGCGCAACCCACCGGCTGCTTTTACCTGAAGATTGAGGGCTTGCCAGCCAGAGCGCAACAAATCAATTTTGACCTGCCGGTCAGGGCCTGATAACGATTCGTCACGCATCAGCATATCGACTTGTTTTTCAACGTTACCGCCTAAGACGATGTCAGTACCTCGACCCGCCATGTTTGTCGCAATGGTAATTTGCCCGGGCTTACCCGCTTGCGCCACAATATCAGCTTCGCGCGCGTGCTGTTTAGCATTAAGCACTTCATGCTTAAGCCCCGCTTCGTTAAGTGCGTGAGACAATAATTCAGAATTTTCAATACTGGTTGTTCCAACTAAAACGGGCTGGCCTTTGGTTTGGCATTCGCGTATGTCATTAACAATTGCAGCGTATTTTTCATGATCAGTTTTGAAAATTTGATCGTTTTGATCAAGGCGAATCATGGCTTGGTTTGTGGGCACAATAACCGTTTCAAGACCATAAATTTCTTGGAATTCGTAGGCTTCCGTATCAGCCGTACCCGTCATACCAGACAATTTTTCGTACATACGAAAATAGTTTTGGAACGTAATAGAGGCTAACGTTTGATTTTCTAGTTGAATGGTTGCCTTTTCTTTAGCTTCAACGGCTTGATGCAAACCATCAGACCAGCGCCGACCCACCATCAAACGACCCGTAAACTCGTCAACAATAACGACTTCGCCGTTTTGAACCACATAATGTTGGTCACGAAAGAACAAATAATGTGCGCGCAGAGCAGCCATCAAGTGATGCATTAAGGTGATATTACGCGGGTCATAGAGCGATTGACCTTCAGGTAACAAACCAATTTGTGTCAATATCTGTTCTGCATGCTCGTGGCCGTCTTCAGACAAATAAATTTGTTGGTGCTTTTCGTCAACCCAAAAATCACCTTCTGGATCGGCCTCGTTAGGTTTAGATTCTGAAGCCATGCGCTTGAGTTTTGGCGGCACAGCGTTCATACGCATGTACTGCTCAGTAAAGTCTTCAGCTTGGCCAGAAATAATTAGCGGCGTACGAGCCTCATCGATCAAAATTGAATCAACTTCGTCGACAATTGCAAACACTAAACCCCGTTGCCGACGGTCTACGGCACGATGTTCCATATTGTCGCGTAAATAATCAAAACCAAACTCGTTGTTGGTGCCGTAAGTGATATCAGCTTGATACGCTGCGCGTTTTTCTTCGCTGTCTTGGTGTGGCACCACGACGCCAGTCGTTAAGCCTAGGTAGCTGTAGAGACGCCCCATCCACTCGGCATCGCGTCGTGCCAAGTAATCGTTTACCGTCACCACATGAACGCCACGCCCAGATAGTGCGTTGAGGTAAACAGGCAAGGTAGCCATCAGGGTTTTACCTTCACCCGTACGCATTTCAGCAATTTTGCCGCTGTTGAGAACCATGCCACCCATTAACTGCACATCAAAGTGACGCATACCGAATACTCGCTTACCTGCTTCGCGAACAACGGCAAACGCCTCAGGCAATAAATTGTCTAAAGGTGTACCCGCTAAAAGCTTGGCTTTAAGTTCAGGTGTTTTAGCTTTAAGCGCGTCGTCGCTCAGAGCTGTCATCGGCGCTTCAAGCGCATTAATCGCTATAACCTGCCGTTTAAGCTGCTTAATCAAGCGATCATTACGGCTACCAAATAGTGTTTTAAGTAATGGAATCATGCGTGTCAAAGCCCAGAGCGAACGCGCCCATAATCGAAGCTATAAGTGTACAGCAGGCTTCACGCCTTATTGGCGGTTACCCATTTTAGGCATCCCTTGAACCACCAAAAATGGGTCAATAGGCTCGCCATTTCGCCATACTTCAAAATGCAAATGTGGTCCCGTTGAACGACCTGTTGACCCGACCTGGCCGATAAATTGCCCGGCCTCTACGTATTGCCCCGTTACAACGTAGAGCAAACGAGCGTGGGCATAACGTGTTCGCCATGTTGGGGTATGCTCAATTTCTATATTTAACCCATATATGTGGTGCCACCCCGCCTTGACAACCTGACCGCCTGCAACAGCAATAATAGGGGTGCCTGCTGAGGTTGACACATCAATTCCGAGGTGTTTTTTTAACTCACCACTGATCGGATCTTTTCTCACGCCAAACTTTGAAGTTAGTCGCATTTCACCTAAGATAGGTAAATTTAAGTATTTTTTAACTCTATTTAAGTACATTTGGCTCAACGCCTGCTTTAATGAATAAGTTGCTAGATAAGCCCTACCCTCTACATTTGTATGCGTTTGTTTTTTGACTTGCTGAGAGGGTTGTGCAAAAAAAGGCGCTAAACCGACTGCAAAAAAAGTGCCGCAGATGATCAAACTCTTTAGCCCAAAACCCTTAACCCTGACAGCAATTGTTGGTTGCATTAGACTGTTCACATATGACTTTTAATTTTACGAACCTTAACAAGATATGAGTCGCTCAAACTCTAGGGTAGGCAATTCCGTCTCAGCGCAGGTGCTTGGGTGGTTAAGCAAAGAAAACATGAGTGCTTCCGTTTTAATGACAGCACAACGACTTTTATCTTTGCAAGAAAGCCTCGCTCAACAACTGCCACCCACCTTACAAAAACATTTTGTGGTGCTCAAATGGGGCGATGGTGAACTCAAGCTCGGAACACAAGATTCTGCACAAGCAGCAAAATTACGACAATTTGCGCCCAGAATGCAACAACGAATGACTGAGCTGGGTCATAAAGTTGATGCGGTAACGATTAAGGTTTTAGCCGAACCGCCTGTACCTGCAGCGGTTCATCTCGTGAAAGAGGCACGCCCCATAGATGGAAGTGATCTGGGGCATTTTGTGTTGCTAGCCGATTCGTTAGAACCGGGCCCTTTGGCAGATGCTGTCGCTAAGCTTATTGCTCGCCGCAAAGGGCTTTAATGAGGGGCTTTGATGAAGGGCTTTAATGAAGGGCTATTATATTAGGCAAGCTGCCAAGCTTGCTTGAAGGCAGCAGGTGCTTTTTCAACTGACTCATAGGTCACGAATTCCCAGGCATCTTGCTGGGCAAGCAATTTACGCGCAAGCTGGTTATTGATGGCATGACCGGATTTACATGCAACATAGCGTGCGACCAGTGGCTTACCGATTAAATATAAATCACCAATGGCATCTAAAATTTTATGTTTAACAAACTCATCGTCGTAGCGCAAACCATCAGTATTGAGCACCCTATATTCATCAAGCACAATGGCGTTTTCTAGGCTGCCGCCACGTGCCAAACCCATTGACCTGAGCGCTTCAACTTCGCTTACAAAACCAAACGTACGTGCGCGGGCAATTTCTTTGATGTAAGACTGATCGGCAAAATCGATTTCAGCAAAACCGGCTGTTGCATCAATGGCGGGATGTTTAAAATCAATTGAAAAAGATAAGGCAAAACCTTCATGTGGCTCTAAACGTGCCCATTTCTTATTTGCGCCTTCGCCCTCGGAAATTTCAACTGTTTTAAGTACGCGAATAAACTGCTTTGGCGCACGCTGTTCTTCTAAGCCGGCAGAACGCAACAGGTAGATAAAGGTTGCCGCGCTACCGTCCATAATAGGAACTTCTTCAGCGTTGATATCGATATGCAGGTTATCAATACCCAAACCCGCCAACGCTGACATCAAGTGCTCGACTGTTGAAACGCGAACACCTTGAGCTTGTAAGACTGAAGCCATACGGGTGTCGCTCACCATTGACGCGTTGGCAGGCAAGTCAACGACCGGCTCACAATCGACGCGGTGAAAAACAATACCCGTACCCACAGCTGCAGGGCGAAGCGTAAGCTCAACGCGCTGACCAGAGTGAAGCCCAACACCAATAGTAGAAACAATCTTTTTGATCGTGCGTTGACTAAACATTTAAAAGCCAACCCTTTGAATTAAATACGATTTTTATATTGTAATGCTTTTTTTTGCAGTCGTCATATTTCTTTGACGCCGCACCAGTCTTTTGTCGCCGACGATGGCGCCACACCGTTGTCAAAACAGCGTGGCGCCAACGTGTCACCCCGCCTCAAGTGAGGTAGGTAACTGAGGGAATCGCTTTCCTAAATTAAAACTTAGTCAGCTTGGCGACGCAAAAATGCAGGAATGTCATAGTGCTCCATTCCAGAAGTCTCGAGTGCTCGTACCTGAGCCGAAGCCTGGGTACGCGGGTTGCGCATTACGGTCGGTATTTGAAGATCTTGTGCACGTGCATCGGTCATTAACGGCACATTATCTGTACCTGTGCGCAAAGCTTCTTGCTTGTCTTGGCTATGAACCAAGTGTGGGCGCTTCGCAACACGACCCAAACCTGTTGCAACCACGGTCACGCGCAAGTTGTCACCCATCGACTCGTCGTAAGCTGTACCGAAGATGACTGTCGCATCATCTGCAGCAAAACCTTGAATGTGGTCCATAATTTGACGGGTTTCGCGCATTTTGAGCGAACGGCTAGCCGTGATGTTAACCAATACACCTTTAGCACCCTGCAAATCAACACCTTCAAGCAATGGACATGCAACCGCTTGCTTGGCTGCGACAAGTGCACGATCTTCGCCACCGGCAATGGCCGTTCCCATCATGGCTTGGCCCTGCTCACCCATAATGGTTTTAACGTCTTCAAAGTCAACGTTAACGTTACCTTCAACGTTAATAATTTCAGCAATGCCGGCACAAGCGTTATGCAACACGTCATCGGCTGCACGGAAGCAATCTTCTTGCGTTGCGTCGTCAGACATCAGGGTATATAAATTTTCATTTAAAACAACGATCAATGAATGAACGTGTTTTGAAAGCTCGGCAATACCGTCTCCAGACATTTTGGCACGACGATTGCCTTCAAATGAGAAAGGCTTAGTCACCACACCCACTGTCAAAATACCCAGCTCTTTGGCTACTTCAGCCACAACTGGACCTGCACCCGTACCGGTACCACCACCCATACCTGCCGTGATGAAAACCATGTTGGCACCCGTTAAAGCGGCACGAATTTCTTCGCGTGCCATTTCAGCGGCGGTTCGTCCTTGGTCAGGTTTAGCGCCTGCCCCGAGACCACTACGACCTAAACGAATTTGCACGGGTGCGCCAGTTGCAGCTAACGCTTGAGCATCGGTATTGCAGCAAATAAAATCGACGCCCTGAACACCAGAACGCATCATATGGGAAACCGCATTACCACCTGCGCCCCCAACCCCAACGACTTTAATAACCGTTGTTTTATGTGGATTTTCTAACATTTCAAACATCAGTATCGACTCCCTCAAGTCTTAGTACTTCTGAAAATAAAGAATAAATAAATAGTTGGTTAATTGTTACTTTGTTACTTTGTTACTTTGTTACTTTGTTACTTTGTTACTTTGTTACTTTGTTACTTTGTTAATTTGTTAATTTGTTAATTTGTTACTTTATTACTATGTTACAGACTGTGCACGGTTTGATACTCAATTAACACCGCGCCAAGTCAGGCACTGATTACTTCAAAACACTTCAATCTATTTCAATTCATAAACCATTCACGCATTCGCGCGAGTACTTTTGAAAAACTGCCGGTTTGCTGTGACACTTTTCGACCTCTTAAGCGTTGAATACGTGCCTCACCCAGCAAACCCATTACCGTTGAAAACCTTGGGTTACGCATCACATCAGCCAAACTGCCGTCGTACTCTGGAATCGCAACACGAACAGGCTTTAGGAAAACGTCTTCAGCCAATTCCACGATGCCTGGCATCAGTGCTGTACCACCCGTCAACACGACACCTGAGGCCAACAGATCTTCAAAACCTTGCTCACGAATATCTTGCTGCACCAACCCAAACAATTCCTCGACACGAGGTTCAATCACGGCACCCAAGGCTTGTCGGTTGACAAGCCTTGGCCCACGATCGCCCAGGCCAGGCACTTCAACGCTTTCGTCTGGGCTTGCCAACACCTGCTTAGCCACGCCATAGCGCAATTTAATTTCTTCAGCATCTGGGGTGGGTGTACGCAACATCGCAGCGATATCGTTAGTGATTTGATCGCCTGCAATGGGAAACACAGCGGTATAACGAATTGCACCACCGGTATATATCGCCACATCGGTAGTGCCCCCGCCGATATCAATCAGCACGACACCCAACTCTTTTTCATCAGCAGTTAAGCAAGCCAAGCTTGATGCCAGCGGTTGCAAAATAAGATCTTGCACTTCAAGCCCACAACGACGTACGCATTTAATGATGTTTTGTGCGGCGCTCACTGAACCCGTTACGATATGCACTTTGACTTCAAGTCTTAACGCACTCATACCAATTGGCTCACGAATATCTTCTTGGCTATCGACAATGAATTCTTGCGTTAATACATGCAACACTTGCTGATCAGTCGGTATGTTGACTGCTTTGGCCGTTTCAATCACCCGTGCGACATCGGCAGCATTCACTTCTTTATCTTTGACGGCCACCATACCGCTTGAGTTAAAACTACGAATGTGATTACCTGCAATGCCGGTATATACATCTCGAATTTTGCAGTCAGCCATCAATTCAGCTTCTTCAAGGGCACGCTGTATTGACGCCACGGTCGCTTCAATATTGACAACGACACCTTTGCGCATTCCCTTAGATTCATGCTGTCCTAAACCGAGCACTTCAAATCGCCCTTCTGGCAATACCTCTGCAACGACAGCCACAATTTTTGTGGTGCCGATATCAAGGGCGACGATCAGATCTTTGATGTCACGAGTCATGGGATTAACGTTTCTTTTTAGGGTGAATGGGCTCTGACAATGCTGCCAGAGTTAAGGCAAAACCATTTGGGTAACGCAAATCGGCATGGGTTGCTATACGCCCATGTAATTTTTGCTGGGCTTGTGGCCAAGCGTCTACAAATCGTTCTATTCTTTGGGCAAAAGACAGCGCACCGGGTATGCCACCCTGCGGGTCAGGTGCGTCGGCACCAGGGTCTCGACCCAAATCAAGCGTCATACCGTTTGATAACGAAACTTGCCATGCATAGCGATCACTGAGTGTTAAACGCTTAGCTCTCAAATCAAGAGGGGCAAACCAACGGGTTAACTCTGCATAACGCTGAACCAAGAGACGCTCTGAGCCATCTGGGCCCACAAATTGAGGCAAGCTGTCTTCGTTGTCTAAGGCAGCTCTGTTCGCTGTAAAGAGCTGCCCCCACGTATTGACCATTTGCGTGTCATTCCAAAGCGCCAAAGGCTGTTGCTCTTCGATTGACACTCTTAACGTGTTGGGCCAAATACGTCTCACTGCCGCATAACGCACCCACGGTAGCGTCTCAAACACTTCGCGTGCCTGAGGCAAATTAATTGTGAAAAAATTACCGCTTAACCGACCTGTTAAGGCATTTTGTACTTCTATGGCTGTCGTATGTTGAACGCTTGTGCCTTGCAATGGCACAATTTCAATTTTCTGTAAGGCGAACATAGGTAAGCGAACAGACCAAAAGATTCCGCCTATTAACAACACTAAAAGAGCCATAATCACCAGTGAATTGGCTAAAGCGTTGATAATGCGAGCCTCGTTCCACATGGCCTATTTGCCCTCGTCCTGATGAATGCGATTTAATTGACCCACTTTGCAACGCGCTTGACTCAAAATATGGACGCATAGTTGCTCAAAACTCATACCCGCCGCTTTAGCTGCCATCGGCACCAAAGAGTGGCTGGTCATACCTGGCGAGGTATTGATTTCTATCAACCATGGCTTATCGTGCGCATCAAGCATGATGTCAGCGCGCGCCCAACCTTCGCAACGAAGGGCAGTAAACGCCTGCACAGACAAATTTTTCATCTGTTGAGACAGCTGATCTGATATCACTGCGGGGCAAATGTATTGGGTGTCATCAGAGAAATATTTGTGTTCGTAGTCGTAATTCCCCCCAGGCGCAACGATTTCAATCACAGGCAAGGCTTCGACCTCAGTCTGTGGTTTTTTATTTAGGGGTGAAGCGCCCAACAGTGCGACGGTAAACTCTCTGCCTTTTATGAATTGCTCAGCCAAAACCAAATCATCAAACTGTTTGGTTTGTTTGTAGGCTGTTTGTATGTCGCTCGATTGCAGCACTTTATTCAGGCCAAGGGTTGACCCTTCATGCGGGGCCTTCATAATAAATGGCAACCCTATTGCCGACTCAATACCGTCTAAATCAGATGTCGTTTTAATTTCACGGTAGGCCGGGGTAGGCAAACCCAATTCAAGCCATACGCGCTTGGTCATTATTTTGTCCATCGCCAGACAAGACGCCATGGGACCACTGCCGGTGTAGGGTATGCCCATCAACTCAAGCGCACCTTGAAGCGTGCCGTCTTCACCATAACGACCATGCAAGGCAATAAAAACCGCGTCAAAATTTTGTGCGACCAATTCTGCCAAGCTATGTTTGCCGGTATCAAAGAGATGCGCGTTGACACCTTGATTTTGTAACGCCTCACACACAGCGCGACCCGACATCAATGAAACATCGCGTTCAGCCGAGCGACCGCCATACAAAACACCTACTTTACGAAAGGTAATCATCATCGCGACGCCTCCATCAAAGCGGGCACACGACTAATTGAACCTGCACCCATAATCACTACGATATCGTTTGCCTGAGCAACAGCGCGAATCGCATCAGGCAATGCGTTTACATCTTCAACAAAAACGGGGTTGACTTGGCCCGCTTCTTTTACGCGCTCTGCTAAAACCTGAGCAGTAGCCGAAGCAATGAGGGCCTCGCCTGCTGGGTAAACAGAAGTCAAAATTAACTGATCAGCACGGCTTAGCACTTGCACAAACGATTCAAAGCAGTCTCGTGTGCGGGTATAACGATGTGGCTGAAAAACTAAAACGATACGCCGTTCTGGCCATGACCCTCTTGCCGCCTCAAGAGTTGCAGCCATCTCGACGGGGTGATGCCCATAATCATCAATGACTGTAAAGGTACCGCCCTGCTTTGCCGGAAAATCGCCCACATGAGTAAAACGACGATTCACCCCATCAAAATTCGCTAAAGCTTGTGCAATTTCAATCTCTTCAACACCCACCTCTGAAGCGATTGCGATGGCAGCCAGAGCGTTGCGTACGTTATGCAGGCCGGGTAAATTTAACGTCACAGCAAAAGGTTGAGTCGAAACACCTCTTAAAGAACGATACACATTAAATGTCATTTTTGTACCGACAGCGGTCACGTCAGTGGCGCGAACTTGAGCGTGCTCATTGAACCCATAAGTAATCATGGGGCGCGATATAAATGGCATGATTTCTTTTACATGCTGATCGTCGCTGCACAGGACTGCGCAACCATAAAAGGGTAGGTTTTGAGCAAAGGTAATAAACGCTTGCTTTAGTCGTGTCACGTCGTGACCATAGGTGTCCATATGGTCAACATCGATATTCGTGATAATGGCCATCACTGGCAACAAATTTAAAAATGAGGCGTCTGATTCGTCAGCCTCAACAACAATGTAGTCACCTTGTCCTAATTTTGCATTTGCACCGGCTGAATTCAATCGCCCACCAATTACATAGGTTGGGTCCAGACCTGCCGCGGCAAATATGCTGGCAACTAAGCTGGTTGTCGTTGTTTTGCCATGCGTACCGGCTACTGCAATACCGCGCTTAAGTCGCATAAGTTCTGCCAACATCATGGCGCGCGGCACGACGGGTACATTTGCTTGGCGGGCGGCTAACACCTCGGGGTTATGGCTGGTGACTGCCGTAGACGTCACAATGGCATCCGCACCGTCAATGTTGTGCGCATCATGGCCGATATGTATATTTATACCTAAAGAAGCTAAACGTTTTGTGACAACACTATCAGCCAAGTCAGAGCCAGACACTTTGTAATTTAAATTATGCAAGACCTCAGCAATACCGCTCATTCCTGAGCCGCCAATGCCCACAAAGTGAATATGTTGAATGCGATATTTCATGCATGCACCCCGCTAACTGATATGCATTGCTCAGCGATCTGTTGGGCCGCATCTGTTTTGGCACAGGCATACGCACGAATAGCCACCTGCTCTAAGCGCTGTCGATCACACTCACTTAACCAATGCGCCAACCACTTGGCCGTTAATTGCGATTGCTGACACAACCAAGCGGCATCTTGTTTCACTAAAAAATTAGCATTGTTGGTTTGGTGGTCGTCAACGGCATGAGGAAAAGGCACAAATAATGCGGCCAAACCCACCGCAGCCACTTCGGCAACCGTCATCGCCCCTGCACGACAGATCATAAGATCGGCTTGTGACATGGCGCTCGCCATATCATCTATAAATGCCGTGCATGTTGCATCGACTTGAGCCTGCTGATAAGACAACTGCAACGCTTGAATGTGTTGTGTACCCGCTTGATGAACCACAACGGGTCGCTGTGACACGGCCATCAAAGATAGCGCCTCAGGCACCACTTTATTTAAAGCGGCGGCACCCAAACTGCCGCCGACAACCAGTAACTTTAACGCGCCCTGATGAACTGAATATCGTTGCACTGGGCTATCAAGCGTCAAAAGCGATGCTCTAACGGGGTTACCCACCACCGTCGCACCAGCAATCGCATTTGGAAAGCCAGCCAACACAACCCGAGCAATTTTAGCAAGCCATCGGTTTGTCATACCCGCCACTGCGTTCTGCTCGTGCAATACCAACGGCACGCCACGCAACCAAGACACGATGCCTCCGGGCATCGCAACATAGCCACCCATACCCAGCACGACCTGAGGACGACGCACAGACATTTCACGCCAAACGGTTAAACATGCTTTGATCAAAGCTAATGGTGCACGCACGACATCACGCCAACCCTTACCCCGCACACCAGCAAAATAGACAGGCAACATCTCGTAACCGGCTTGCGCCACGAGTTTGCCTTCCATCTTTTGAGGGTTACCCAACCAACGAATTGACCACCCTTGTTGAGCCAACGTTTCAGCCACTGCCAGGCCGGGCATAATATGCCCACCTGTACCGCCAGCCATCACCCAAGCGATCGGTTTGGTCGATTTAGTGATCATGCTCGACCCCCACACATCATTGATCGGTTTTCATAATCAGCGCGTGCAATCAGCGCCAGTGCCACAAAATTCATAACAATGCCTGAACCGCCGTAACTGACTAACGGTAACGTTAAACCTTTAGTTGGCAACAAACCGAGGCAAACACCCATATTGATGAAGGCTTGCACAGCAAACCAGACGCCAACGCCTTGAGCCACGAGCCCGTTAAAAACACGATCTAGTGCAATAGATTGGCGACCAATCTCAAATGCGCGCCAAACTAAGATAGCAAATAACACCACAACTAAGCCAATACCAATAAAGCCCAATTCTTCACCGATGACTGACACGATAAAGTCAGTGTGCGCTTCGGGTAAATAATGTAATTTTTCAACGCTTGAGCCAAGCCCGACGCCAAACCACTCGCCTCGACCGATCGCAATTAAGGAATGCGATAACTGGTAAGCACTGCCGTACATATTGGCATCATCCCACGGGTCAAGATAAGCAAATAATCGGGCACGCCGCCAAGGTGACACCCAAATCAGCAGTAAAAACATCGACATCAGAACAACGGCTAAAAAAGAAAATACTTTTGCGTTTATACCGCCCAAAAACAAAACGCCCATCGCAATAGCCATGATGACAATCAATGCACCCAGGTCAGGTTCGAGCAAGAGTAATATGCCAACGAAACCCATTGCAAACGCCATCGGTAAAAAACCATGTACAAAACTGTGCATTTGATGCTGTTTACGCAAAACATAAGCCGCTGCAAACAAGACTGACACCAATTTCATTAATTCAGAGGGCTGAAAATTAACGGGGCCTAAAGACAACCAACGTCTTGCGCCGTTAACCTCTCGGCCAATACCAGGCACTAAAACCAGTATAAGTAATACAGCCGTGATGCCAAATAATGGCCATGTAACCTTTTGCCACCAAGCCAGGGGTATCGTCCAGACCAGTAGCGCAACCACAATGCCTACCGACACAAAAATAGAATGGCGCATCACAAAGAAATAACGCCCATAGTTTGCGTACTTAGGCCCATCAGCTAAAGCAATCGAGGCTGAATAAACCATCAGCAGACCCATTGCGACCAAGGCACTGGCTGCAATAATTAAGGCTAAGTCATATAACCGTATCTGGGTGCGATTGGGGTTTACCGCTGTACTGCTTTGAGTGAGTGACGCAACGAAGCTCATGCAATCTCTCCGTGTGTCAAAGCAAGCTCAGTGACTGCTTCAATAAACACCTCGCCGCGATGCGGGTAATTTTTAAACATATCTAAACTCGCGCAAGCAGGTGACAACACCACGGCATCACCTGCTTGCGCTGCGGCAAAGGCTTTACTCACAGCCTGCTCCATATTGTCTGCTTGTTCACATTGAATGGGGCTGCCTGACAATAGCGCTTCAAATAACGGTGCATCTTGACCGATCAATACAACTGCTTTTACAAGTTTTGATATGGCGGGTAAAAGTGGCGTCAGGTCTTGCCCTTTAGCAAGACCCCCGGCAATTAAAACCATGCGTCGATCAAGGCCCTCAATGCCCGCTACCGTCGCACCCACATTAGTGCCTTTGCTGTCATTGTAAAAATCAATTTCTCTAATGGAGCGAATAAAGCACATACGGTGCGGTTCGCCAAAGTAATCTGTTGCGCTTCTGAGCATCGGCGCTAACCCCGCACCCACACTTCGCCCGAGCTGAAGAGCTGCCAAAACATTCATTGCATTGTGCAAACCGATCAGCTTGAGCGCGTCAACTGGCATGAGTTGAACCAAGCGACCGGGTTGGCGCATCGGTTCAGGTGCGTTCTTTTTGCGGCGAGCAGTGGGGTTGGGTTCGTCTTCAAAATCTAACGGTTCAGCACTCACTAACCAACGCATGCCCGCTTCGTTAATCATGCCAACATCATGCGTCAACACGGGGGCATCTCGACCAAAAGAGCGAACTGTTGTTTTAGTTAATGAGTGAACCATCGCTAAAACAACTGGGTCGTCACGGTTAACGATGCAGAGGGCACTGTGCGCAAAAATACGCGCCTTATCGGCAGCGTAATCTTGCATATTAATATGCCAGTCAAGATGATCTTGTGTCAAATTCAACACAACGCTGGCATCAAAATGTAAAGACTGTAAGGTGTGCAACTGAAAGCTTGACAACTCAAGCACCCAGACCTCTGGCAACGACTTTTCATCAATTGCCTGCATGAGCGCAGTCAATGCGCTTGGGCTTATATTGCCTGCTGCACGCGCAGTCATACCGGCAGCTTCCAGCATATGACGCGTCAAAGCTGTCACTGTTGTTTTACCATTTGTACCAGTCACCCCAAGTATGTGGGGCTGATATTGCTGACTTGTTTTTAATTCATTGATTGCACGTGCAAACAACTCGATTTCACCAATGATCTCTATGCCCACTTCGCGTGCGGCCTGAATAAAAGCTGCAATAGGTTGATGATGCGGCGACAACCCAGGGCTCATCACAACAGCATCAATACCCTCTAGCAATGCAATGGGCAAATCGATCTGACCTAATGCCCACTGCACATCGTGCGAACCTAATGCTTTACGTAATGCTGCCTCGCCCTTGGGGGTTGCTCGAGTATCAACCAAACGTAGAGGCTTTAGGCAACGGGCTAACCAACGTGCAGCCGCGTCACCGGTCTCACCCAAACCAAGTATGAGTGTGCGCTGTGCCTGAACGAGGGTGTCGGGGCTAATAGGTGTCATCGTATTTTGAGCGCCGACAAGCCAATTAACACCAACATCATGCTGATGATCCAGAACCGCACAACGACTTGGGTTTCTTTCCAACCCTTAACTTCAAAGTGATGGTGCAGGGGTGCCATATGAAATATGCGACGACCTTGGCCAAATTTTCGCTTGGTATATTTATACCAACCCACTTGCAACATCACAGATAATGTTTCAACAACAAACACGCCGCCCATGATGAACAAAACAATTTCTTGGCGCACAATAATTGCAATCGTGCCCAGCATGCCACCTAACGCCAACGCACCCACATCACCCATAAACACTTGTGCAGGGTAGGCATTAAACCAAAGGAATGCTAGGCCCGCACCCGCTAAAGCCGCACACAGCACCATGAGCTCTCCGGCACCCGGAATGTAGGGGAAAAGCAAATACTTGGAATAATCAACACGACCCACAACATAAGCAAATATGCCCAGCGCTGCTCCCACCATAACCGTAGGCATAATCGCTAAGCCATCAAGCCCGTCGGTTAAATTGACCGCATTACTGGTTCCCACGATCACAAACCAACTCAGCGCCACAAAGCCAAACACCCCAAGTGGGTAACTCACACTCTTAAAGAAAGGGACGATTAAGTCAGCACGAGTTGGTAACTGCATCACAAAACCGCTGGTTACCCAATCGCGAAACAATGGCCACAAATCAGCATTCGCAGGGGCAGAAATTGCAAATGCTAAATACACCGACGCAATAAGCCCAATAATGGCTTGCCAGAAAAACTTTTGTCTTGCGGGCATGCCTTCCGGGTCGCGGTAAACCACTTTACGGTAGTCATCTAACCATCCAATCAAACCAAATCCAAGTGTCACAATTAACACGACCCACACAAAACGGTTGCGCCAGTCAGCCCATAGCAACGTACTCACACCAATTGAAATCAAAATCAGAACGCCACCCATCGTTGGCGTACCCGTTTTAATTAAATGTGTTTGTGGACCATTTTGACGAACAGCCTGACCAATTTTTAGCGATGCCAACTTCCGAATGACACGGGGGCCCGCTACCAGACCGATAAGCAATGCCGTGGCGCACGCCATCACTGCACGTAAAGTGATGTATTCAAATACCGCAAAGCTGCGAATGTGATTTTCAGCGATCCAGCCAAACAACTCATACAGCATGTTGCACCCCGTTTTTATGGGCATCGTCTGGTGCGATAACCTGCTGTTTAATTTGCATAAATTGATTCACAACCCGCTCCATTTTCATAAAGCGTGACCCTTTAACCAGTATTGAATGGGGTGTTCGCTTTAACATTTCAGCGCACACCTCTTCTGGTGAGTTGCAATGCTGACCTTGCGCACCGAATGCGGCAACAGTTTGGCGTGTCTCGGTGCCCATAACTAACAGCTGATCAACGCCTGCATGTTTTGCATAATGACCTACCTCAGCGTGTAACGCAGCTGAATCTTGCCCCACTTCACCCATATCACCCAAAATAAATAATCTGGGTGCGGGCATACTGACCAGTACGTCTATTGCCGCACGCACCGAGTCTGGGTTTGCGTTGTAGGTGTCATCAATCAGTGTTTGCGAATTCGTCAATACATGTACTTGCATGCGTCCCTTCACCGCGCCAAAGTTTTGTAATGCTTGAGCCATTGCTTGCAAACCCACACCTGCAGACCACGCGCAAGCACAGGCGGCCGCTGCATTCAAAACATTATGTATACCGGGTAGCGGTAAATTGATGTCAACGTCACCGTCTGGGGTCTTCAAGGTGAAGGCATGCCCGCCAGACTGAATTGACTTCATATTAATAATTTTAAAAGTTGCTGAAACATCTTGACCGAAGGTCAAGGTCTGCTGCGCTCGACTCATGGTTTGCCAGAGCGCTGAATATTCATCTGCGGCAGGAAATATAGCCACACCCGCGCCAGACAAATGCATCAATACACTGCCGTTCTCTTGTGCCACAGCTTGAACCGATTGCATAAATTCTTGATGCTCTCGCTGTGCATTTAATACCAGCCCTATTGTCGGTTGGGCACACTGCGCAATCGGTATAATTTCGCCAGGGTGATTCATACCCAACTCAATCACCGCCGCTCGGTGCGTTGAACGTAAACGCAAGACAGTCAGCGGAACACCTAAATCGTTATTTAAATTACCTTTCGTCGCTAAGCGCGCGTCATCACCCCATGCGGCCGCTAACATCGCGGCGATCATTTCTTTAGTGGTGGTTTTGCCATTGCTTCCTGTGACACCAATCACCGGTATATTAAAACTTTGACGCCAAGCTGATGCCATTTTGGTCAGTGCTTGACGCGTGTCACCCAACGCAATTTGCGGCATGGCGACGTCATGATCAACTTCATTGACAATCGCAGCAATAGCTCCTGCTTGCTTCACTTTCGCTAAATAAGCGTGGCCGTCAAAGGTGTCGCCCTGAATGGCTAGAAACACTGCACCCGGCGTGAATAACCTCGAGTCGGTTTCAAAAGTAGGCATTTGCTTTAACAGCAGCCCTGCGGCTGCCCAGTGACGATCATCAAACGGGTACGTTACGCCATTCATTTCTTGTCCGGTCTCGTGGCCCTTACCCGCAATGACAATCACATCTGCAGGGTCGGCATCGAGAATGCAGCGCAAAATAGCCATCGCGCGATCTGTCACGATGCGCACCGATGAATCAGGCTTATTCAAGCGGGAGACAACACCCGACATGATTTGTTCAATAATTGAATCAGCTGATTCACTACGTGGGTTGTCGCTGGTGATGATGACATGATCAGCATGTAGACTTGCCACATCGCCCATGATTGAGCGTTTGACGGTGTCTCGATCACCCCCACACCCAAACACACACCACAATTGGCTTTGACGTTGTCGCGCAATCGCCTGCGACGTGATGAGAACATGCTTTAAAGCATCAGGTGTATGTGCATAATCAACCACGACTAAAGGCTGAACAACATTCGATGCGAACAATGGTAAAACTGATTCCATACGACCCGCAACGGGTTTGAGCGCATGAAGCGCCGAATCTATTTGCTTGTAACCAAAACCCAACATGCTAAGCATACTGGCAACACACAACAGATTTGAAACATTATGTGCGCCATAAAAGGGAAGCTGCAGCGACGTCACGTGACCATTAATTGACATCTCAAAATGTGTGCCTGCTGGGTTATAGATGATATTTTTTGCCTGTACGGCACATGCCGAGTGGGTACCAAACAACGTCACCGCGGTTTGGCAGGCATTCATCATAACGAGGTGATAAGGATCATCTTGATTAATCACTGCACCACGTAACGTTTGGCGTCTAAACAATTTTGCTTTAGCGTTTGCGTATTGCTGCATATCGCCGTGATAATCTAGATGATCATGTGTGAGGTTTATAAAACCTGCCCATTGAATGTTGACCCCATTCAAGCGACCTTGATCTAGACCGATAGATGACGCTTCCATCACAACATACTCGGCGCCCTGAGCCACAAAAACCGCCAACTGATTGTGCAATGACACCACGTCAGGTGTAGTGAGTGTGCCACTTTGCTGCACACCATTGAGCGATGTCACACCCAAGGTACCGATTGCGCCAACTTGATGACCCAGGTGCTTTAGCGCTTGAGTTAACCACTGGGTGCAACTGGTTTTACCATTCGTTCCCGTCAACGCAATCACTGTTAACTGCTCTGACGGCCTGCCACACCAGGCATGAGCCAATTCACCCAATTGCGATGCCAAGTTTTCAATAAACCAAATTTTCTCTACTTGTTTGAAACAAATACTGAGACCTGAATGATCTTGATCACCTGGCTTAGTGACCTGATATGAATCTAATGATTCATTAGTAGGGCTCTTTTCCTGATCAACATCTGTCGCGTCAACATGTTGCAACACGCAACTTGCACCCGATTTAAGCGCAGCGTTGATAAAGTCTCGCCCATCAACGTGTAAACCTGGCACGGCTATAAAGACATCACCCGGCTGAACTGCGCGTGAATCTAGCCGCCACTGTGCATGGGCTGGAACGCTAGCGCGCAGTTGATCGATTACGCTTTGCAGCGGTGCAAAAGTGTTCATCTTTGCACCTCGATTGCTTTGGCGACGACGGCCGACTCAAACGGAGCATCAGGTTGCACGCCTAACACACGCAACGCACCACCCACCACGGCTGCAAACGCGGGTGCCGCGACGCGACCACCATAATAATGGCCTGCAGTGGGTTCATTGATGCTGACCGCCACAACAATTCTGGGGTCTGATACCGGTGCAAAACCGACAAATGAACCTCGGTAGTATTGAGTACTGTACACACCGTTGACAATTTTTCGCGCCGTACCACTTTTACCTGCAACGCGATAGCCACTAACTTGAGCCAATTTTGCACCCTCTGGTCCTGCTGAGCTTTCAAGCATAGACCTGAGTTCCTGTGCAATGCTTGGAGGGTAGACTCGAATCGTTGCCGGCGAATTGTCGCGCTTGATCAGGGTCAAATTAACCATATCACCATCTCGCGCAAATGCTGTGTAGGCGCGTGCAACTTGAAGCAACGAGGTTGAAATGCCATAGCCATAAGACATCGTGGCTTTTTCAATTAAGCGCCATTTTTCCCATGGTCTTAATCTGCCTGCCGTGGCGCCAGGGTAATCTATTTGAGGGGGTTGCCCAAAACCCAACTCAGTAAATCGACCCCACATTTCTTTAGCTTGCAAGGTTTCTGAGATAAGGGTCATACCTATATTACTTGACCGCATAATGACGCCACGTGCATCGACTGTGCCATTTTTAGTCACATCGCTAATGGTGGCGCCTTGATAATGAAATTTACCGTTGCCTGTATTAAATTTGGTGTTGAGTGAAATGCGTTTTAATTCGAGCGCTAAGCCAACCGTAAAAGGCTTCAAAATTGAACCGGGTTCAAACGTATCAGCTAATGCGCTGTTGCGTAAGCCAGGGCCACGCATTGATTGCCGTTGATTCGGGTCAAAAGACGGAAAGTTAGCCAACGCTAATATTTCTCCCGTTCGTACATCGATTACGACTGCTGCACCACTTTTCGCTTTATTGAGTTCAACGGCCTCTTCTAAGGCTTTAAAAGTTTGATATTGAATACGCGTGTCAATTGATAGGGTCAGGTCAGCGCCGTCAACGGGTGGGCTGACTGCACGAACGTCTTCAATCACACGGCCTAGGCGATCTTTAATGACCCGACGGCTACCCGGCTGACCGGCTAAACGATCGTCGTAGGCCAGCTCGATTCCTTCTTGACCTTTGTCATCTAAATCATTAAAACCGACTATGTGCGCAGTCACCTCACCTTCAGGGTAAAACCGTAAGGTTTCAGGTAATTGATGCACACCCGGCATACCCAATTCACGTATTTGTTTGGCAACATCAAGTGGCACCTGACGACGCAAATAAACAAAAGACTTATCTTCATTCGCGAGTGCAGCTCGAAGCGCTTTGTCAGTGGTGCCAAGCAATAGCGCTAATGCTTTTATTTGTTGATCTGTTGCATCGTTTGCATCTTCAGGAATAGCCCATATCGCACGTGCAGGTATGCTAGCTGCCAACACCATACCTTGACGATCAAGCACTTTGCCACGACTTGCTGGCAACGTAATGGTACGCTCATAACGCTTACCCCCTTGCTCTTGCAAGAACTCGCCATGAATACCTTGTAGATATACTGCACGCCCTAATAATGTTAAAAATGCCGCAGCTAACACAATCAATACCAAACGGCCCCGCCACATTGGAAAGGGCACCCGCTTAATCGGGTTATTAAAAAAAGTTACGCGCTTCAAGGCGTAACCCCTTGAATGTAAATTGTGCGTTCAGGAACAATAGGTACCATTTTCAAAATATCACGTGCCAATTGATCAACGCGTGCATTTCGAGACAACTCGGCACGTTCGATTTGCAAGCGTCGCCAATCTATATCGAGCTCTCGCCCTTGTGACTTGAGCTGTTCATTTTGCATAAACAGTTGCCGGCCCTGATAGCGTGCTGTAACCAGCGACAAGGCTGACAACATCAACATCACAGCAAGCACAATATTGATTCGCCCCATCAACGACCCCGTCTTGATGATGATCGATCAGGTGAATGCGACAACTGAGGCAAAAACTCACGCGCGCCTTTAGCAGGTAGAGGCGTTGCGGTCCGTGTCGCAATTCTTAGCACAGCAGAGCGTGCACGTGTATTGGTGTCAATTTCTTGATCTGAGGTCAGCACACGTTTGAGTTGCGTTAAAACAGGCTGCGGCAATTCTGATTCGCGTATTGGCAAACGAGCCAATGCGGCCTCAGGGCGCGCTGCAGCCGCCATAAATTGTTTGACGACTCGATCTTCAAGAGAATGAAAACTAATCACAGCCATACGTGCGCCTGTTTTCAATAACGTTAAAGTTGCCTCGAGGGCGAGATCAAGCTCTTCGAGCTCACGATTGACGTGAATCCGTATAGCTTGAAAGGTGCGTGTCGCCGGATGCTGACCCTTTTCCCGCGTACGGACTGCGGAAGCGATGATGCCTGCAAGTTCGAGCGTGGTGTTGATTGGGTCAGTTGCGCAGCGAGCAACAATCGCTTTTGCAATCTGAAGAGCAAACCGTTCTTCGCCATATCTTTTTATTACCCCTTTAATTTCTTCAACATCAGCAGTGGCCAACCACTGAGCTGCCGTTTGACCTTGCGTCGTATTCATTCGCATATCAAGCGGACCATCACGCATAAATGAAAACCCACGTGCACCGTCATCAATTTGCGGCGACGACACACCTAGATCTAACATCACACCATCGACTGACGTCACACCCAGCTGAGCTAATGACTCAAGCATCGAACCAAACCCGGCATGAACAACCGTGACACGGGAATCGGTTTTTGCTAATGCCCATGCCACCTCAATCGCTTGCGGGTCTTGATCGATGACAATCAGACGCGCTTGGGAAGAAAGGCGCGACAGCAAAGCACGCGCATGCCCACCTCGACCAAACGTACCGTCTACAAATACGCCCTCAGACATTTCGTTAGGGCAAACCCCTTCGATCGTCTCATTCAACAGCACTGACTGATGTGTGAACATCAGTGTTTAAAACGAAAACTGACTTAAAGCTTCTGGTAACCCAGCAGATAAATCTTCGGCTTCGCGCTTGGCCAGTGCCGCAGCGTTCCACAACTCAAAATGTGCACCCATACCAAGCAACATGGTGTCGCGATCTAGGTCTGCAGCTGCCCGCAACTCGGGCGCAATCAATACACGCCCAGAGGTATCTATTTCAACGTCTTGAGCATTACCGAGCAGCAAGCGCTGCAAAGCACGCGCCTGCATCGGAAAGGCCGCGATTTGATCGCGTTTCATTTCCCATTCAGGGCGAGGGTAGATTAGCAAGCACCCATCAGGGTGGCGAGTGATGGTGAGGCGGCCATGCGCCAGTTCATTCAAGGCGTCACGATGCCGAGTCGGTATATTGACCCGGCCTTTCGTATCGAGAGTGAGCGCACTGCTACCTTGAAACACATTTACCCCACAAATTTGCACAAAATTACACTTTTCACCACTTTAAGTGAATGGTTTCAACTGGTCAAGTCAAATTTGTAAGTTTTTTCAATGATGACAAGGACTTAGCAGACTTCCTTCATCATGCCTAAAGATAAAAAACCAAATGAATCAGTAAATTGCGGGCGCAATTAGAGGTGACACATTAGAAAAGCTGTGTAAAAATTATTATTAATTATTAAGTGCGATGCAAGCCTATAGGCCGGATTCTGTAAACCCACTTGCGTAGGTCGGCAATCATTCCTCTGGTACACATATTGCTATGTGTCTCTAGCCACCTACCCGCATACTTGGACGGTGCCGCCCGTCACGATTTGCATCGCACGCATGCCTATTTGGTGTTGCTCCGGGTAGAGGTTGCCGCGTTTCACCCTGCAATGTTGAGCCTGCAAGCAGGCCGCTCAATACGGTGATGACCGTATCAGAGTCGCCTTAACGGCGACCCCCACTGCAGTCTCGTCTCTGTGGTCCTATTCCTCAGCGTTCTAGCGCTTGCGCACTAGGCCACTGGACGGCCGTTAGCCGTTACCCTGCCCTATGGAGTCCGGACCTTCCTCGACGCAAAGCGCCGCGATTGCCCAGCTTGCATCGCGTTGTTATTGTATGCGCGATATGGTCAAAGAGTTTAGCTGGGGGTTGAGTCGGGGCAAAACGCATTTAAATCTAATTTAAATTTGATTTAAAACAGATTTAAATGTAGTTATTCTTTTAATTTTATTAAATATGCTGAACCCACTTGTACATTGCAAGCCGAATTACTCATGACCTGCGACAATAGCGTTTGTGTCATCAATTAATTGGCTTTAAGGCCACACCCCTCACATATGTCATCACCAGCTTTAATTTCTTTACAACGTGCCCACCTGGCATTTGGTCATCATGCGTTGCTTGATGATGTCAACTTTTCGATCGTTAAACGCGAACGCGTCGGTCTCATCGGTCGCAATGGCGCCGGCAAGTCATCGCTTTTAAAACTTCTTGATGGTCGCGTCTCTCCAGACGATGGCAAAGTCGTTTCTCTAGACAGCTTGCGCATTGCCACGGTTGAGCAAGAGCCCGAACTTGATATGAACCTAACAGTGATTGAGGTGCTTTTGTTGCCACCCAAAGGTGATGAGCATTTTGATGATGAAGATTGGCAAAAACCTGCGCGCGCCCTGTCTTGGCTTGATAAATTAGGTATCGACCCTGACACCTCAGTTTCTGCTTTGTCGGGCGGAATGCGCAAACGCGTTGCCTTGGCTGCTGCTTTGGTGCATAACCCTGATTTACTTTTGTTAGACGAACCCACCAACCATTTAGACTTGGAAGGTATTGCCTGGCTTGAAACACAACTTAAAGCCACACAAGCTGGGGTCTTACTGATTACGCACGATCGCGCTTTTTTAGATAGTGTTGCAACACGCATTATTGAACTTGATCGTGGCAAACTATTAAGCTTTCCGGGCAATTTCTCGGCTTGGCAAGTGCATAAAGAAGAATGGCTCAACGCACAAAACCTAGAAAACGCACGCTTTGACAAATTGTTAGCCCAAGAAGAGGTCTGGATACGCAAAGGCGTTGAAGCACGTCGCACGCGTAATGAAGGTCGCGTTAGACGTCTAGAGCAACTACGACGCGAACGCACTGATCGGCGTGACGTCGCGGGCAAAGTCAATTTGGCGATTGACAGCAGCCAAAGTTCAGGCAAGCTAGTTGCTGAACTTGAAAACGTCAGCAAATCGTTTGGTGAAAAAGTTATTGTCGATAACTTTTCAACCACTATTATGCGCGGTGATCGTATTGGCTTTATTGGGCCTAATGGCGCGGGTAAATCAACGCTTTTACAAATTATTTTAGGTGTACTCAAACCTGATCAGGGCACCGTCAAACTCGGCACCAGCTTACAAGTTGCTTATTTTGATCAAATGCGTAGCCAGCTCGATGAAAACGCCACGCTGGCTGACGTCATCAACCCCGGCAGCGAATGGATCGAAATTGGTCAATCACGCAAACACGTTATGAGCTATTTAAGCGATTTTCTGTTTGAACCCGCTCGCGCTCAGTCACCCGTAAGCAGTTTGTCTGGCGGTGAACGTGCTCGTTTGTTGTTAGCTCGCTTATTTGCGCGCCCCGCTAATATTTTGGTGCTAGATGAACCGACCAATGACCTTGATATTGAAACACTTGAGTTGCTTGAGTCGTTGCTGCTTGAGTTTCCCGGCACGGTACTCTTGGTCAGTCATGACCGTTTATTTTTAGATAACGTTGTCACACAAACGATTGTGGCCGAAGGTAACGGGCATTGGGCAGGGTACGTTGGTGGCTATCAAGATTGGTTGGTACAAAAGGCCATACAAGACAGCAACTCTTCAGACAAAAAACCAAATGAAACAAATGCAACAACCCGTTCATCTGTAACGGCAAACCCCACATCAAATTCAACACAGGGTGCAGCGTCGGTAGCTTCTCATGCACCGACTGCTAGCAAGGTTCAGTCAGCCAGTCGCTTATCTTCATGGGAAGCACGTGAGCTTGAAGCACTTCCTGCAAAAATTCAAGCACTTGAGTCTGAACAAGCGGAGTGGGTCGAAAAACTAGCCTCACCTGAGCTATATCAAACCCAAGATGGTGCTCTCAATACGGTACAAGCAAAGATTGAAATCGTTGAAAACGAGCTCAAAAAACTCTATGCTCGCTGGGAATTATTAGAGGCTAAACGCTAACGAGTAGAGTTTTTAGTCTGCCACAACCCAAGACAAGGTTTCGCCTGCGGCAAGTGGCACCAAAGTGTCGCCTTGAACAAAAGGGAGCTGTAAAGGCACAACATAATTTTGTCGTTTTAGCGTGATGTGACTTGTGTTGCGCGGCAAACCATAAAAATCAGGCCCACGGGTACTTGCAAAAGCCTCTAACCGGTCTAGTTGACCTGCCTCGTCGAAGACTGAGGCATAAAGCGACATGGCATGTAAGGCGTTGTAACAGCCTGCACACCCGCATGCGTCTTCTTTTCTGCCTTTGGCGTGGGGTGCACTGTCAGTTCCTAGAAAAAACCGCGGGCTTGCGCTAGTGGCTGCCTCGACTAAAGCTTGACGATGCAACTCGCGTTTCAAAATAGGCAAGCAATAATAGTGTGGCCTGATTCCACCTTTAAATATTGCGTTGCGATTGTAGAGTAGATGTTGCGGGGTTATGGTAGCCGCCACGGGGCCTTCTGCATCACGAACATAGTGCGCACCTTCACGCGTTGTAATGTGTTCAAACACAACTTTTAATTCAGGAAAATCAGCTCGCAAGGGTTTCATGACTCGATCAATAAATACAGCTTCACGATCAAAAATATCTATATCAGGGTCAGTTACTTCACCATGCACTAAGAACGGCACCCCTTTTTTTTGCATCATCTCTAGGGCTGAGCGACAGTACTTCAACAAATCAGTCACGCCCGCATCTGAATTCGTTGTTGCACCTGCTGGGTAAAGCTTGACAGCCTGCACACCTGGCGTTTCACTTAGACGTACTATCTCTTCTGGGGTGGTGTTATTTGTTAAAAACAAAGTCATTAAAGGCTCAAAAGTGCCCTGTGCCACTCCTGCTTTAGCGGCAGCCATTAGTATTGCTTCACGATAAACAAGCGCTTGTGCCACCTTTGTTACAGGTGGCGTTAAGTTTGGCATAACAATAGCGCGTGCAAAATGCCGAGCTGTATCGGCTACGACAGCTTCAAGTGCAGCACCATCGCGCAAATGTACATGCCAATCATCTGGGCGAATAATGGTAAGTGTGTCTTGTGTTGTTAGCATAATTGTTTATTTAGCTCGCTTAGTTAATACACAATGGTCAAAAAACAATTGAGACACACCCGTGTCTAGGGGTAAACGTGTGCTTTACAATAGTTAAGTCGTGTGCAAACTTTGATACATTTAGGCTAGTATGATCGCACGATTAGCAGTTATCATGGCTAACTTGCTCGTTTCATTCTCATTTTTCACAAGGAGAGCCCTAAATGGCCACTGCCGTAAAAACTGCTCGTAAACCAAATGCTGCTTTTATGAAGCCCCTCAAACCCAGTGCTCACCTCGCTGCTGTGATTGGTGCTGATCCATTACCCCGCACTGAAGTCACAAAGAAAATTTGGGAATACATTAAAAAGCACGATTTACAAGACGCTGCGAATCGCCGCAACATCAATGCTGATGACAAGCTTCGCCCCATATTTGGTAAAGATCAAGTCTCTATGTTTGAAATGACCAAGTTATTAAGTGGGCACTTAAGTTAATTTAGTTTTAAGTTAAATCGACTTTTGTTCTGCACATCAGGTCAATCGCCGTTCATTTAAAAAAAGGCCTATATTTATTGATATAGGCCTTTTTTAATTTATTAATCTTTTTTCAAAGAGTTGATTTAGAGTGATTGTTAGCGGGGTGGACGTCTTTCATAAAGCGCGATACCACCAATTAAAAGACGATAAGCAACCCAAGCAATTGTTGCGATCACACCTAACCAGCCTATTAAAATATACGTTGCAATGAAACTCAGAGCCAGCCAAAGCAGGCTCCAGAAAAATGTGTGCATTAACCAATCGAAATGAATTGCATAATAAGTGCCCGCTACATCAGAACGCTTGATGTACATCAGTATGACGGCGGCAATCGTTGCAAAACCAAAAACACCTGCTGTTAGATAACCCACTGCAAATAATGCATAGGCTACAGCTGTAATCGTAAACAGACTAATTGTGTAAGCGTCCAGCGAACACATATTGCCAGAACGCATGATTTTGATTTCGGTTAAGCAGCAACAACTTCAGGTTGCCAGCGATGTGGCAATAGTTCTTCGATCTGACTGGCTTTCTGCGTGGGCAGTCGAGTCAGTACATCTTTGATG
>CAMCYB010000012.1 GCA_945883615.1 Bordetella parapertussis | reverse complement strand
GGGCGCAGTACCCTGATTCGGGGTGCTAAACGGGCTAAAATGCCCAAATATCTGTCCATATTGGGCAAAAAAGTAAATATTATTGAATCAGTAAATTTCTACCGCGGAAATTTCCGCTTTAAACCGACTTATTCAGACCTTCCTTAGGTAAAGAATTTAACCCGCCAATACATGACATTGTGGCGGCAGCTTACTTTTCTCTTGTGGCCATGTCAACATTAGGCTTTGGCGATATCGTGCCCGTTACAGACGAAGCGCGGTTGTTTACGATGTCAATTGTTATATTGGGTATCACCGTCTTTGCGACATCACTCGGTGCCGTTATTGGCCCAATTGTTGGTGGTACATTAAAAGGGGTCTTTCATGGTAAAGCGATACGTGCAATGAGAAAAAATCATATTATTTTGTGTGGTGCAGGCCCATTTGCACATAATGTTTATAACATTTTGACTGACAGGGGGCGCTCGGTCACCGTGATCTTGCCGCCTGGTATAACGCATCAATACCCAGAAAATGCCGATATTATTATCGGTGATGCGACCACTCGTATAACACTTGAAGAGGCGGGCATCGTAGAGGCGAAGGTTGTATTGGCCATTCGACTTGATGATCCTGAAAATGCTTTTATTGTGCTGGCTGTCAAAGAAATTAGTGAGTCGCAAGCGCGCACAGTTGCGGTGGTCAACAACACTGAAAATATTGAAAAAATTCGCAGTGTCAAACCTGACTTAGTCTTGTCGCCACAACTGTTGGGGGCTGAACTGCTGGCGCGGGCCATAAGTGGCGAGTCGATGGATGGTAAGGTGGTTTCTGAGTTGTTCTTTTCAGTGCACCCCCAAGCGACGGGTAAATCATAAAGCGCCCAGCATTTGCGCCTGCGTTGCAGCCCCTTACTCGACCACTTTACCGCACCCGCATACCAGGCTGAGCACCTGTCATCGGTTCAAGCACGTAAATACCGGGGTTAGCTTTTTCATCAGCATGGCCAGCTGCCAGCACCATACCTTCTGACACACCAAACTTCATTTTGCGTGGTGCTAAGTTAGCCACCATGACCGTGTATTTGCCAATTAAGTCAGCCGGTTTGTAAGCCGATTGAATGCCTGAAAAAACTTGCCGTGTATTTTTTTCACCGATATCGAGTGTGAGCTTCAGTAATTTAGTCGAGCCTTCAACGACTTCACAGCCCACAATTTTAGCAATGCGCAAATCGATTTTAGCGAAATCATCAATATTGATCGTGGCAGCAATGGCTTCACCACCGGGTAAGTCAATGATTTCATTGTCGTTTGCTATGTTAGCTATGCTGGCTGTGCTTGCCGAGCTGTCAATGATTTTGTTTTCGTTTTCAGGGACAATAAACAACTGCTCTAGCAATGCCGCATCAACACGCTGCATTAAGTGTTTAAAGGGCGCAATGTGGTCTGGCAAGACAGCCGCGTCTGACCACACGAAGGTACGGTGCAAGCCAAAGAGCTCTGTGGCGACACGTGCCGTTAAGGCGGGCAAAATTGGTGTCAACATAACAGAGAGCGCTTTAAAACCGGCAAGGGCGCATGAGCAAATGTCTTGTAACGACTCGCGTTGCTCATCACTGGCCTCGGCTATACCTTTGGCAAGTACCCAAGGTTGCGCCGCATCAAACGCTTGGTTAATTTGATCAGCTTGCGCCATGATTTCACGAATCGCACGGCCATATTCGCGGCTTTCTAGATCGCTGGCAACACCTTGTGCAACCATCTTCCAGTTATCTTCCAGTATAGCGCGGTCACCGGTATAACTTAACTGACCGTCAAAGTGCTTGCTAATAAAATTAGCCGCTCGGCTGGCAATGTTGACGTACTTACCAATTAAATCGCTGTTAACCCGCGCGACAAAATCTTCGGGGTTAAAGTCAATATCTTCAACGTGGCTGTTAAGTTTGGCGGCAATGTAATAACGCAACCACTCTGGGTTCAGACCTAACTCGAGGTAGCGTAGCGGCGAAATACCCGTGCCCCGACTCTTTGACATTTTTTCACCACTCACCGTGATGAAGCCATGAACGTTCAGTAGATCAGGCGTTTTACGCCCTGAAAATTCCAGTGTGGCGGGCCAAAACAAAGCATGAAAATAGACAATGTCTTTGCCAATAAAGTGCACCTGTTCGGTGTTGCTTTCGGGGTCAACGATGGCGTTGTAATCAAGCCCCTGCGATGTGCAGTAGGCTTTCAGGGAAGCCAAATAACCAACCGGCGCATCAAGCCAAACATAAAAATACTTACCTGGTGCGTCGGGTATGTCAATACCAAAATAAGGCGCATCGCGAGAAATGTCCCAGTCGCCTAAATTGGCTTCAGTTTGACCGTTGCCCAACCACTCGCGAGTTTTAGCTAATACCTCAGCTTGCAGGCGCGGTACGCCTCGGGCATTTTTTCCGGTTGTCCAGTCTTGTAAAAAACCAACACAGCGTGGGTCAGACAATTTAAAAAAGAAATGGTCTGAGCTTTTCAAAACGGGCTTAGCGCCCGTCAAAGATGAATACGGTTCAATTAAATCAGTGGGGGCGTAAACTGCACCGCACGCTTCGCAGGCATCACCGTACTGATCACGCGCATGACACTTTGGGCATTCGCCTTTAATGTAGCGGTCAGGCAAAAACATACCCTTGACGGGGTCAAAAAACTGTTCGATTTGGCGTGTTTCAATTAAGCCGGCAACACGTAAGCTGCGATAAATATCTTGTGACAGCTCAACGTTTTCAGGCGAATCGGTTGAGTGCCAGAAATCAAATTCAATGTTGAAGCCGTTTAAATAGATTGGTCGTTCGGCGGCGTAGCGGGCAACCAATTGCTGTGGCGTTAAACCCTCAGACTCAGCTTTGAGCATAACTGGGGCACCATGGGTGTCATCGGCCCCTACAAAATGCACCGTGTGACCGGCCATGCGCAAGTTGCGCACCCAAATGTCGGCCTGTATGTATTCCATGATGTGACCAATGTGAAATGAACCATTGGCGTAGGGTAAGGCGGTCGTAACAAAAAGGGTGCGTGACATTGGGTTACTCACTATCGCACGTCTCGCGCTTCAACATCACTGACGCGTTGGTTGTCACCCAAGCCTTTAGTAAAGATGGGTTTGCGCTTTGATTGTCGAGTCGTCCAGTACTCTTGCACTGAAAACTTTTGACCACGCAGGCGCATCGCGACAAATAAAATTGCCACGGCTATGAGGGTTGAGACGGTAAAAATCAACGCCATACCAATGCTGATGAGTGCTACCAAGACAAGGGCTATGGCGCGTAAAATTCGGGTTAAGGTTTCAATCATGATGAATCACTTCTTTTATGTGCAGTTTAAACAACTAGATATGCTATTTTAATCCTATCACCCGTTTTTGTTTACCAAAGCCATATGACATGCTGCAAAAGTAATTTTGCCCCGTATTTTTTAAGTCAAAAGCGGTTAACACACCAGAACCAAGCAAGAACGGAGCAAGAAACAAGATGAGCTGTAAAATTCACGTTTTTACGTTTTAACCGAGGTATGGCTTCATGAGCATTAAAAGTGACCGCTGGATCCGTCGCTCAGCTGAGTTGGGCATGATTGAGCCCTTTGAAGCGGGGCAGGTTCGAGAAAACGACAAAGGTAAAATCGTCAGCTATGGCACCAGTAGCTATGGCTACGACGTGCGTTGTGCACCCGATTTCAAAATTTTTACCAATATCAACTCAACCATTGTTGACCCTAAAAACTTTGACGAAAAATCATTCGTTAATTTTACCGGCGATGTGTGCATTATTCCCCCCAACTCATTTGCGTTGGCGCACACCATGGAATACTTTCGAATTCCCCGCAGTGTGTTAACCATTTGTTTGGGCAAAAGCACCTATGCACGCTGCGGCATTATCGTGAATGTCACGCCGCTTGAACCCGAATGGGAAGGCCACGTCACGCTTGAGTTTTCAAATACAACCCCGCTCCCTGCAAAAATTTATGCGGGTGAAGGGTGTGCACAAATGCTGTTTTTTGAGAGTGATGAGGTTTGTGAAACCTCGTATCGTGACCGCGGTGGTAAATACCAAGGTCAGCGTGGCGTTACCTTGCCACGCACTTAAGCAAACTGATTAAGTCAATTGATTCAGCTACCGGAGCCTGACGCATGAAATTTCGTTTTCCCATCTATATTATTGACGAAGATTACCGCTCTGAAAATGCGTCGGGTCTGGGTGTTCGCGCTTTGGCCTCAGCCATAGAGGCTGAAGGTATGGAAGTCATTGGCGTTACCAGTTATGGTGATTTAACTTCTTTTGCGCAACAACAAAGTCGAGCCGGTGCTTTCATTTTGTCGATTGACGACGAAGAGTTTGAAGCTGAAGCCGGTGTGGCGCAAGACACCTCTAGCGCCATTAAAAACCTGCGTGCCTTTATCGGCGAGTTGCGTTTTCGTAATGCAGATATACCCATTTATTTGTATGGTGAAACGCGCACGTCAGAACATATTCCAAATGATATTTTGCGTGAGTTGCATGGCTTTATTCATATGTTTGAAGACACGCCTGAGTTTGTGGCGCGCCATATTATTCGTGAAGCCCGCAGTTATGTGGATACCTTGGCACCCCCATTTTTTCGCGAACTGGTTAAGTACGCTCAAGATGGGTCATATTCATGGCATTGCCCCGGTCACTCAGGTGGCGTGGCCTTTCTGAAAAGCCCTGTTGGGCAGATGTTTCATCAATTTTTTGGTGAAAACATGTTGCGCGCCGACGTCTGCAATGCGGTTGATGAATTAGGCCAGCTGCTTGACCACACGGGCCCGATTGCCGAGTCTGAACTGAATGCGGCCCGAATTTTTAATGCAGACCATTGTTATTTCGTGACCAATGGCACCTCAACGTCAAACAAAATTGTGTGGCACGCTAACGTGGCGAATGACGATATTGTGGTGGTTGATCGCAACTGCCATAAGTCAGTTTTGCATGCCATCACCATGACGGGTGCCATACCGGTATTTTTACGTCCAACACGCAATCATATGGGTATTATTGGCCCAATACCGCTGAGCGAGTTTGAGCCAGAAAACATTCAAAAGAAAATTGATGCCAACCCGTTTGCGCAAAAAATTAAAGACCATAAACCCCGTATTTTGTCGCTCACACAAAGCACTTACGACGGCGTCATTTATAACGTCGAAATGATTAAAAAAACGTTAGGCGAGTACGTGCCTAACTTGCATTTTGATGAGGCCTGGTTGCCACATGCCGCGTTTCACGAGTTTTATAAAGATATGCACGCAATCGGGGCTGACCGGCCCCGCAGTGAAAGTTCAATGGTCTTTGCGACCCACTCAACCCATAAGTTGTTAGCGGGTATTTCGCAAGCTTCACAAATTATTGTGCAAGAGCCGCAAAGCCGTAAGCTTGACCGCAATGTCTTTAATGAAGCGTATTTGATGCATATGTCAACATCGCCTCAGTACGCCATTATTGCGTCGTGCGATGTCGCAGCTGCCATGATGGAGCCACCGGGCGGCACGGCTTTGGTTGAAGAAAGTATTCGAGAAGCCCTGCATTTTAGAAATGCCATGCGCAAGGTTGATCTTGAGTATGGTGAAAATGATTGGTGGTTTAAAGTTTGGGGCCCTGAATATTTGACCAAAGAAGGTATTGGCGAGCAGGCTGACTGGGTGTTAGGTTCAGGTGAACACTGGCATGGTTTTGGTGATTTAGCACCCGATTTCAATATGCTTGACCCGATCAAAGCCACCATTGTGACGCCAGGCCTTGATATGTCAGGTTCTTTTGGTAAAACAGGCATACCAGCGGCCTTGGTTTCAAAATACTTGGCTGAACACGGCGTTGTGGTTGAAAAAACCGGTCTGTACTCATTTTTTATTATGTTTACCATCGGCATTACCAAAGGCCGTTGGAACACACTGTTAACCGCCTTGCAACAGTTCAAAGACGATTACGATCGCAACCAACCGATGTGGCGCATTCTGCCTGATTTTTGCAAAGAGCACCGTCAATATGAACGCTTGGGCTTGCGTGATTTGTGCCAAATGATTCATGAGGCTTATAGAGAAAGTGACGTTGCCCGTTTAACGACTGAAATGTATACCAGTGATATGGTGCCCGTTATGAAACCCTCTGATGCTTTTGCACGTATGGCGCATGGCAAGATTGAGCGCGTGGCCATTGATGACTTAGAAGGCCGTGTGACTGGGGTGTTGTTAACCCCCTACCCACCAGGCATTCCGGTACTGATTCCAGGTGAGCGGTTTAATCGCACGATTGTGCAATATTTACAATTTGCCTGTCACTTTAATGCCAAGTACCCGAGTTTTGAGACATACATTCATGGCCTCGGTAACGATAAATTGCCTAATGGTGAGACGCGCTATTACGTTGACTGTATTGCTGATTGTTAAGGCGCATTGTGGTCGAGCGCACTGTGTTGAGGCTGACTGAATGACTTCAGTTGATGTGGTGGTGATCGGGGCTGGCGCAGCGGGCATGATGTGCGCTGCGGTGGCAGGGCAACGCGGTCAACGGGTGGTCTTAATTGACCATGCCACCAAATTAGCAGAGAAAATTCGTATCTCGGGGGGTGGTCGTTGCAACTTTACCAATCGTGTGGTGCGCCCCGAGCATTTTGTTTCAGAAAACCGACATTTTGCGCGCGCGGCGCTTGAGGCCTACACACCGCAAGACTTCATTGCGATGGTTGACCGCCATGGCATTCGTTGGCACGAAAAGCATCGCGGGCAGTTATTTTGCGATGACAGTAGCGAGTTAATTATTAAGATGTTGCGCCATGAGTGTGATCTCGGTCAGGTGCAATGGCGTATGCCTGAAACGGTACAGGCTATTGATAAAACAGCAACGGGTTTTAACGTATCAACGTCTTCGGGTTCTATTGAAACCGCCAAGCTGGTTATCGCGACAGGTGGTACGGCTGTGCCACAAGTGGGTGCAACTGATTTCGGTCTGGTCTGGGCGCGGCGGTTCGGGTTAAAAATTGTTGAACCTCGCCCCGCATTGGTGCCGTTATTGTTTGATGCGCAGACCTGGGCGCCTTTTCAGGTGCTGGCTGGGGTTTCACTTGCGGCGGGTCTTGATGTTGAGAAGGGGGGGCAAATCAATGCCGCCCGGCAAGCGCGCGCGGCACAGACACCCCATTTTTTAGAAGATGTTTTATTTACCCATCGTGGTTTGTCTGGCCCCGGTATTTTGCAGATTTCAACCTACTGGCAACCGGGTCAGCAGATTGAGCTTAATTTAGCGCCACAGCATGAAATGGTCGCGGCGCTGATCAAAAAAAAAGCCAACTCGCGACAACAAGTGGGTTCGGTGCTCGGTGATTTATGGCCTAAACGTTTGGCCGAACAGTGGTTGGGCGATATGGCATCGCTGCGTATTGCTGAAGTGAGTGACCCGCATTTAAAAGCATTAGGTGAGCGAATTAACCGTTGGTCTTTGACGCCAACCGGCACAGCGGGCTTCAAAAAGGCTGAAGTGATGAAGGGTGGGGTCGATACCAACGCCCTAAATCAACGTACGTTTGAGGCCAAAGCGGTGCCTGGTCTGCATTTTATTGGTGAGGTCGTTGATGTCACGGGTTGGTTGGGGGGTTACAATTTTCAATGGGCTTGGGCTTCTGGTTTTGCTTGCGGCCAGTCTGTGTAGTGAGCCGGTTAGTCGCACAACAACAGATTAAAAAAATAAGTAAAAAGCAAACGTTTCACTCGCCTTTAACGCTAAATTACAAATTGTTGTGAAATCTAATGCGGGAGAGTGCGTCACAATTCATGACGCCACCGAAGGCGCAATTCGCCCAGAATCGCTCAGGTACCCCATACTGCTTTAGATGATGGCCGTGGCAACGCGTTCAACACAATACTCTGAAGAGACTCACGGTGTTTTTTAAACATGTGGTGAGCGCCGAAGGTGCAAAACGAACCCTACATTCATACAAGGGTGTTCGTAAAACTCTCAGGCAAAAGGACAGAGGGGCGGCATGTATTTGATGGTGCAATCGCATCATTTATATCTCTTTTGCCGAGCCCTTTATATGTCATTGCCCCTACTGCATACCCCTTTGTACGACGCCCATTTAGCCGCGGGTGCGCGCATGGTCGATTTTGGTGGGTGGGAAATGCCGATTCACTACGGTTCACAAATCGAAGAGCATCATGCCGTGCGCAAACAGGTGGGTATGTTTGATGTGTCGCACATGTGTGTGGTTGATGTCAAAGGGCCCGATGCCAAAGCGTTTTTGCAGCATGTGATGTCAAATGACGTTGATCAGCTCAAAGAGCCCTTGCAGGCCCTCTACACCTTGATGCTTAACCCTGAGGGTGGCATTATTGACGACCTCATCGTGTATTACCAAACTGACTCGCAATGGCGTTTAGTGGTGAATGCAGCGTGCGCCACCAAAGATATCGCTTGGTTAAATCGGGTTGCGCATCATATGCAAGCTGTCGTGCACATTGAGCCCCGCCGTGACTTAGCCATATTAGCGGTGCAAGGCCCCCAAGCGCATCAAGCGTTGTCAACCGTCCGCCCCGCATGGCAGGCTACCATTCAAGGTTTGACGCCATTTAAGGCGCATGTGATCGGTGATACGTTTATTGCGTGTACCGGCTACACCGGCGAAGCCGGCTTTGAAATCATTTTGCCTGCTATTGATGTTGTGTCGCTGTGGCATGATTTGCTTGCCTTCGGGGTCAAGCCGTGTGGTCTGGGTGCGCGTGATACCTTGCGCCTTGAGGCGGGTATGAACCTCTACGGCCAAGATATGAATGACTTAACCTTGCCAGCCCAAGCAGGGCTGTCTTGGGCCGTATCATTAAAAAATAATGAGCGAAAATTTATCGGTCGTCAGGCCCTTGAACAGCTGCCTGGAATCGGGAAACTAATGGGTTTACAGTTGCTTGATCGGGGCGTCATGCGCGCCCACATGGCGGTCTTAACCGATCACGGTGTCGGTGAAATTACCAGCGGCACCATGTCACCGACATTGGGGTATTCAATCGCTTTTGCGCGTTTACCCCATGCCGTTGTCATGGGTGATCAGGTCAAGGTTGATATTCGTGGTAAACAGGTAGCAGCTCGCGTTTGCAAGCGAGCTTTTGTGCGTCATGGCCAAGCCTTGATAAACCCTTAATCTTTAATTTTAAAGCTACACCCGGAGACCTCAATGAACATTCCAAACGATCGCAAATACGCCAAAACTCACGAGTGGATCAAAGCAGAGGGCGATTATATGTTGGTCGGAATTAGCGATACAGCACTAGAACAGTTGGGCGACCTCGTTTATGTCGGCGATGTGCGAGTCGGTGCTCGTTTAGCAGCAGGCGATCAAGCAGGTGTCGTTGAATCAGTTAAAGCGGCATCTGATATATACGCCCCGATTGCAGGTGAAGTTGTGGCATTTAACGATAAGTTAAACAACGCCCCAGAGCAGATTAATGCTGACCCCTACGCCACCTGGATCTTTAAACTTAAACCGGTTAACCCTGACGATCTGGCCAACTTGCTTGAAGCAGGTGATTACCAGACCGTTGCATAAGCGAGCTAATACTGATGTCAGTCAACCCTGATTTTGCGGGCGAGTTTATTGCTCGACATATTGGCCCCAGCGATTCTGAGCAAGGAAAGATGCTTAAGTTGTTAGGGGTTGATTCAATAGACACCTTGATGGCCCAAGTCGTGCCTTCTTCAATCTTGATGTCAGATTTATTGAATTTAGCCGCGCCTTTAAATGAGCCACAAGCGTTGGCAGAGCTTAAAGCGATTGCGCAACAAAATCAGGTACAACGCAGTTACATCGGCCAAGGTTATTACGGCACGTACACACCCCATGTGGTGTTGCGTAATGTGCTTGAAAACCCAGCTTGGTACACCGCTTACACGCCTTACCAACCTGAAATATCTCAGGGTCGTTTGCAAGCCATTTTAAATTTTCAAACGATGGTCGCCGACTTAACTGGCCTTGATATGGCAAATGCCTCATTGCTTGACGAGGCCACCGCTGCGGCTGAAGCGATGACGTTAGCGCAGCGAGTTCACACCAGCCCACATCAGGCGTTTTTTATCTCTCAGCATTGCCACCCGCAAACGATTGAGGTGGTGCGAACTCGTGCAGAGGGTTTGGGTATTGAGTTAATTGTCGGTGATGAAGCGCTTGGGTTGCCCGATTGCTTTGGGGTGCTCGTGCAATACCCACAGAGTTTGGGTGCCGTGGTTGATTATCGAACGCTCGCTCAACACGTACATGCGCAAGGTGGCGTGGTGGCCTGCGCAACTGATTTGTTGGCTTTAACAGTATTGGTTTCACCCGGCAGTTGGGGTGCTGATATTGCCATCGGTTCAGCGCAACGTTTTGGTGTGCCGATGGGTGCGGGTGGCCCGCATGCGGGTTTCATGAGCTGCAAAGATGCCTTTAAGCGCCATATGCCTGGCCGTTTGGTGGGTGTGTCACGCGATGCGATGGGTCATTCGGCGTTGCGATTAGCGTTACAAACGCGTGAACAACACATACGTCGTGAAAAAGCGACCTCAAATATTTGCACGGCTCAAGCCTTGTTAGCCATAATGGCCAGTATGTATGCACTGTGGCATGGCCCACAAGGTTTGCGGCGCATCGCTCAACGTGTGCATGCCCACACGGTCACGTTACGTGATGTGATTGCACCGCTTGGGTTTAAGGTGGTGAACGAGAGTTTTTTTGATACCTTGTTGGTCCACACGGGTGCGCACACCCAGTCACTGCACCAGCATACAGTCAAGGCCGGTATCAACTTGCGGCACATTGATGATCAGCATGTGGCGTTGTCATGTGATGAAACGGTACAAGCCCAAGATGTGGCCCAACTGGCCAGTATTTTTGCGCAAGTGGCAGGTCATCACGCGTCAAGTGTGACGGTTGATGCGTTGCGTTGGCCCGAACTCAATGCATTGGCGGCGGTGCCGCACGATCTGCAAAATCACGGGGCCATACTGCAACACGAAATCTTTTCAAGTATTCAGTCTGAAACCGATATGCTGCGTTACTTACGCCGTTTATCAGACCAAGATTTGGCTCTCGATCGTACGATGATTCCACTGGGTTCATGCACCATGAAACTCAATGCAACAGTGGAAATGATTCCGGTAACGTGGCCCGAGTTTGCTCACATTCACCCGTTTGCTCCGCGCGATCAATTACAAGGCTATCAAACTTTAATCGATCGTCTAAGCCAAGACTTATGCGAAATCACGGGCTATGACGCAATCAGTTTGCAACCGAATTCGGGTGCGCAAGGCGAATACGCTGGGTTGTTGGCGATTCGCGGTTATCACCGTGCCAACGGCGACTTGCAGCGTGACGTTTGCCTCATACCGTCTTCTGCACATGGCACCAACCCTGCATCAGCCAATATGGTGGGTATGAATGTGGTGGTGGTGGGTTCTGACGATCAAGGTAATGTTGATATCCATGACTTGACGCGACACATTGCTGAGGTGGGCGATCGACTTGCCGCGTTGATGGTGACTTACCCTTCAACACATGGTGTATTTGAGGAAGCCATTACAAAAATATGTGATCTCGTGCACGCAGCGGGTGGTCAAGTTTATATGGACGGCGCCAACATGAACGCGATGGTTGGCGTGGCGCAACCCGGTAAATTTGGTTCCGACGTGTCACATTTGAATTTACACAAAACGTTTTGTATTCCACATGGTGGTGGTGGGCCGGGTGTGGGCCCGATTGGTGTCAAAGCGCACTTGGCTCCGTTCATGCCGGGGGTGTTAAACGCACAAGGTCAACTGAACGCAGGCGCCGCAGTTGGGCCCGTCAGTGCGGCGCCTTGGGGTTCGGCCAGCATTTTACCCATTTCGTTTGCCTACATTTTATTGATGGGCGCTAAAGGTTTGCGTCAGGCGACTGAGGCCGCTATTTTGGGGGCAAACTACATTGCTAAGCGTTTAGCTGACCATTACCCCATTCTGTACACAGGGCGACATGACCGTGTTGCACATGAGTGCATACTTGATTTGCAACCGATTAAGGCACGTTGCGGTATTTCAGCAGAAGATGTGGCGAAACGCCTAATTGATTATGGCTTTCATGCCCCGACCATGTCATTTCCGGTTGCGGGTACGCTAATGGTTGAGCCGACCGAGTCTGAGGGTTTGGCTGAGCTTGATCGTTTTATTGAAGCCATGATTTCAATACGTAAAGAAATCACAGCAGTTGAAATGGGTCAGGCTGATACGACTGACAATGTGCTTAAAAATGCACCGCATACGGCACAGATGTTAATGTCAGGCGAGTGGCATCATGACTACACGCGCGAGCAAGCCGCTTACCCCTTGTCGAGCTTAAAGCAAAATAAATATTGGCCACCCGTTGCGCGTGTCGATAACGCCTGGGGTGATCGCAATTTAGTGTGTGCATGCCCACCTATGTCGAGCTACGTTTAAGCGCTTTCGAACGCCAAAATACGTTTGAATATCTAAATGCGTTCGTAGGTGACAAAAGCGTAGGTGAGGCCGTTTTCTTCAGCCTGTGGCGCGCGAGAAGTTTCGCGCCATTGTGCTGGGTTAAGTGGGGCAAAGAAGGCATCACCGTGAATGTCTTGGTCGATTTCAGTGGCGACAATGCGATCGACCTTTGGCAGCACATCAGCATATAGTTGCGCACCACCAATCACAAATACCTCAGGCATACTTTTCGTTAACCCGAGGGCTTGTTCAATACTTTGCACGCAGGTGGCCCCTTCAAACTGGGCTTCGCCATTGCGCGTGACCACAACATTCAAGCGGCCTGGTAGCGGCCGACCAATTGATTGCCATGTTTTGCGGCCCATAATGATGGGGCAGCCCATTGTGGTGCGTTTAAAGAACGCTAAATCACCAGGTAATTTCCACGGTAATGTGTTGTCTAGACCAATCGTGCGGTTGCGCGCATAGGCCACAATTAAATTTAATCGGTTTGAGCTCATACGGCGACTGGGGCTTTGATGTGGGCGTGGTGTTGGTAATTTTCAATTACAAAGTCTTCATACTCGTAGTCGAAAATAGAGTCGGGTTTACGCACAATATTGAGTGTGGGAAATGGGTAGGGGTCGCGTGATAATTGCGTTTGAACTTGTTCAAAGTGGTTGCTGTATAAGTGGCAATCGCCACCTGTCCAAATAAAATCACCAACCTCTAAATCGCATTGTTGGGCCACCATATGTGTCAATAAGGCATAACTGGCAATATTGAAAGGCACCCCTAAAAAGATGTCAGCGCTGCGTTGATACAGTTGACAAGACAATTTACCCTCGGCGACGTAGAACTGAAAAAAAGCATGGCAAGGTGGCAAAGCCATATCGCTAATTAAACCGACATTCCACGCCGAAACAATTAAACGTCGTGAGTCTGGGTTGGTGCGAATGTTTTCAACCACTTGTGAAATTTGATCAATAGAATCACCATTTTGGGTTGGCCACGAACGCCACTGTACGCCATACACAGGGCCTAGATCGCCGTCTGCACGGGCCCATTCATTCCAGATGGTGACACCATTCTCTTGTAACCATTTGACGTTTGATTCGCCTCTAAGAAACCACAGTAATTCAACAAAAATGCTGCGTGTATGAAGCTTCTTGGTGGTCACGAGGGGGAAGCCTTCGGCCAAATTAAAGCGCATTTGATGACCAAACACTGACCGTGTGCCCGTACCTGTACGGTCAGTTTTGCTGACACCGTTTTCATAAACGTGTCGCATGAGGTTTTCATATTGGTTCATGCTGGTTTTAATGCCCAAGTGTTTCGTCGATCACTTCAATTGTAAAAGTCAGTTTGGCGGTTTTCATCATCATGGCTGAGGCCGAACAATATTTTTCGTGTGACATGTTCACGGCTCGTTCAACAGCAACGGGTGATAGCGCTTTACCCGTCACAACAAAACCAAAGTTGATGGCTGTAAAAACTTTAGGGTCGGTGTCTGCGCGTTCGGCGGTTAATTTTACTTGGCAGTGGGTCACAGCGTGGCGACCGCGCTTTAAAATTAAGACCACATCGTAGGCCGCACAGGCGCCCGTGCCGGCTAATACGGTTTCCATCGGTCGAGGGGCCAGGTTGTTGCCACCCCCTTCGGGGGCGCCATCCATCGCCAATACGTGGCCTGAGCCTGTCTTGGCAACAAACAACATACCATCGGGGCCACCCCAGTCAATTGTGCATTCCATACCAAATTTCCCTAAAAATATGAAGTATTTGTCTGATCTAGTTTGAAGAACGTTTTAACATATAGACATGATAACGAAACAACCTGAAGTTCAGCCCTCGTTTCGCCGCAGAGCCGGCTTATTTGGTAATTTGATTGGTGAAATCAATGTGGCATTAAATGTTTTGTCAGGCCATGCGCATGCGGGGCGACCTTACCCGGCAGCGTCTTGTGATGCACACGCCGATCAAGTTTTGACCGACTCAGAAAAACAACATGCCGCAGGGCTCATGCGCGTCAACCATGTGGGTGAGGTGTGTGCGCAAGCTTTGTATAGAGGGCAAGCTTTGGGTTGCAAAAACCCACCCACTATTGCAGTGTTTCATGAAGCGGCAGTTGAAGAAACAGACCACCTTGCCTGGTGTGAGCATCGGTTAAAAGAGCTGAAGGGCCGAACCAGTTACCTGAACCCTATTTGGTATGCTGGTGCGTTTGCAATGGGTTTGGCCGCAAGTCAACTCGGTGTTGCGCGTAATTTAGGGTTTATGGCTGAAACTGAAAAGCAGGTCGAGGCGCATTTAGATTCGCATTTAATTGACTTACCCGCCCAAGACCTTCGTTCTCGAACAATTGTGTTGCAAATGCGTGACGATGAAATTAAACATCGTAAAACGGCTCAAAATCATGGTGGCGTGGCCATGGCCAAGCCAGTGAGTCAACTCATGGCTTTTGTGTCGAAAGTGATGACCAAAACGGCATACAAAATATAAAGAAAAGTTTGATAAAGCTGTGGTTAATCGCTTTAAGGTGACTTCGTGAAGCGATAGGCATGCTTCACAACATGCCGCCCAACCTTGCTAGTGGCGAGGTAAATTAACCCTGAAAAGCTTACGTAATTATGTTGCACTGCAAAAAATATATTATTTTCATAGGCAGTATTCACTATTTTTTACCTTGCATCGCAGCAAAAACTAAAGTATCATTTGTATATGGAAGTTTAATTGCTTGCTTATTAACGTATTAACTAATAATTTTTAACCCAATACGTTTAAGTTTGAGCCTTGACAGTATTTTCCAAACCGTTGTCTCCTCCACCTCCTCTTTGGTGGATTTAACCCAGAGTCTCGCGACTTTGGGTTTTTTTTTACCCAGTTAGTTCCTGTATCCAGTGCTGGGTTGATACGTCAAACTTAGCGTGCGTTGCGACGTCAAGTGACGCGAGCTGCTTTTCAAGTTGGCTGGCAAGTTGTTTACCGAACTCAACACCCCACTGATCAAATGGGTTAATACCCCAAATAACCGCTTGGGTGAACACTTTATGCTCGTAAAGGGCAAGTAAAGCGCCAAGGCGCCGTGCGTCGAGTTTTGGCAACACAATCAAAGTTGAAGGTCTGCCACCCGGGTGAACCCGATGCTTTGCGAGCCTCTGAGCTTGTTCAGGTTCAACGCCGGGTTGGGTGCTTTCAGCTAATGCTTCGTCGTATGATTTGCCGCGCCACAGGGCAGCGCGCTGGGCTAAGCAGTTTGCCACCAACAAACGGTGATGGTACGCGTGTTTATGATCAGGTTCTGAGCAAATAACAAAATCAACCGGTGCGCCTTTTTTATCTTGGTGTAACCATTGAAAAAATGTATGTTGGCTGTCGGTGCCAGGCATACCCCAAATGGCAGGGCTACTGGGCACCTCAAGTGGGGTGCCGTCTTTTAACACTGACTTACCCAACGATTCCATCTCGAGCTGTTGTAGCCAGGGCACTAGGTCGGTGAGTCGGGCATCGTAGGGGCACATGACTAGAGAAGAAAAGCCTAAAACGCTGCAGTTAGCTACACCACTAAGAGCCATTTGAATCGGCGCGTTTTCAGCGATGGGGGCGTATAAAAAGTGTTCATCCATTTCGTGGGCGCCTGCTAACAAATCAGCAAAGCCTTGCCAGCCTAACCCCAGAGCGACGGGTAAACCAATGGCGGACCAAAGTGAGTAACGACCGCCCACCCAATCCCAAAATTGAAAAATATGTTTTTTTGCAATGCCAAACTTGATGGCCGCTTCACGGTTTGCAGTCAGGGCGACAAATTGATCAAGCGGGCGTTTGATGCCACTGGCAAGCATCCAGTCGATGACGCGTTGCGCGTTGGCGAGCGATTCAACTGTCGTGAACGATTTTGACGCCACCAACACCAGCGTATCGTGCGGATCTAAACCGTCAAGTGCGGTTGTGATGGCATGTGCATCAACATTGGCTGCAAACCTCAGTGTGCGACGTGTTGAAATGCCTGACAACGCACGTATCGCCATGCGCGGGCCCCAGTCGCTGCCACCAATACCTAAATGCACGACGTTACGATAACGATTTTGAGTGTTGGCTTGCTCGACAAAAGCCTGCATACGAGCCCGTTCATTAAGCACCACTTCGGCGACTTGTGTGGGCGGTTGGGGGGCTCTTAATGCCGTGTGAAGGGCGGGGCGATTTTCAGTCCAGTTGACGGTATCACCTTGAAATAGTTGACGGCGTGCTTGATCAAACTGGCGATGTGACAACAACGCGACGGCTGCCTTTTGCATCGCCTCAGAGGTGCGTTGCATAGAGAGATCAACGGTTAGACCCGCGGCATGAATCATGCGCAAGCCTTGTTCGCGATTGTCTGCGGCCTTGATTGCTGCTGAAAACTGATGCCAAACGGGTAGAGCGCTTAAAGGCATAAAAATACTTTAAAAAGGAAGTTTAGCTTGGGGTGCCAAGGTTTGTAATTTGTCGCGAAAAACTTTTTGAATGCGCTCAAGTGCAACCGGGTTGTCACCTTCAAATCGCAACACCACAACAGGTGTGGTGTTTGATGCCCGCGCCAAACCAAACCCATCAATATAGTCTGCGCGTAAGCCGTCAATGGTTGAGACAGATTGTGCCCCTTCAAAGCGGCCTTCGCGTTGTAGTTTGGCGATCAATTCAAAAGGTTCACCCTCTTGCATTTCAAGTTTTAGCTCAGGCGTTGAATAAGCGTTTGGCAAGTTTTCAAGCACGGCTGAGGGGTTGTCGTGACGAGATAAAATTTCTAGTAAACGTGCAGCGGTGTACAGGCCATCATCGAAACCGAACCACCGTTCTTTAAAGAATATGTGACCGCTCATTTCACCCGCGAGCGGCGCGCCTGTTTCGGCGAGTTTGGCTTTCACTAAAGAGTGGCCGGTACGCCACATCAAGGGTTGACCACCCGCTTCTTGAATGGCAACGGCCAGTTGGCGGCTACATTTCACATCAAAAATAATGGTTTGGCCTGGGTTGCGCGACAAGACGTCGCGGGCAAATAAAATCATTTGACGATCGGGCCAGATGATTTCACCGCTTTGTGTCACCACACCTAATCGGTCACCATCACCATCAAAGGCTAGGCCCACGTCACATTGGTTATTTTTTACGCAGGCAATGAGGTCTTGTAAGTTGTGTGGGTCTGCTGGGTCAGGGTGATGGTTAGGGAAGTTGCCATCAACTTCACAAAACAACGGAATAACTTCACAACCCAATGATTCAAAAAATTGCGGGGCAATTGCACCTGCTACGCCATTGCCGCAGTCAACGGCTATTTTCAAGGGTCGTGCTAGCTGAATGTCGTTTAAAACATACTTTAAATAGGGCGTAACAATATCAAAAGTAGTTGTCTGACCCGATTGCGCGGGTAATGCGAGCGGCTTCGACATTTCTGACCTTAAAGAAGTGATGTCTTCACCATGTAAAGTGCCACCAGCCATCATCATCTTAAAGCCGTTGTATTCAGGTGGGTTGTGACTACCCGTTACGGCAACCCCTGAGCCCGTGCCGAGCGTGTGCGCAGCAAAGTAAACCAACGGGGTGGGCACTTCACCTAAGTCGATGGTGTCTATGCCCGCTTCACACATACCGCGTTGCAAGGCTTGCGCCAACATTGGGCTACTATGCCGACCGTCGCGCCCAACCACCATTTGTTTAACCCCGGCAGCCCGCGCGCGCAGGGCTAAACTGCGCCCCAATCTGACTGCAAACTCTTCATTTAAGATCGAGGGTACTTTTCCTCGTATGTCATATGCTTTAAAAGCTGATGCAGGTAATTCAAAAGGGGCGTTCATCGTGATGTGGCAACCAAAATAATGACAAATAAAAGAGAGCTAAACAAGATTTAGTGAATCTTACCAAAAGTCTAAGCTCAGGGTCTGTGGTGTTCATTATCGCAAATTTTTTTAAAAGCATAAAACAGGCTCTTCCAAGCAAAAATTTGACACAGCACTTTTTATTTACTGTGAACGAGGGTAATTTCCAATAAGTCTTGCTCTTACTTCTATTTATTTTGGTCATACCAGACACTATTTGTGAAGACAAAATGAAGATTAAAAAAATAATTGGCGCTAAAACTTTAACGCTTGTGGGTGTGACGGGTGTCGCAAGCGTTGCGAGCGCCTAAGCACCCTTAAGCTTCGTTGCGCTTTACCACTTTTAGTGGTGGCCAAACTCGCTTTGGTTAATGTAAATGAAGAGGCGTTGGTTGCCCATGCCCAGCACTTAAGGCGTACGATGGAAAAGTGGCATGGTCGGTTGTTGATGTGTCAAATTGTTGATGTGGCAGGGGGTTGGTTGATGACTTCATGCGGGGGTTCAGGCTTTCAGGTATTTGACAAGCCGCTTTTCTGCATTATCGAGGTGAATACGCGCAGCAATTTCTGCCGCAACGGGGTCTGAGGCCAAAATGGCGTTGTAGATTGCTTGGTGTTCAGCCTGCACAGCCTTAATTAAGTTCGTGTGTCTGGTTTTTGTGTTGCTTCGTAAGTGCCGAATCATTTTTCGAGCCGTGTGCTCTAAATGTTGGCTTAGCGTTTTAAAATATGGGTTATGGATGGCTATAACAATGGCTTGGTGGAATTCAAAATCTTCTTCATCGCCCAAGCGGTCGCTGGCAATGGCGTATTCCATACCTAATAGGCAACGGCGAATTTTTTTTATGTCGTCTTGTGTTCTACGAGTGGCAGCCAGTCGTGTCGCGGCAACCTCTACCGTTGAGATCAGTTCCATGACCTGCGTAATAGCAAATTTTTCGTCAATCTCAATGGCTTGTATTTTGAATTCTTCACGTGTGTCACGTGCTTTAACAAACACCCCTACCCCGCGTCGAATAGAAACCAAACCTTTAGATTTCAAGCTTGAGAGCGCCTCACGTACGACAGGCCGACTGACAGAAAACTGTTCACACAGGTCACGTTCACTGGGTAGTCGATCATCGGGCACGAGTTTATTGTGTTGAATCAGTTTTTCAATTTTTTGTGCAATTTCATCGGGGCGATGAAGCCATTCACTGGGTTGTTTAGTCATGAGTTGTATTTAACGTTATTTGAAAAAAGACCTTTTTATAATAATAAGCAATTAAGTAAAAGTTATGCAGTTATTGTTGCGCAATAGGGTAAGTCCTTATTGCTCCGGTAAGTCCGCAATATAAACTGGTAATACCAATATAAACATAATAAAAAAACGAGTAATTAAACAAACGATAGGTAAGTCAAAAGAAATGATTGAAATCACAGGTAAGACCAAACTTTATGGCACTGTGGCCGACCCAATTATGCAGGTTAAAACACCTCAAACGGTTAATGACTGGATGTCAAAAAATGATGTCGATGGTGTTTTGGTGCCCATGCACGTGCCCGCCTCAGGACTGAAATCGCTGGTTGAAGGTTTGCGTGGCATGATTAATTTGGGTGGAATCGTTGTCACAGTGCCGCACAAAACAACCATCATTCACCTTTGTGATGAGGTTTCACAGGCTGCGCAGTTGGTGGGGGCGGTGAATGTGATTCGGCGCACCAGTGAAGGTAAGCTGATTGGCGATACTTTAGATGGTAAAGGTTTTGTTGCAGGGCTTAAGAAACATGATGTAGAAATTCACAGCAAAAAAGTCTATTTAGTGGGTGCAGGTGGTGCGGCCAACGCGATTGCTTTTTCGCTTTGTGAGTCGGGTGTTCAAGAGTTAGCTGTTTATAACCGCACAAAATCTAGAATTGACGATATGTTTGCCCGTTTGAGCAAAATTTATCCGCAGGTCAAAATGACCATCGCAACAGCCAGCCCCATTGGGTATGACGTGATTGTGAATGCATCATCACTCGGTATGGCAGAGTCTGATCCCTACCCGCTTTTGGTCGAAGAGCTAAAAAGCAATCAAGTTGTTGCAGAAATCATTATGCGACCTGAACTCACACCCCTGTTAGCTGCGGCAAAACAGAAAGGGTGCAAAATTCAATATGGTTTACCAATGCTTCAAAGCCAGATCGAGCTGATGGTAAATTTTATGGGTATAAAAAAATAAAAATGGAATCGTTTGATTTTGTAATCGTTGGCGGCGGCACTGCGGCTTGCATTTTGGTAAAACGGTTGATAGTGTTTTAGGGCGAAAGATTGCCATACCACGTGGCAAAGGGCTAGGTGGCTCAAACCTTATTAACGGTATGATCTATGTGCGTGGTCAACATCAAGACTTTGATTCATGAGTGTCGGTCTGCCCAGCGAGGTTGCCTCTGTTATCGCATTTTTGTGTAGCGCAGACGCCAGCTTTGTCACGGGCGAAACCATTCACATCAATGGCGGCCTTCATATGGAATAAGGTCGCAAACTTTGTTCAATAGCGGTCTTCATGTTGAATAAGGACGGAAACTTTGCTGTTTGGCGGCTTCAATTTCAAGCAAAAACGACCCTATCTTCGTGATACGAAATAACGCAATAAATATAAGCTACCTTTAAAATAGGTCGCTTACAACGAATATGTATATTTAAAATCAATTTTGTAATAACTGCTAAATTGATTTTAAAAAACGATAAAGGCTTAAAACCATGATTCTTGACGCATTACGGGCTCTTGTTGGGTCAGAGCATGTCTTAACGGGTGCTGATACTGAATCGTATGTCACCGATTGGCGGGGTCGTTACCATGGCGTGACCCAAGCTGTGGTGCGCCCAGCAGATGTCGAGACTTTAGCTGCCGTGGTGCGTTGCTGCGTGCAGCACCAAACGCCAATTGTGACCATCGGTGGCAACACCGGTTTATGTGGGGGCGCGACGCCTGACGAGTCGGGTCGCGCTGTCATGATTTCAACCGCTCGACTTAATCGTATTCGGTCTATTGATACTGAAAACGACACCATGACTGTTGAGGCGGGTGTCATTTTGCAAACGATTCAACAGGCAGCACAAGATGCAGATCGCTTATTCCCCTTAAGCCTTGCCGCCGAAGGCACCTGCACCATTGGTGGCAACTTAGCAACCAATGCAGGTGGCACGCAGGTTTTACGCTATGGTAATGCGCGTGAATTAACGCTGGGCCTTGAAGTGGTCACGCCGCAAGGCGAAATTTGGCATGGTTTGCGCGGGTTGCGCAAAGACAACACGGGCTACGATTTACGCGATCTATACATTGGTAGTGAAGGCACATTGGGCATTATCACAGCAGCCACTTTGAAATTATTTCCTCGACCTGTTGCCCAATATACCGCGATGTTGGCCCTTAATAATTTAGAAGATGCCGTTACCTTGTTGTCGCATGCTAAAGCAGGTTTTGGTGCAGCATTGACGGCGTTTGAAGTCATGGCGGGTGATGTTTTGCGAAGCGTAGTGAAAGTGACTGAGCGTCAACGCATCCCTTTTCAGGGGGGGGCTGAAGCTTCAGACTGGTTTGCGTTGCTTGAGCTGTCAGACAGTGAAAGTGCAGCCCACGCACGCCAAATGTTTGAAGAGGTGCTCGGCGATGCGCTTGAAAAAGGTTTGGCGATCGATGTCGCTATTGCTGAAAATGAAAAGCAATCTTATGACATGTGGCACTTGCGAGAAAGTATTCCCTTAGTCGAGGCGGCACTCGGTAAAAGCATTAAACATGATGTGTCGATTCCAATTTCTTCCATTGCAGAGTTTGTGCGTGTAACCAATGCCGCGTTACAACAAAACTTTTCAGGCCTTCAAAATATTGTTTTTGGTCATTTAGGTGATGGCAACTTGCATTACAACGTTTCGCGTAAAGCTGAGTTGACAGAAGCAGACCTGTTGTCAAAGCAAGCGCAAATTTATGCGCTGGTTCACGATAGTGTGCATGCGTTTAACGGTTCAATCAGTGCCGAACACGGCGTTGGGCAACTCAAGCGCGACGAATTAACTCGTTATAAAAGCCAAGTTGAGCTTGATTTGATGAAGCGAATAAAAAAAGCGCTCGACCCCGAGCTACTTTTGAACCCGGGTAAGGTGCTTAACCTTTGAGGGGCGCTTTTGGCAACGCTTGCAAAAGTATGTGGCGCGTTGATTTTGCACGATACGCTCAATAAGTGCCCCACATACTTTGCAGGGCTGCCCTGCGCGGTCATACACAGCCGCGTGCAAGCTGAAATAGGCGCCCGGCTCGCCAGTGGCATTAACATAGTCGCGTAATGTGCTGCCACCACTACTGAGCGCATCGGTTAAGGTCTGAATGATTGATTTAACAAGCACATCGCATTTTTTTGGCGTTAGCATACCAGCTGGCGTTTCAGGGTGAATGCAGGCACGAAATAGGCTCTCAGAGGCATAAATATTGCCTACCCCTACAACCACGTCACCCGCCAACAAAGCTTGCTTAATGGTCGTTTGACGAGAGCCAAGGCCCTTTTTCAGAAGCGTACCGGTAAAGTCAGGGTCAAAGGGTTCAATACCTAGTTTTTTCAGTAGGGGGTGCTCAGTGACAGGGCCACTTTGGTTGTCGTGCCATAAAACGGCTCCAAATCTTCTTGGGTCATGCAAACGAAGCTCTATTTTATTTTCAAATAGCCAACCGACATGATCGTGGGTGCGCCACAAAGAGCCCGGTTCGACGGCCCGAACAGAGCCTGACATACCCAAATGCACGATAACAACCCCTTTTTCAAAGCGCATGAGCAGGTATTTACCCCTTCTTTCGCACGCTAAAAGTATCTGGTCGTCAACAACGGCGGGCAATTCGGCTGAAATAGGCCAACGCATTCGGCGCTCTAGAACAGTCATGCGCAATAACACTTTACCGAGGGCGACGGCATCAATACCCTGACGGGTTGTTTCAACTTCGGGTAATTCAGGCATCAGTGGGTGCTAACATCAAACATATTGTCATTAAGGCGATTCATTTTGCAACACTATTGCAACTATTAAGGGCGCTCAAACGTGATTTGCTCGTTGTTTAATCGTATTTCATTATCCTCCTCATTTATTTGGGGCGCTACGCTTTGTGTGTGCTTATTTTGGGTATCGCCAAGCTGGTCTCAGGGTAATACAGCCCAAAACGCTCAACCTCAAATTGTCCAACCGGCTGAGGAAGTTCAAAGCATTAATTTTCGGCACGGTGAATTACCTGGCGTCACACTCACTTCAAGTTTGTTATTTAGAATATTAGCGGCTGATATGGCAGCGCAACGCGGTAGTTTTTTGCCGGCTGCAAACACCATGATCAAGTTGGCGCGAGAAACCAGTGATCCACGTTTAGCCAAACGTGCTCTCGAGCTTTATGTGTCGGCAGGTAATTTGCCTGGCGCCCTCGAATCAGCCACCTTTTGGGCTTTCTTAGACCCCAAAGACCCAGAGGCCTCAGCCACAAAACTGGCTTTGTCAGCCTCGGCGGGTAAAACCGAAGGGTTGGTGCAAGAACTTGTTAAACAAGTTGACTCTACGCCAGACAAAGCCACAGGCTTCGCGCGTGTGATGGGTGTTTTAAATCGTATGAAAGATCGGGCTGAGGCTTTGAAAATTCTCGAAGAAGTTTTGTCAGCGACTAAGCAACAAAATACGCTCATTGGTTATATGGCTTTAGCCGACATCGCCGAGTCGGGACAAGACTTCAAACGCGCTTACAGCGAGGCTCAAAAAGCACAAGCACTGGCCCCTCGGTCACAAGATGCTGCAATGCGTGTGCTTGATTATGGTTTGCGTGTGAATGCTGACCAAGCCATTGCGGCGGCACGCCTGTTTGCAAAATACAACCCCAATGCGAGGCAATTGCGCACGATGTTAACGAGCCGGCTCACTGAGCAGGGCGATTTTGATGGGGCTTTAGCAGAGTTGGCAGACATGGCAAAGACGTCACCTGAAGACTTTGATGTGCTTTATATGCAATCACAGGTTGCCTATCGTGCTAAACGTTTAGATCAATCGAAACGCTTTCTTGAGCAATACGTGACGGTTCAAACGCAACGCGGCAATGCAAATGATCCGGGTGCAACAGATGCCAGTAACGCTTTGGTAGATGCTTATACCATGTTGTCACGCATTGCAGAAGACCAAAAGCAGTATGACGAAGCCATTGCATATCTTGGAAAAATAGAAGAGCCTGCAGCACGATACCCAGCGCGCTTACGTCAAGCTTCACTGCGCGCTTTACAAGGTCGGGTCGATGAGGCCTTGCGCATGATTGATGCAGCCAACCCCATCGATGAAGACGAGCGTCTGGTGGGTTTACTGACCGTCACTCAAATTTTAAGAGAAGCCAATCGTAACGATGATGCCATCATTCGGTTGATTGACGCTGATAAAAAAATACAAGATTCAATTGAAATTAAATATGAATTGGCCATGTTGCTCGAGCGTCAAGGTCAAATCGATAAGATGGAAAACTATCTGCGTGAAGTCATCGCGCTTGATGAAAACTACGCACAGGCATACAACGCTCTGGGTTATGCTTTAGCTGATCGAAACAAGCGCTTACCTGAGGCGCTAACGTTGATTATGCGCGCTCATGAGCTCTTGCCACAAGACCCTTTTATTTTAGACAGTTTAGGCTGGGTCAAATTCAGAATGGGTGATTTGTCTGAAGCGGTCAAGTACTTGCAACAAGCCTACGATATGCGACCCGATGCTGAAATTGCCGCTCACTTGGGCGAAGTGTTTTGGTTGCAAGGAAAAAAAGAGGCCGCTCGAGCGCTTTGGTTAAAAGCCGTATCACGCGATTCAAATAATGCAGCGTTAAATAACACCATGAAACGCTTCGGGGTCAAACCTTGATTCTAGTGCTGCGCAATTGGGCGCTTGGCGTCTGTGTGCTTGTCTTGTCAGGGTGTGCCAGTGTTTACACCCCCCAAACTTTGCAGCCAGGCGAAATGGTGCGAAGCGGTCGCTTTTCAATGTTGGTGCAAGACCAACAAAAGCCTGATGAGTTTCTTCAAGGCCGTTTTTACTGGCAAGATTTACAGCAAGGCTTAACGCTTGATCTAAGCTCACCAGTTGGTGTCACGCTTGCGCGTATTGAAGTTCAACCCAAGCAGTCGGTGCTTCTTGTTCCTGGCGAAACACCCATCACAGCAACGTCTGCAGATGAATTATTAATCAATATTTTTTCTGAACCTGTGCCCATTCAAGCGCTACGTGATTGGTTTCAAGGTCGTCTGTCGACATCACTACAAGCCACGCAAATAAAGCGCGACAGTGACCAGCGCATCACGTCTTTTATTGCAGGCCAATGGTTAGTCAGCTTGAGTCGGTACGATGAGCAAGGGCCCACTTTTTTGTCGTTGACACAAAAATTGACTCAACGAGCGGTTACTTTAAAACTGATTGTTGATGCCCAGCCATGATGCTTTACGATTTACCTGCCCCGGCTAAGCTTAATTTATTTTTGCATGTCGTCGGCAGGCGAGATGATGGCTATCACTTGCTTGAAACGCTGTTCCGTTTGATTTCCTTAGCTGACAGCATTTCAATTGATTTAACGATGGGCGCAGGCATCACGCGTGAAACGAATTTAAGCGAAGCGCTGCCAGAGCAACATGACCTAGTGGTTCGCGCTGCCCTGGCCCTGCAAAAAGCCACAGGTTGCCGTTTAGGTGCGCATATTTTAGTTAATAAGCGCATACCAGTCGGTGGTGGGTTGGGTGGTGGTTCAAGCGATGCGGCCACTGTGCTGATTGGCTTAAATCGGTTGTGGCGCTGCGGTTTAAACCGCGCACAATTGATGCAAATTGGCCTAGGTCTTGGGGCTGACGTCCCCTTTTTCTTGTTTGGTCAATCTGCCTTTGCCCAAGGAATCGGTGAGCAATTAACGCCTGTTGGGCTTGCCTCACAAAGTTATCTCGTGATTGATCCTCGTCAAAGCGTGAAGACTCAAAGTGTATTTAATGACCCTGATTTGACACGACAGTCAGAACGCGTCAAAATTACGGACTTTTCCGGTGTTGAAAGTTTCGTAAAGACTACCCCCAATGGGTTTGGTAAAAACGACCTTCAACCCGTTGTTTTTCGTCAGTACCCATTAGTTTCGGCTGCATTTAATTGGCTTTGCCAAGCCGAGCTTGAAACGAGGTTAACGGGGTCAGGGGGTTGTTTGTTCTCAGAGCATGCCACCCCAAGCGAAGCAGTTAATGCGCGTCACGTTCTGTTGACGAGGTTGTTAGGTAATAAAGCTCAAGCCGAAAGTGGCGCGGGTAGTCCCATAGGTGACATTTTTGCTTGTGATGGCTATGCTGAACACCCACTTAAGCATTGGGTGAACGATTAGTTAGATGGGGAATCGCCAAGCTGGTTAAGGCACCGGATTTTGATTCCGGCATGCGAAGGTTCGAATCCTTCTTCCCCAGCCCCTTTTCATCAAGCGTTTTTGCGACGTGGCGTTTTATTTCACACTGAGCACAACAATTTTTTGTTTACCCTACGCATGATTGACGTTATGGCCCAAGAAAGTTTCATGATTTTCACTGGCACCGCCAACACGCGTTTGGCTGTCGACGTCGCAAATCATCTCGATATGTCTTTAGGTAAAATGTCCGTTGGGCGTTTTTCTGATGGCGAAGTGATGGTAGAAATCAACGAAAACGTGCGCGGTAAAGACGTTTTCGTTCTGCAACCCACTTGTGCACCCACCAATGATAATTTGATGGAAATCATGGTGATGGTTGATGCCCTCAGGCGTGCATCAGCTGGCCGTATTACGGCCGCCATTCCTTATTTTGGTTACGCCCGGCAAGATCGTCGCTCGCGCTCTGCCCGAGTGGCCATTACTGCAAAAGTAGTGGCCAACATGTTGCAAGTGGTTGGTGTTGACCGCGTTCTCACAATGGATCTTCACGCCGATCAAATTCAAGGTTTTTTCGATATTCCTGTTGATAATATTTATGCAGGCCCCATATTACTTGGCGATATTTGGCGTCGAAACCTATCAAATTTGGTAGTCGTATCACCCGATATTGGTGGTGTGGTGCGTGCCCGCGCCTTGGCCAAACAGCTTGAGGCCGATTTAGCCATTATTGATAAACGCCGTCCGCGTGCCAATGTCTCTGAAGTGATGAATATCATCGGTGATGTCGATGGCCGCACATGTTTAATTATGGACGACATGGTCGATACCGCTGGCACGCTCTGTAAAGCCGCACAAGCGCTTAAAGAGCGTGGGGCAGGGCAGGTGTTTGCCTACTGTACTCATGCCGTCTTGTCAGGCGGTGCAATCGACCGTATTCGCGAGTCAGAGCTTGACGAATTAGTTGTAACAGACTCTATTCCGCTTTCAGAGGCCGCTAAAGCGTGTAGCAAAATTCGTCAGTTGTCTTGCGCAGCCTTGCTGGGCGAAACCATTTTGCGTATTTCGCACGCCGAGTCGGTGAGTTCATTGTTTGTTGATTAAAATTTAAAATACAGTGGGTTCGGGCAGGGCTAGATACGCACCGAATCACTACCAGATTGAATGTTTCACTGGTCGCGGTGAAATATTCAAAAACACGACAATGTTGACGTGTTCAATTTAGACCGGGCTAACCCCCCATTACGGAGTTTTTTTCATGGAATTTAATGCAACCCTTAGAAGCGTCCAGGGATCGAGTGCGAGCCGCCGCCTGCGCCTAGCTGGTCGTGTACCTGCCATTGTTTACGGTAGCGCACAGCCAAGCTTAAATATTGAGCTCGATCACAACGAAATTTATCACGCTCTGCGTAAAGAATCTTTTCACGCATCAATCTTAAACATGAAGGTAGGCGAGCAGTCGCAGCAAGTATTGTTGCGCGACGTGCAGTGGCACCCTTACAAGCAGTTGGTGTTACATGTCGATTTCCAACGTGTTGACGCAAGTAAAGTCTTGCACACAAAAGTGCCGTTGCACTTTATCAATGCTGACGTATCACCTGCTGTGAAGCTGAGTTCAGCCATTATTTCTCACATTTTGACCGAGCTTGATATTGCATGTTTGCCTGCAAACTTGCCACAGTTCATTGAGGTTGATTTGGCCAACGTTATTGTGGGTTCAGTGATTCATTTGGCTGATATCAAGTTGCCTTTGGGCGTGACCTTTGTATCGCACGGTGGCGAGACTAACCCATTGATTGCGACGGCTACCGTACCCGCTGCCAAAAAAGGTGACGAAGACACCGCTGCCGCGGGTGCACCTAAAGCGTAATAACCTAAAGCGTAACAACCTATTTTTAGTGCTAATTTTTGATCATTTAATGATTATTAAATCAGCACTAAGTCAGCACTAAATTATTACTAAATTATTACTAAATTATCATAGGGCACCCAAAATTTATTTAGCCCATTGTGATTTAAATGTAATAGTTTAATTTGGTTGGTCGCAAACCCCTCGCATGCCGATTACCGGGTGCGAGGGGTTTTTATTTTGTTGTCATCTATTCAACCCTTTTGGTCAATTTGATTGATCACTCAACTGCCTTAAATCGATAATAATGACGACATGAAGTCTGAAGCTCTTTCACTAATCGTTGGCTTGGGTAACCCGGGCCCAGAGTATGCCAAAACACGCCATAACGCAGGCTTTTGGTTGGTACAAGAATGGGCGTCTTTTCTAGGTGCAACCTTCAACCCAGAGAAAGCTTTTTTTGGGGAAGTGGCCAAAGCGCGATACCAGGGACGCCAAATTTGGTTTGCTAAACCCACAACCTTCATGAATCGTTCAGGCCAGTGTGTCGGGGCACTAGCACGCTTTTACAAAATAGAGCCAGCAGCCATTTTGGTACTTCATGATGAGCTTGATTTAGCCCCAGGCCAGCTTCGACTTAAGCAAGGTGGTGGGCATGCTGGCCACAACGGCCTCAAAGATATTCAAGCCGCTCTGGCAGACCCAAATTTTTGGCGTCTTCGTATCGGTATTGGCCACCCCCGTTTACTAAATTTAAACCAGCAAGTGTCTGATTTTGTTCTGCATCAGCCCCGTCAAGATGAAAGCGTGCGCATTGAAGACGCCTTATGGCGTTGCAAAAATTATTACTCACAAATACTCGACGGTGATATGACCGTTGCAATGAATGGCCTACACCGTGACCCCGACTAAACAAACAGCTCAAATGCCTTGGTCAGTCGAGTGGCGCCTTTGCTTGGCCTTTTGTTTGCGACCCCGATTGGCACGTTACCCCAATCGACAGTCTAAAACCTCAGGCTGGTTACAAGATTGGCTGCCGACATTTTCTGTGGGCAGGCTCTTCGCTTGGGCTTTTGCCTTGTGGCTGATCAATTTGTTTGTTTTGGGCCCCATCGTAGTGAGTGTGGTTAAAAATATGAATGCTGACTCACTAATTGACCCCAAACAATTGCCTTGGTTACTGGCTATTGTTTGGGCGCCCATTATTGAAGAACTACTCTTCCGATTTGGTTTGCGCAGACCTGCCCAAGCTTTATGGGTTGTGCCTTTAATCTGTTTAGCAATATGGCAAGGCCTTGGTTGGTTGCAGTCGATCATGATTGCGTTGACCATTTTGCTTGCTGTGCAATCAACCCGACAAGTGCGGCACTTGTCAGCGGGTGGGTTTCGTCGGTTGCGCCAGTATCGACATTATTTCCCTTGGGTCATGCATTTAAGCCTGCTTGGCTTCGCAGGCCTGCATTTATTAAATTTTAAGTTCACAGATATAAACTGGCTTTTATTGCCACTTTTGGTGATGCCGCAATGGTTAGCCGGTTTAGTCATGTCATGGGTGCGTGTCACACGAAGTTTGGCCGACGCAATTTGGTTACATGCTCTGTATAACTTCGGTCCGTTGATGGCCGCTTGGGTAGTGATCTCTATGGGTTGGTCAAACGGTTAAACTGTCGGTTAACTCGATATTTTTTTTGTTCAGGAAATCATATGGCACTGCAATGCGGCATCGTCGGCCTACCTAACGTGGGTAAATCGACTCTTTTTAATGCGTTAACCAAGGCAGGTATTGCTGCTGAAAACTACCCTTTTTGTACGATTGAGCCCAACGTCGGTGTGGTTGAAGTGCCCGATGAACGCTTACAAAAACTTGCTGCAATTGTTGATCCTGAACGCATTGTGTCTGCCACGGTTGAGTTCGTAGATATTGCTGGTTTAGTAGCTGGGGCCAGTAAAGGTGAAGGGTTGGGTAACCAATTTTTGTCACACATTCGTGAAACCAATGCCATCGTAAACGTTGTGCGTTGTTTTGTAGACGACAACGTGATTCACGTTTCAAACCGTGTTGACCCGATCGCAGATATCGAAGTGATTGAAACTGAGTTGGCTTTAGCTGATATGCAAACCGCTGAAAAGGCATTGCACCGTTATCAAAAAACCGCCCGCTCTGGTGATAAAGATGCGCAACGTGTTGTGGGTATTATTGAAAAATGTCTTGTGCACTTGAATCAGGCTCAGCCTATACGATCTTTAGGGTTGTCAACCGATGATCAGACACTCATTGCGCCCCTATGTTTTATTACCTCTAAACCCGCTATGTACGTTGGTAATGTGGGCGAAAAAGGTTTCATCGATAACCCTTTACTGCAACAGCTTGAAGATTATGCTGCCAAACGTAACGCACCCGTGGTGGCTATTTGTGCAGCCATTGAAGCTGAAATCGCTGACTTGGCAGACGAAGATAAAGCTGTTTTTCTTCAAGACATTGGCATGCAAGAGCCCGGCCTTGATCGCCTCATTCGCGCAGCCTTTAAGCTACTCGGCTTGCAAACGTATTTTACGGCGGGCGTTAAAGAAGTTCGCGCCTGGACAGTGCCTATTGGTGCCACAGCCCCGCAAGCTGCTGGTGTGATTCATACTGATTTTGAGCGTGGTTTTATACGCGCTCAAACGATTGCGTTTGAAGATTTCGTTGCTTTTAAGGGTGAGCAAGGCGCTAAAGAAGCAGGAAAGATGCGTGCTGAAGGCAAAGAGTATGTTGTGCACGACGGCGATGTGCTGAATTTCTTATTTAACGTTTAAGGCGTTTAAAGCTTGAGGCAAGCTACATGACAAGCTACATGGCAGACTTCATATCAAGCTAGTTATTTAATTTGCTATTTACCGCAGCAAATCTTGCTGCAGTAAATTAAAACATCTGAATCAGTATATTAGCAACAGTTGAAAGGGGCTTGATTTTAGTCACCCTTCACAGTTAGCCTGATCACTTCTCTACAACACCCTCAGGTTCAGGGTAGTTAAACAAGTGACCGCCTTTTGTTGCCTTGGTGTACAAATAACCCCGATTATGATGATTTGCTGGAAAAACGTGTGCGACACGTTCAACCACATCAATACCAAATCGAGTTAATGAATCAACTTTTCGTGGGTTATTAGTTAATAAACGTACAGACTTAACACCTAAACGCTCAAGCATTTGGGCCGCAGGTAAGTACTCGCGTTCGTCTTCGTCGTAACCGATAGCCAAATTTGCGTCGACGGTATCGAGGCCTGAATCTTGAAGTTGATAAGCACGTAGTTTGTTAATTAAGCCAATGCCACGACCCTCTTGTTGCATGTACAACAGAATGCCACCACCGGTTGAGCCCATTAAAGCAATGGCCCCACGAAGCTGGTTACCACAATCGCAACGCATTGAACCGAGTAAGTCACCCGTAAAGCATTCGGAATGAATACGAATCATGACGGGTTTATTAAGATCGGGTGTACCCACCACAATGGCGAGGTGCTCAGTGCCACCGTCGTGGGGGCGAAAGGCAACAATCTTGACGAGCTCTGCGTCTTCAAGTGGAACGTGTGCTTGACTAACAATTTGTAATGCATTGGCTGCCTCGACGCTGTATGACTCGACATCTTCAGCTGTAACAACCAATGTATTTTCGGGAATGGGGCCCGTAACAGAACTAATTAACGCTGCAGGTAAAAGGCGCGAAAATTTAGTGAGTTTGACGCAAGCCATTTCGAGCCGACTGGCAGGCTTTACCTTCCAGCTTGATAAAATTTGAGCTGCCGCATCAAGATCGACATCGGCAAGCGTTGGGTCAGCGGCGAGCCCAATTAAATGGGCATCAAGCGGGCTTTTAGATTCAGCAACCCAACCGGCCTCTAGAGTGGTTACCATGCCTAAGCGAAGGGCGCGCTGACCGGTAAGAAGCACTTTGACAACATCGTTTGAAAGTGCCGTAAATTCCTCAATGTGGTGCATATCGACCGCTTCAGCGGCCATCATCCAGATTGCTTGGGTACCGAGGGTAACCACAACGGGTTCGCCTCGTCGTAAATCACTCGTAACACGGTCTACAGATGTTAAAACAGAATGCACACCGTTGTTGTGTACAGGCTTAATCATTGCAGCGGAAGATTTCATTAAAGCACCGAAAGATGGAGCGTGAATAATTTAAAATGCAAAGTTAGTTATTAAATTCTTAGTAAATACACTAAGAACATAATTTTACTGCTAATTTGAAAAAATGATTTAATTTTATTAGGGACTACCCTTAATCATGGCTGGTTTGCAACAAATACCCATCTGGTCTGATAAAAAACTGATGCTTGGGCCTAAAGGGCGAATGGTCGTTGGACAGTTAGGACAGTCTCTTGATGGCTTTATAGCCACCTCGACGGGCCATTCAAAATATATCAATGGTTCTGGCGGTTTAGCGCATTTGCATCAGCTTAGAGCTTGCGTTGATGCGGTTTTGGTGGGAGTGGGCACGGTTGTGGCTGATGACCCCATGTTAACGGTCAGGTTATGCCCGGGAACATCGCCCGCCCGTATTGTGCTTGACCCCCGCGGTCGAGTGCCCTCGCAAGCGAAAATTTTTCAAGCAGATGGGGCTAGACGCATCGTGCTGACACGTCATAATGAACGCCTTAGTTTGCCCGCTGGGGTTGAGGTGCTTGCCTTACCAGAAGCTAAAGGTTCAAGTCATTCACCAGTGAACCCAATTGATGTACTTAATTTATTGGCTCAACAGGGGATGCATCGCATACTGGTTGAGGGGGGCGCACACACATTAAGTCAATTTATCGATGCAGAATGTATTGATCACTTACACCTTATTGTTGCGCCTTTAATTTTAGGTGCAGGCAAAGCAGGTTTAAATTTGAACGCTTTAAAGCGTATGCAAGATGTTAAGCGTTTTACTGTTAAGGCTTATGCGCTTGCGCCCGACTTGTTGCTTGATTGTGATTTAAGACCAGCGCTTGAGCAAAAATAGTAGCGCTTTGCTCCCATGTGGGTAGATCGTTTGCACAGACTAGTGCCCCTTGCTTGAGTTGTTCGTAAAGCGCATCGTGAGTCAGTAGCTGTTTTATAGCTTGTGAAAAAGCGGTGATATTTCCAGGTTCAACTAAGATGCCAGCCGTACAGGGCACCGTGTCGGGTATGGCGCCACCCTTGGTGCCGACGATGGGCAAGCCCGCAGCCAATGCTTCAGCAAAAGCCATGCCATAGCCCTCATAAAGCGATGCTAGAACAAAGATGTCAGCATTGGCGTAGTGGTCAAGCAATGTTTCTTGATCAACCGCACCCGTGCATTCGATGCGATCTTGCAGGTGGTGCAATTGAATCAACTTTTGAATATATTCGGTTGTGGCTAAATCGCGTGTGTTATCACCCACGATATTAAGTTGCCACTCAAGTGCGGTGAGTGGGGCTAATGCTTGAATCAGCACATCAAAGCCTTTGCGTGGCACGAATGAACCCACAGAAAGCAAGCGCTTGGGTCTTTTAGTGGGGGCAGACACCATCGAAGGGGCTTGCGAGGGGCGGTCTGTGCCCGGGTACGCCACCACAATATTTTTAAGTAAAAGATCAAAATCTTTTGCAACCGTGCGCGCTGTTTCTGCGCTGGTGACGATAACGCCCGACGCGCATTTAAGCGCATCGTGTTCGCTTTGATGCAGTTGCTCGGCTCGGTCAACTGTGATGCCCGCTTCACGTGCAAGGGGGTGATGCACCAGTGCGGTAAAGGGCCGACCCAGTTGATGTAACTGCTGAGCAGCTTGGGGTAAAACGCCAAGCGCTAAGCCATCTATCACCAATAAATGCCCACTGGGTACGTCTTTTAACCGATCAAGCGCTTGCTCGCAGGTAGCGACTGTTGGCAACGGAAAGCCATCACCTAACGCCAGTGGGCAGACCAACCAACCTTGCTCAGTTAGCGCTTGCATCATGCGTCGTGCATAGACATAACCCCCGGTGGCCGTGTTAAGGTCACCCGGGTAAGCAAAACAGATGGGCCAAGCGTGTTGAGTCAAAAAATTACCAGATTTTGGCTTCGTACCATGCACGCGCAACATGCGATTCAGAAATATTGATACGAATTGAATGAAGCTCTTTGCCCGGACGACCCAAGCGATCGTTGCGCGCAGCATCAGCCAACAGATCAAATATATGTTTGGTTAAAAATTCAGTTGTCGTATTTAAGCCGGCAAACTCAGGCACGGCATCTAAATTTTTATAATTCAAAGGTACCAATATTTCTTTCAAGACATCAAGCGCGCGCCCAATGTCAATCACGATACTGTTGGCGTCAAGCTGCTCAGAGAAAAAAGCCGCATCAACAACAAATGTCGCGCCATGCAGTGCTTGTGCAGGACCAAAAACTTCACCACGAAATGAGTGTGCCACCATAATGTGATCACGAACTTCAACTGCAAACATGATTGTTCCTTTAAGGGTATTGAATAACTTGACACAGCACACGCGATTGCGGGCTGAAGAGGTCGGGTAGTGTACGAGTTAATTGATCAAACGGTGTGGCGGGTGCTAATAAGGCATCTAGGCAAGGGTCAGCCAGTAAATTGATCGCTGCTTGCAAACGTCTTGCATAATGCCAGCGGGCTTTGTGTGACGATTCAATATGCCCGACTTGGCAAGACAATAAGCGCAACTGGCGGCTGTGAAAAGCCCCGCCTAGGGGCACGTTCACGGGTTGTGACCCAAACCAACTCAGTTCAACCACAGTGGCTTCTTCGCCAGCCAAACCTAATGCGGTGGTTAAACCTGCTGGGTGACCACTGGCATGAAACACCACATCACATTCAGTCGGGGCTTGATCGGGCGTTGCAAAATCTATACCCAAATCGCGGCAGATTGCAGCTCGATCGGGGTTTGTGTCAACCAAAGTGACCTCAGCCCCAGGTAAATGGCGACATAAATACGCAATCAATAACCCAATGACCCCGCCGCCCACTATGGCTAAACGGTCAGCGGGCGCAGGGTGACCCACCCAAACACCATTCAATGCGGTTTCCATATTGGCAGCCAAAACGCCCCTTGCAGGCGGAATATGGCTGGGGATGACTGACAAAGCGGAAATGGGGGCATTAAAAACAGTTTGGTGCGGTGAAAGCGAAAAAACATGCTGGCCTAATAGCTCACTTGGGCCACTTGTGACGCACCCAACATTGCAGTAACCATATTTAACAGGAAAGGGGAATTGCCCCCCCATAAAAGGTGATTGCATGCGCTCGTATTCAGATTCAGGTACGGAACCTTTGAAAATAAGCGATTCGGTACCTCGACTAATTGCCCCAAAAAGCGAGCGAACTTGTGCCTGATTGGGACCTAAAGGCGACAATTTTTCAGGCTTTATTTCAACCTGATGGGGTGAGACATACCAAAGTGCGTGAGATTGATCGATTTGAGTGTGCATAAACAACTGAATTAAAAAAATATTTTTGGAAAATACAGGGTTTGCCCTATACTTCAACACTTAGCGAAATTATAGGTTATGCCCAGATCTTTGTGGCGGCCTAAGCGTCGCCCAAGATGGCAAATAAATCATCACATGATTTAACCCTTTACCAACTAACATGTTTTAGGCATAGAAATGATGACGCAAAGGCGTATATTGTTTGCAACTTTAGTCGCTGCCAGCAGTGCAGCACTATTTTATTTAATGTATTTAACTTTATTAGTGGGTGGCATATCAGGCATTGATATCGTCATTCTTGCTTCTTTTGTGTTGATCTTGCCGTGGCTTTCAATAGGCTTTTGGAATTCCATTATTGGTTTTTTAATCAGTGTTTTCGCTCGCAGCCCTCTCGCAGTGGTGAACCCTGCAGCGGCAGGTGTACCTGAAGATCTGCCCATCAATACAACCACAGCGTTACTACTCTGCATTCGTAATGAAATGCCAGCACGCTTGGTACGTAACCTCGAAGCCATGATGCGCGGCTTAGCACAAAGCGGTGAGGGCAAAAAATTTCACGTGTATGTTTTAAGCGACACCACTGATCAACAAATTGGTGAGCAAGAGCGCGTAGCTTTTGAGCAGTTAGCGGTTTCTTGGCAAGAACAAATCGCATTGACTTATCGTCGTCGTGAAATCAATACAGGCTACAAAGCAGGCAACATCAAAGATTTTTGTAACCAATGGGGCGCACAACACGATTTTGCTTTAGTACTTGATGCCGATAGTTTTATGAGCGCGTCAGCCATGTTGCGCTTGGTGCGCATTATGCAAGCCAGCCCTGGAATGGGCATTTTGCAAAGCCTGGTCGTGGGCTTACCCTCTACAAGTGCGTTTACCCGAATCTTTCAATTTGGTATGCGTTTAGGTATGCGCTCATACACCATGGGTAGTGCTTGGTGGCAGGGTGATTGTGGCCCGTACTGGGGGCACAACGCAGTCATACGTCTGGCACCTTTTATGCAATCTTGCGAAATGCCTGTATTGAAAGGTCGCGGCGGGCAAGAAAAGCATATTCTTAGCCACGATCAACTCGAAGCCGTTTTAATGCGTCGCGCCGGTTATGAAGTACGCGTTTACCCCTTTGAAGATGGCAGCTGGGAAGAAAACCCCCCAACGTTAAATGATTTTTTAGGTCGCGATTTACGCTGGTGTGCGGGAAATATGCAATATGCACGTTTACTTAATTTGCCAGGCATAAAGCCGACAAGTCGTATGCAACTCATATTAGCGGTCATGATGTTTACAGGCTCACCCGCCTGGATGGTTATGATTACCGCCTTTTCAGTGTTGATCGGCTCAACCTACAATATTAATCGTGTCATTGATTTAGGCCCGGGCACTGTGCTTTTTTTGATTTTGTTGTTGGTCATATTTCTACCTAAAATCTCAAGCGCTGCTGTCGTGTTGTTGCGTGCATCGACACGCCGCAGTTTTGGTGGGGTGCTTCGGTTCAGTAGTGCATTAATTGTTGATTCAATTTTTTCATTGTTGTTGACCTCAATTATGTGGGTTTCACAAACGGTATTTTTAGTTGGTTTGTTATTTGGCAAAAATATCACTTGGTCAGGTCAGGCGCGCGACGATCACGTGGTGCCTGTTTTGCAAGCTGTACGAAGTTATAGCCTGCATTTTGTAGTGGGGGCATTACTAATTTGGCCACTCGCTCACCTTCACCCTGAGACGATTCCATTCGCACTGGTGTTTATGGGCGGTATGTTGGTTGCCGTACCACTTGCTGTCATCACATCTTGGCCCTCTGTTGGTTTGTTTTTAAAGCGTATACGTTGGTTTGGTATACCTGAAGAGTTCAATACCCCTGCAGTGCTTAAAGAGCTTTCTCTGCCTGCCTTAAGCAGCCAAGATCTGCGCTCACCTGACGCACCACCCTTGTCGAGCGGTGGCTAATGCATTACGTTCGTCTCTACACCCGAGTTCTTAAGCAACTCGGGCAAGACGGGCGTACTGCAGGTTGGTTGTCATTAGCTAACGTTTTGCTGGTTTTGGCTTTATTTGCCGAGCCCATTTTATTTGGCAAAATTATTGATACCTTGACGCGTGCAGCGTCAATGTCAAAAGACGCGCTTTGGTTCACATTATGGCCTTTTCTGGCCGCCTGGATCATATTCGGCTTATTCACCATTGTTTGTGGCACCACTATCGCTCTATTTGCTGATCGTCTGGCACATAAGCGTCGTCATGTCGTGCTGCGCAATTATTTTGAACATATTTTGCAGCTCCCTTCTCATCAGCGCCATGGCATGCATTCTGGTCGCCTTGTGAAAATTATGTTGCAAGGTGCCGATGCGATGTGGGCTTTATGGCTTGGTTTTTTTCGTGATCATTTGTCAGCCTTTGTTTCTATTATTGTGTTGATTCCCATTGCCTTATATATGAATTGGCAGTTGGCCTCATTGCTTATCGTGTTGTGCATTGTTTTTGTAATCGTCACAAACATCGTTTTAAAAAAAACGCACAGTCTGCAAGGTCAAGTTGAGGGGCATCATTCAGACTTGGCTGAGCACGTATCAGACACCTTAGGTAACATTGCCCTTGTTCAAAGTTTTGCTCGCATTCAGCATGAAGTGCAAACGTTAAGAGGCTTAAGTGACCGCGTTGTGCGGGCACAATTTCCCGTTTTATCTTGGTGGGCAGTGGTGACCGTATTGGTGCGATCAGCCACAACATTGACTGTTTTATCGATCTTGTTATTAGGGCTTTGGTTGTTTACGCGTAACCTCATCACAGTCGGTGAAATTGTTACCTTCATCGTCTTTGCCGGCATGATTATTGGTCGCCTCGAACAAGTGGTGAGTTTTATCAATCGGTTGGCTATGGAAGCCCCACGCTTGGTCGAGTTTTTTGATGTGCTTGACACCCACCCACAGGTGCGAGAGGTGGCGCAAGCAACCAACCCGGGTCGTTTGCAGGGTAGGGTTGAGTTTAAAGATGTGACGTTTTCATATGATGGTAAAAGTGCTGCGGTTAATAACCTAAACTTTGTGGTTGAACCCGGCCAAACGGTTGCTTTGGTGGGTGCCTCAGGCGCCGGAAAATCAACCGCGTTGGCTTTATTACACCGCGTCTTTGACCCTGAACAAGGGCAGGTTTTAATTGATGGCCAAGATATTAAATCGATGACGCTAGATGGTCTTCGTCAAAATATTGGTGTTGTGTTTCAAGAAGCTTTACTGTTTAACCGTTCTATCGCAGACAACCTGCGTGTGGGTAAACCCGACGCATCCTTAGAAGAGCTCACGCAAGCGGCAAAGCAGGCGCAAGCGCTTGATTTTATTGAGCGTCAGCCGCATGGCTTTGATGCCCGCATAGGCGAGCGGGGGCGGGCGTTATCGGGTGGCGAGCGTCAACGCTTGTCCGTTGCCAGAGTGCTACTTAAAGACCCCCCCATACTGATTCTTGATGAGGCCACCAGTGCGTTAGACGCTGACACAGAAGTGCGTGTTCAGGCCGCACTTGAAGCGGCTGCTCAAAACCGCACCATACTCATCATCGCACACCGTTTATCAACGATTCGTCATGCTGATATGGTTTTAGTCTTTGATGGTGGGCGTATTGTTGAATCAGGTACATTTACAGAATTGGCGCAAGCAGGTGGCATGTTTGCAAAACTGGTGTCACATCAGTTTGGTTCAATCGCAACATAAAATATACGGAGCTTAATCATTATGAGTAGTTTTTCAGCAGAGTGGCTGAGTGTTCGTGAACCGGTTGATCATGCCTCTTGCAACAACATGGTCAAACGAACCTTGCTTGATTATTTAAAAGCCATTCACGGTAAAACATTACCTAATTTAAGTGTGATTGATTTAGGCTGTGGCACGGGCTCAAACTTACGCGGTTTAGCCCCGTTTTTAGGTCGTCAACAAAACTGGACTCTTGTCGATTACGACCCTCTTCTTTTAAGTGCAGCCCGTGAAGCACTGCTCGATTGGGCCGATGAAGTGATTGTTGACGATGATCAAAATTTTGAAATCAAGCAAAGTGATCGCACGCTCAACGTTCAGTTTTTGCAAGCTGATTTAATGAAATCATATGCTGAGGTGTTAAATAAGAAGCCAGATTTAATTACTGCTGCTGCTTTTTTTGATTTGGTCTCAGTTGAGTGGTTAAAGCATTTTGCTCAGGCCCTTAAATCGCCGTTGTACACCGTCTTGACATATAACGGTATAGAAAAATGGTTACCACCACATGCTGCTGATGAAGCCGTGCTGAAGGCCTTTATTGAGCACCAACAAACTGATAAAGGGTTTGGTTCGGCTGCTGGGCCCCATGCTGCACAAGCTTTAATCAGTGCTTTGCAAACACGTTCGTTTACCGTGTCGCAGGGTTTGAGTAATTGGGCATTAATGAACCCTGAGCATCTAACTTTAATTCGGTTGTTGGCACAGGGTATTGCTCAGGCTGTTACTGAGACCGGTCAGGTTGAACAAGGCGATGTGAACGAGTGGCTTGCAGCGCGCATTAGAGCGGAAGGTTGCGAAATCGGTCATGTTGATATTTTTGCAGCACCCTCTGCGGCACCCGCTTTAGTGGCTGCCAGTGCACCTGATGAAGCAAGCGCTACCCTACCTCAAACAACATCATCTCAAGCTTAAATCATGAATCAAGCAACCGCTTCTCAGCCCATCTTAGGCTGCTCGCTCGTCGCCTCTGAGCAGGCAGCCCCTTATCACCATCGTTGGTTAGTGCTTAATGATGATGACCAATTGATGACTGCAACACAACTGCCTGCCTTAGCAAAGATTGAAATCAGTTTGAAATTTGGTTACCTTGCTTTGCGCTGCCCAGGCATGATTCGCCTCGATATTCCTCTTGATGTGATGGAAGACGATGACAGTGTGCGTCGCACGATCAACGCGCAAGGTCAGGTTTTTGATGTGGTCGACGAAGGTGATTTATCTGCAGTATGGTTCAGTAATGCTTGCGGTCAATCGTGCCGCTTGGTTAAAGTTCACCCAGATAGTCAAGTGAAACCATTTGATCGTTCGAATGGGTAGTTTGTTTTGATCGTTCGATTAAATGGTTCGATTTAATAGTTCGATTAAATAGTTCGATTAAATGATTTGAACTCAGGCCTCTTTTAGGCCAAAACACGAGAGTTTGAGACGTTAACGCGCAGTATCAGCGCGAGGTGCTCACGCCTAACGTCAATGCTAGACGTCAACGCGAGACGTCAAGGTATGGTACTTAAACATTAAAGCCTCTTCAGACTCTTTGAATTCTGGGTGAATCTCAATGCAGTCAACGGGGCAAACCACTTTGCATTGCGGCTCTTCGTGATGCCCCACGCACTCTGTGCAAGCGTTGGGGTTAATGACGTATATGAGCTCACCCATAGAAATAGCGTCGTTTGGGCATTCAGGCTCGCAAACGTCACAATTAATACATTCATCGGTAATACGTAATGCCATGTCTTGCCTTAATGAAAAAGCCTACATTTAGCCGTTTACTGAGCCGTGTGACCAAGTTTGCTCACGACGATCTTTAGACTTTTCTTGCAACCATCGGTCAACCGACGGAAATACAAATTTACTCACATCGCCACCTAAAAAGGCTATTTCCCGCACAATCGTGCCAGATATAAACTGATATTGATCTGAAGGTGTTAAAAAAAGCGTTTCAACCTCTGGCAATAAATGACGGTTCATACCAGCCATTTGAAACTCATATTCAAAATCTGAAACGGCTCTTAGGCCGCGAATGATGACGCGACCTTCTTGTTCCCGCACGAAATCTTTTAAAAGACCAGAAAAACTGGCAACCTTAACGTTTGTATAGTGCCCAAGCACTTCTCGGGCGATTTCAACTCGTTCGTCGATAGAGAAAAACGGCTTTTTAGCATGGCTTTGCGCAATACCCACAACAACATAATCAAACAAAGTTGATGCGCGGCGAACTAAATCCTCGTGGCCGCGCGTGAGGGGGTCAAATGTGCCAGGGTAAATTGCTGTAATCATGTTGTAGGCTGTTTTATTTGAAGAAGTTGATAATGTACGGCACCTGCGTGCCCGGTTCTAAGTGTTTCAAACAACTCGGGTGGTTCAAATAATGCTTCTGCCTCAACATACAACAGGCCACCCGGAATTAATAATGGTGACACTTGGGTAAATAAAGACGGAAACCAATTTTGACCAAAAGGCGGGTCAAGTAATATAAGGTCAAACTGCGCCTGATTAAGCTTAGGAATCACTAATTTAGCATCGCCGGGCTGAATTTTGACATGGTCAGCCTTTAGCTTATCACGCAAATGACGCAGTGCAACAATTGTTTGAGGGTGACATTCAACCATTTGTACATTTGCCACACCCCGCGAGGCGGCTTCAAACCCCAAAGCACCCGAGCCGGCAAACAAATCGAGTACATTTTTATTTGAAAACTCGTTGTGCCAAAAAAAAGCCAGCCAATTAAATAATGTTTCACGAACGCGGTCGGGTGTGGGTCGCAGACCTGGGGCATCTGTAACTAAAATTGGGGTGCGTCGATACTGCCCCCCCACGATGCGAATATACTTCTTCATTATGTTTAGATTCTTTAAAAAAAAGCCTCAAACGGCAACCCCACCAGACTCTACTGTACCTGACGAAACGGGTGCATCGCTTATGGTTGATGTGGCAGCCAGCCCAGATGCGAGGGCCTCAGAGGCCCCCTTTGACGACTCTTTGTCTCGCCCGATGTTTGAACCTGCTGTTGCAATCAGGCAAACGGTTATTGATGTAACGGCTGTTGAATCACCCTCAGAACAAATAGGCAATCAGTCGATTGATGCGGATGCTCACTTAGAAAAAAAAGAAAACACCTCTTGGATGGCGCGACTTGCAAAAAGCATGTCGCGAACGGGTAAGCAAATTGGTGTTCTTTTTGGTCAAAGCACGATAGATGAAGCCCTCTACGATGATCTTGAAGCCGCATTAATTATGGCAGACGCAGGGCCTGGGGCAAGTCAGCAGTTAATTAAAAAGTTGAAACAGCGCGTACGCAGTGAATTGATCGACACACCCGCTGGTGCAAAGCAGGCGCTTTGTGAGGTGCTCACAGACCATTTAAAAATACTTGAAAAACCTTTCGATGTGGGTGCTGTTAAGCCCTTGGTGGTGATGATCGCGGGTGTCAACGGTGCGGGAAAAACGACTTCAATTGGTAAGCTGGCTTACACCTTGCAAGCAAAGGGTGCCAAGGTTTTGTTGGCTGCGGGCGATACGTTTAGAGCCGCTGCACGCGAACAATTAATTGAGTGGGGCCAACGCAACAATGTGTCAGTTATTGCGCAAGAGGGCGGTGACCCGGCTGCCGTTGCGTTTGATGCTGTTAATGCAGGTCGTGCGCGACAGGTTGATGTGGTGATGGTTGATACGGCAGGACGATTGCCCACTCAACTGCATTTGATGGACGAACTTAAAAAAATTAAACGTGTTGTTGCAAAAGCTGACCACACCGCACCGCATGAAATTTTGCTCGTGATTGATGGCAACACCGGTCAAAACGCGCTGATGCAAGTTAAAGCATTTGATGCCGCCTTAAATTTAACGGGCTTGATTGTCACTAAATTAGATGGCACGGCAAAAGGGGGCGTACTGTGCGCGTTAGCTGCTGGGGCTCAAGGTTGTCGACCTATTCCTGTTTATTGGGTGGGCATTGGCGAACAGATCAATGATTTGCAACCGTTTGTGGCGAGCGAGTTTGCCCGCGCCCTTGTGCACTGATACCACCCTGTTAAAGGTGGCTCGCAGTGTTTATCAAACAGGGTAAAACGGGTCAGTTAGACCAAAAGTGATCGGCACGTTTGAGTGTTTGAAAGGCTTTGGTTGCCTCTTGACTCAAAATCTCAAGTCTAGAAGCGATCCAGCCAACGGCAAACCACGCGGGGGGTTGATCGTCGCGTAATTTTTCAAAACGCTCGCGGGCGACATACAAATCATTCATTTCGCCCAACACGTCTTGAATAACAGCTAATGCCCGACGGTAATGTTTGAGCTTTGTTGTGGGTAATAGCGACTCGGCAAATTGCAAGCCATAACGTAAGCGTTTTGTGCGTTTGCGCAGTTTGTGTTGCGATTCAATGGTCAGTGTTTGAAACTGAACCCCTTCTGCCACCACTTGTTGGTGCCATTTATGAAGGCGTTTGCGCAATACCAACCGAAGTTTAGCGGGGTTCGGTGATGGCGGGTCGTTTGTGGCCACAGCGAAAGATAGCATATCAACTAGCCAGCCTTGAAACGCGCGTGACCCAGCTAATTTATTGCCATTTACGTTGTCTATGTTGCTGTGTAAATCAAGTGGCGGTTGCCCGGCTGCGTTTAAAACAGGCATGACTGTTTCTCGAAGCACATCGTCATCACGAGTATTGCCCAACAATGTGAAATGTTGTCTGATTTCGTCTCGAAGTGACTGTTCAGGTAACTGTGCTAAGCCGTCAAAGAGTGACCAAGACGAGCGTAAACGCCTTAAACCGACACGTAATTGGTGTAGATGTTCAGGTGTGCCCGCGCGACAAATACCAGATGTATCAATTTCAGACAGTACAGCCGCATTTCGTGCTACTTGTGACAGGCAAGATTGGCTAATGATCGCAAACGCTTCGTCGCAAGATAAATCAGGTTTTAAAATACTCGGCTCAATGGTTGTGGCCGCCCAAAAACGATTCACGGCTGCAGCTTTGGCTGCTTGCGTTGCTGCCAGATCTTGTTTTTGTGTCGTTAAAAGAGTTTGGTTTAACTGCGCCAGTTGATCACCGCGTTCAGCTTTACTGCGTAAATCAAGCAAGAGACCATGCTTTGACAGCCAACGTTTGCCCATCATGAAAAGTGACTGCACGGGGCCGCTGACCAGTTCGAACTCAATTTCGTGAATGGGCAACTTTAAATTGCTTGCTTGAATGTGGCCTTGGTCTAGTGCAATTTCAATGGTGCTAGCACCCAATCGTGTACGACGAAATATACGTTTTACGTCCGTTTCATAACTAACGGCTAAGCGGTCATGACAATCATTTAAGGCCTTGGCGGCAGAGGTTCCCTCATACACACTTAAGTCAAGCACGGGGCCTGGCCGGGGGTGGTTCAGCTCAACCCGATCAAGCGCATGGGTGCCTGGCATCTTTAAAGTTTGAACCCAACGTCGCCCTTCAAGGCGCAAGCGCAATGAAATGCGTGCCTTAACTAAATCACGATCTGGGGTGTCAAAATACTGTGCCCGAAGCCGCACTCGGGTGACCGCGCCACGCAAAACGTCTCGCTCTACGGCTCGCCAAGCCAATTTTGGTACATTTAATTTAAGTTCTTGCTCTGACATAGTGGTTATCTCTAAATGTAATAAGTAGATATTAACGGCAAGGGCATAGAAATTTGATGACAAGTCACAATAGCGTAATTATTCGTATCTAGGGAAACTCTGAAAAAGTCCCCGAATTCAGAGAACTCGGGACGCGGTTAATTGTCTGATTAGTATCGCAAATTTTTCGATCACGATCATGCCCCAATTGAGCTTTTCTGATATTGAATTCGATGCCAAGCGTAAGCAAACGCG
>CAMCYB010000011.1 GCA_945883615.1 Bordetella parapertussis | reverse complement strand
CGTTTGCTTACGCTTGGCATCGAATTCAATATCAGAAAAGCTCAATTGGGGCATGATCGTGATCGAAAAATTTGCGATACTAATCAGACAATTAACCGCGTCCCGAGTTCTCTGAATTCGGGGACTTTTTCAGAGTTTCCCTAGGTGTTTGTGAAAGTGTTTTTGCAGGTGCTTTAGTAGGTGGTTTAGTAGGTGCTTTTGCAAATACATTTATGGGTTGTTTGGCATCTGTCATGACAGGCTCTTTCGCCACAACATTTTCAGTTGGTTGCGTGAGCCCTGGTATAACAAGTTGCGTTGCTTGCTCTTCTACAGGCGCCACACGGCTTAGTGAAACCGATTCCATCTGGGGCTGTTTGCCGCGACGTTCAGCGGTTTTTGCGGCTTGGTCAAAAAGAGCAATGACCTGCTTTAATCGATCATGCCCCACATCGTTTAATGTGCCACTCGCCATGGCCACCTGCTGAGTAAAGTCTTTTGCATGACGAAGGGCGTCTGGGCTATGGCTTTCAAGCAGTGTAGGTAAAGATTCAATGGCACCATGTGGGTCAACCACCATCACCATGGCTTGTTCACGCACAATACGCTTAAATGCATCAAGGGTTAATCGTTGCTCTTCAGTTGAACGTAAACGACGAATCAAATTAAAACTACGCTCGTCAACACCACCCTGTGCTTGTGAAATGTACATCAGTACGCGAATAGTAGCCTCGCGTATGCCGCCACAACTCACAAGTTTTTGAAGTTCATCGCGGCGTCTATTTACAAAATCAATGTGCTCGGGTGAAACGCCCGGATGTTCACGCGGTGCACCTTCTTTAGCGCCTAAGCCGGCAAGATCTTGAATTAAAGGCGAACCATAGACCGACATAAAGGTTTGTTCAACCAAGGTATCGCGCCATTGCCCCCAGATATCTAACGTTGATTCAATTGATTTAGAGATATGCTTTTCAAGCTGTAAAAACGGGTTGTCAGCTGCAACAACCTGACGGTGATTCTTAACTTGAACCGCAACAGGTGCCATGCTAGCAATAAGAGGGTTGTTGTCTGAGATGGTTTCATAAGGCAAGCGTAACCGGTTTGTTTTTTGTAACCATTCTGTCGCTTGAGGTGTCACCATCTTTTTGACAAGAGGTTGTAAAAAGCTTTTGTAAAGGCCTTGGTTCACTTGTGAAATAAGCGATACTGTTGCAAAGCGACGGTCATCTTCAATATTGGGCTGTACGATTTTTTCAATGTCTGCCAAGTGGCGGCGCTCAAAAGTCATCACATAATCGCCATACGCTAACTCGGCGTTAGGGGTATCAGGTGTTTTGTCGCGAATCACAGCCTCATAAATGCCGGCTGGCAACAGGTCAATCATGTCAATATTACAAGTAAATTCACGGTGTTCTTTTTTGGCGATCGCACCTGAAACAAAAATACCTAAGTGACCAATACTTTCGTGAACGGCATAAACAATGGTTTGGCCATGCGCTAGAATTTCATCATCGTTTCGATATAAATCGAGGATCCATCCTAAAGCTTGAGGTGGGGGGGTAATGTCATCACCCTTTGAGCAAAAGACAATAATGGGTGATTTGATATTGCGCAAATCTAGGCGTACGCCATCGCGGGTGACTAAGCGAGCAGAAGAAAGACGATTACCAATAAATAAGTTATCAACAATGTACTGAATTTCTTTACCATTTAAGAAAACGTGACCACCCCACCAGCGTTCAAAACCAAGATAGCGCGTGGCTTCGGTGTCGATGTTTGAATACAGGTTGTACTGTTTTGACCAATAGGTGTTTGACGGGTTGAGACCCTCAAAATTCTGAACAAGCGTGGCACCATCAAATTTGCCGCCACCCAAATCACTGGCCAACATGGTCAGCCAAGAACCACCGGCTAAACCGCCCGAGTAACGCATGGGGTTTTTACCACGCCAGCCAGCCCAATAAGAAAGGGGGGCGCCTGCAATAATAATGGGCCCAAAAAGTTCAGGTCTAGCGGCGGCAGCCATCATAATCTGCCAACCCGCCTGACAATTACCGATGACAACAGGCTTGCCCTCAGCGTCAGGGTGTCTTTTAATCACTTCTTCTAAAAATACGGTTTCAGCTATAGCAACGTCTTCAACAGTTTGCTCGGGCTCAGGTTGCGGCAGGAAACCAATAAAATAACAGGGGTGACCGGCTGCGACGGCAACACCAATTTCACTTTCAGGCTTAAAGCCGGCGATGCCAGGGCCGTGGCCAGCACGTGGGTCAACCGCTACGAAAGGTCGTTTGATAGGGTCGATAGGCATGTCTTTGGGGGGGGTGATCAGGGTCAGCATATAGTTGACCGGGTGCCCAAGGGTGCGCCCATCTATGATCAACTCAGCCTTCATGCTCAACACATTGGGTGCTTTTTTAGCCATATGTCGCTGGTATTGATTACCGCGCTGACGCATGACGTCTGTGTACAACACGTTACGCTGCCAAGCGTCAACCATGTATTCACTCGCTGATTCTAATGCGGGGTGCATAAGCGGCACAGGGTGTAAATTTTTTGTTTTTTCCACAGTAGGCTCACTTTGCAAGTTTTGATTTCGATTTAACGATTACACACGATTAATTGTTGCAATGCAACATATTTCACATTAACACTGAGCGATCGGTGAAACATATCATCTCAAGTTTCACCAAAAACAGGGCATATAATTAAAACATTAAGCTATTATTTTAATGTAATCAATGATTGTTCATCAGGCTTAGCATGCACGAGATCATCATTAAACTAAACTTGATTTAACTAAACTAATTTTATTTTATTTTTTAAAAGTCAAAGATGAACACAGTCGCATCTGTTTTGCCCGTTTCACGAGCGCTTAAAGTCGGTCTCATTTCGATTTCTGACCGAGCATCAGCGGGCGTTTACGCAGACCTTGGTCTGCCAGCCCTAAAAGATTGGCTCGCGCGGGCATTAACCTCATCTTATGTTTTGCTTGAAAAGCTCATCGCTGACGATCAAGCCACCATCACTGCCACTATAATTGAGTTGGTCGATGTGCAACACTGTGACTTGGTGCTAACCACTGGCGGCACGGGGCCTTCAAGGCGCGATGTGACGCCTGAGGCAACCCGAGCAGCTGCTACTCGTGAAATGCCAGGGTTTGGCGAGCAAATGCGACAAATCAGCCTCAAATTTGTACCCACAGCCATTTTGTCAAGGCAAACGGCTGTCTTACGTGAGACCCACGATCACGCTGCCTTGGTTATGAATTTGCCCGGTCAACCAAAAGCGATCGCACAAACGCTTGAGGGCTTGCGTAGTGATGCAGGCGAAATCTTAGTGCCAGGCATCTTTGCAGCGGTACCGTACTGCATTGATTTAATTGGTGGCCCTTTTATAGAAACTGACCCGCAAGTGGTTAAAGCTTTTCGGCCGAAAGCCGCCAAAGCGACGTGACTTCAAGTGCCCGCTCTGCGTGCAGTGCATCAGTGGTGTCTTGCGCCTTGCCGTGAGTGGGGCGCAGGTCGTGCTTTTCAATGACTGTTAAGCCGGCGGCTTGAAACCAGCTTAAAAGCATGTCTCGTGAACGAAGCTTAAGGTGTTCAGCTAAGTCTGACAAAACCAACCAAGCCTGACCGTTAGCATTTAAGTGTGATCCAACACCGGCTATAAACCCCTTGAGCATGGCACTGTCTGGGTCGTATATTGCGCTGTCAAGGGCCGAATGTACTTTGCCCGGTAACCAAGGCGGGTTGCATACAATCAAATCTGCCTGATCTGGCGGGAATAAATCAACGTTTGCAAAACTCACACAGTCTTGCAGGCCTAAATGTTGAATATTACGTTGTGCGCAGGCCAAGGCGCGAGGGCTTAAGTCGGTTGCCACAACGTGTGTAGCCCCTTTTTTTACCAATAACGCAGCAATAACCCCCGTACCTGTGCCAATATCAAACGCTTTGAGGCATGGCATGGGTAAGGCGGCATTGTTAATAAGAGTCAAATATTCTTGCCGTGTAGGCGTAAATACCCCGTGTTGAGGAAAAATATGGGCACTCAGTGACTCAACCGGTACCCCCTGTTTTTGCCATTGATAAGCACTTAATACGCCAATAAGTTCAGTTAAAGGTAGTGCAAACGACTGGTCGGCTAAATCGTAGGCGGCTTTGCACGCCTCATCAATGATCGGTGCGCGTCTAAGCGTTAACTGGTAGCCTGGCTCAACAAAAATGATTAGCTGCCCCAGCGTGCGAGCAGCCTGAGCTCGAGCTAAGCGAATGCGATGAAAACGTTCAGGTAGGGGTAAATCGTTGCTAATAGCCGGTCGCTGCGTCAATCTGCGTTTTAGAGCCTGAAGCAATTGTTTGGCGTTTTGAAAATCACCACGCCAAATGAGCCCTTGCCCTTCGCTGGCTAAACGATAAGCGCTATCAGCCGATATGGTGTCGTCAACTTCTATATTTTTTTTGGGTGGAACCCAGCCCGCTTGACTTTGCCAAAGGGTAGAAAGCGCGAGATCGCCTGATTGCCAGTTTAAAAAAGGCATATTAGGCGGGTTTTTAGGGTTCGAAGATTGATTCAAGGGATGTGGGCAGGCAGATTAATGCCGTTCTACCGTAAAATAGAAAATTCATTTTACTCAATTCGGCTAACCCCTCATTTGTCACAAGGACTTTAACAATGGCTATCGTTTCAATGCGTCAGTTGCTCGATCATGCGGCTGAAAACGGTTATGGCATTCCCGCGTTCAACGTAAATAACCTTGAGCAGGTGCAGGCCATCATGGAAGCCGCTCATCAAACTGACAGCCCAGTCATCATGCAGGCTTCAGCTGGTGCACGCAAGTATGCAGGTGAAGGGTTTTTGAAGTACTTGATTCAAGCCGCTGTTGAGTCATACCCACACATTCCCGTCGTCATGCACCAAGACCACGGTCAGTCACCTAAAATTTGTCAAGGTGCTATTGATCTTGGGTTTTCAAGCGTCATGATGGACGGCTCTTTAAAAGAAGATGGTAAGACCATCGCTGATTACGATTACAACGTGCAGGTCACGACTGAAGTTGTCACTATGGCTCATAAGTTGGGCATTACTGTTGAGGGTGAATTAGGTTGTTTAGGTTCACTTGAAACCATGGAAGGCGACAAAGAAGACGGTCATGGCGCTGATGGCAAACTCACCATGGACCAACTGCTGACCGACCCCGAGCAAGCCGCCGACTTCGTGCGCCGCACACAGCTTGATGCCTTGGCCATTGCTATCGGTACGAGTCATGGTGCTTATAAATTTAGTCGCAAACCCACCGGCGACATTTTATCAATTTCACGCATCAAAGAAATTCATGCCCGCTTACCCAATACGCACTTGGTGATGCATGGCAGTTCAAGCGTGCCACAAGAGCTTTTGGCTGAAATTCGCCAATTTGGTGGCGATATGAAAGAAACCTACGGCGTACCCGTTGAAGAAATTCAAGAAGCCATAAAATTTGGCGTTCGTAAAATCAATATTGACACTGACATTCGTCTGGCGATGACCGGTGCGATACGCCGATTCTTCGCAGAAAACCCCGGCAAATTTGACCCCCGTGAATACCTTAAACCCGCACGTGAAGCGGCTAAAGCTATTTGTATTGCCCGCTATGAACAATTTGGTACGGCGGGTCATGCCAGCAAAATTAAAGTCAAACCTTTGACTGTGATGGCGACTGATTATGCTGCTGATCGTTTGGCACAAGTCATTAAATAAAGACTCAGGCCAAACCGTGAGTGTGATTCATCAATCAACGATTCACTCTTTACCGCTTTTAGCGCGCGGTAAAGTGCGTGACATGTATGCCGTGGGTGACGATCAGTTACTGATCGTGGCTTCAGACCGACTGTCTGCTTTTGACGTCATTCTTGATGACCCTATTCCTGGTAAAGGTACAGTGTTAACGGCGCTGACAGAATTTTGGCTTAAAAAGTTAAGTCATGTCGTGCCCAATCATGCCACAGGCATTGATCCCGAAGCAGTTGTTGCGCCAAACGAGCGCGAACAAGTTCGTGGCCGAGCGATGGTGGTTAAGCGCTTAAAACCTATTATGGTTGAGGCCGTGGCACGCGGTTACCTCATCGGTTCAGGGTGGAAAGACTATCAAGCAACGGGGCAAGTTTGCGGTTTACCGTTACCAATCGGTTTAAAGCAAGCCAGCAAACTACCCGAGCCTATATTCACCCCAGCAGCCAAAGCTGAAATGGGTGCACATGATGAAAACGTTGATTTTGAATATGTGATTAACGCAATCGGTTTAAAGCTTGCAGAGCAAATTCGTCAAATTACTTTAGCGCTCTATCAAGAGGCATCATCCTTCGCGGCTGAGCGTGGCATCATTATCGCTGACACAAAATTTGAGTTTGGTCTTGATGCCCAAGGTACCCTTCATTTGATGGACGAAGTGCTCACGCCCGACTCGTCACGTTTTTGGCCTGCTAACCAATGGCATGAAGGTATCAGCCCCCCATCCTACGACAAGCAGTTTGTGCGTGATTGGCTTGAAACCCAGCCTTGGCCTAAAACCCACCCTGCACCGCGCTTGCCACAAGACATTATTGACAGAACCGCAACAAAGTATCGCGAAGCCTGCACCCTACTTACTGCTGCATCGACATAAGATTGTTTTTGTTTTTTCTGGAAAAATACCTATGACCGCATCTGCAAACCATACGCAAATAGAAACCCTTGCTTTCAACGACAACGCCCAAGTCGGTGTGGTGATGGGTTCAGTCAGCGACTGGGAAACCATGCAGCATGCAGTCGATTTATTAAAAGCCTTCGACGTGCCATATGACCTTCGTGTTGTGTCAGCCCATCGTATGCCCCACGACATGGCTGAATACGGCGCTTGGGCAACGCACCAAGGTTTGCGGGCAATTATTGCTGGCGCAGGGGGCGCAGCCCATTTGCCCGGCATGTTAGCCGCATTAACGGCCGTACCCATATTTGGCGTGCCCGTTGCATCGCGTTACTTGCGTGGCGAAGACTCTTTGTTATCAATTGTGCAAATGCCTCGAGGCGTGCCCGTGGCCACCTTTGCGATTGGTGAATCGGGCGCAGCCAATGCAGCCTTGCATGTTATTGCCAATTTAGCGACCACTGATATGACGCTTGCAACCAAATTAGCTTCATTTAGGCAGCAGCAAACCGATGCCGCTCGCGCGATGCGGGTGCCCACTTGATTGCTCCGGGTCAGTGGTTGGGGTTGTTGGGTGGCGGTCAGTTAGGCCGTATGTTTTGTCATGCAGCTCAAGCATTGGGTTATCGCGTGATGGTGCTTGACCCTGATGTCGAAGGCCCAGCAGCCAACGTGGCTGATCAGCACTTGTGCGCGGCTTATGATGATACGCAAGCACTCGCTGCTTTGTCTGAAAAATGCCACGCGGTCACGACCGAGTTTGAAAATGTGCCCGCTAAAAGTTTAGCGATCTTGGCACGTCGTGCCTATGTCGCCCCAAGCGCGCGTGCAGTTGAAGTTGCACAAGACCGTGTCATTGAAAAGACTTTTATTCAAAGCCTTGGGGTGCAAGTTGCGCCACACATCGCCTTGAACGCTCAACAAGACTTAGAACAGGCCCCTGCTGAATTATTTCCTGGCATTTTGAAGGCATCGCGTTTCGGTTACGACGGCAAAGGTCAGGTGCGCGTCGCAAACCTGGCCCAGGCCAAACAGGCTTTCACTCATGATTTAGGCGGCGTGGCGGCTGTTCTAGAGGGTATGGTGCCCTTTGTTCAAGAGATATCAGTGGTGCTTGCCCGAGGTCGTGATGGCCAGAGCAGGGTGTTCCCCCCCGCTCGAAATATTCATCATCATGGCATTTTGGCAGTGTCACACATCAGTGGCGAAAAATCGCTGGTTTATGAACGTGCGATTCATTCGGCATTAACCATTGCAGACAGCTTGGGTTATCACGGTGTCTTGTGTGTTGAGTTTTTTGTGTTGGCTAACGGTGAAGTGATTGTGAATGAGATCGCCCCGCGACCACATAATAGCGGGCACTATACGCAAAATGCTTGCGTTACCAGTCAGTTCGAGCAACAAGTGCGCGCCATGGCAGGTTTGCCGCTCGGTTCGACAGAGTTGCTAGTGCCCTGTGTCATGCTTAATATTTTAGGTGATGTCTGGTACCCCACAGGCACCTCAGAGCGGGTTGAGCCTGACTGGTCAACTGTCTTAGCTTTACCCAATGTCTTGTTACACCTTTACGGTAAAAGAGAAGCCCGTATCGGTCGAAAAATGGGGCATATTAATGTGGTCGATCAAAGCTTTGAACAAGCGGTTAAGCGTGCGAACCAAGTGGTTGACCTATTAAGGTTACCCGTTCGCGCCTCTCTTTAATACCGGTGTTGTCTTAACAGAAATGCCCAAGCCCATTTTTCCTCGCCCCCTGTTTGATGACGCGCATCAAAAAACGCAAGGTCTGACCACAGTGAATCAAAAAGCAGTTGCGCATGCAGCAAAGTTACTGTCAACAGGTGGTTTAGTCGCATTTCCTACCGAAACGGTTTACGGTTTAGGTGCTGATGCTGAAAATATTGGAGCTGTTAAGTTAATTTATCTTGCTAAAGGCCGACCACAAAATCACCCTGTTATTGTGCATGTGGCTGCTCATGCTAATTTGCAGCATTGGGCAAAAGATATACCTGACGAGGCACATAAACTCATTAAAGCATTTTGGCCTGGGCCCTTAACGTTGATTTTGAAACGTCAGCCAAGCCTGCCCGCTCAAGTGAGTGGGGGGCAAGACACGATCGGTTTACGATGCCCGTTGCACCCGGTTGCACAAGCTTTGATTCAAGCTTTGGCATCACATAAACCTAACGGTCAAGCGGGTGTAGCGGCACCTTCAGCAAATTTATTTGGTCATGTGTCACCCACTTTGGCGGCTCATGTCAAAGCTGAGTTTCCAGTGCTCGTGGCCCAAGGTATGCCCGTCTTAGAAGGGGGTGCCAGCGAAGTAGGTATTGAATCAACAATCGTTGATTTGTCGCGTGTACAAGCTGGGCAGGGTGTTTTTTTACTCAGGCCAGGTGGAATCAGCGCATTGCAAATTGAAGCCGTGCTGGGTCAGGCATTGCAGGGGGTTGATGCTGAGGCACCGCGCGTATCGGGTTCGTTAAAAGCCCATTATGCCCCGCGCACGCCAATCATGTTGCTTCCAGCAAAATCTAGCGTCTATGAACAGAATACGCCTCAAGCCGTCGTATCAGCCTATCAAAGCTGGCTCAAACGTCATCTAAATAAAAAAGCGGTCGTGGCGTCACACCGCCAAGATGATTTCAATCAGTTAAAACAAAAGATTCAAACACAACAAGGTGAGGTGATCTTTAAACTATTGGCGCAAACCTCAGGGGCTTATGCACACGACTTATATGCCACACTGCGAGGCATTGATGATTTGCATGTTGATCAAATATTTTGGTGTCAACCACCGCAAACAGCCGAGTGGAACGGTGTGAATGACCGTCTCAATCGCGCTGCTGCAGCTTTTAGTGAAAAAGAGCTTTAGTGAAAAAGAGCTTTAGCGCAAATGAACTTTATTGACATGAATCTTAGTGCAAATAAACGTTAGAGCAATAATTAATTGGTTTTAGAAAAAAGCCTGAATACCCGTTTGAGCGCGACCTAGAATTAAGGCATGAATGTCATGCGTTCCCTCGTAGGTATTGACCACTTCCAGGTTGACAAGATGTCGTGCCACACCATACTCGTCTGAAATACCATTGCCACCCAACATGTCTCGCGCTAAACGCGCAACATCAAGTGCTTTGCCACATGAATTACGCTTCATGATTGAAGTGATTTCAACTGAATCTGTACCCTCATCTTTCATACGCCCTAAGCGTAAGCAACCCTGCAAGCCAAGCGTGATTTCAGTTTGCATATCGGCTAATTTTTTCTGAATGAGCTGATTTGCGGCCAAGGGGCGGCCAAACTGTTTACGGTCAAGCACATACTGACGCGCTGTATGCCAGCATGCTTCAGCTGCACCCAAGGCGCCCCATGCAATACCATAACGCGCCGAGTTCAAGCAGGTGAAGGGGCCCTTGAGGCCTGATACGCCTGGTAACATTTGGTCATCGCTTATCTCAACGTTGTCCATTACGATTTCGCCGGTGACTGAGGCACGTAAACCGACCTTACCGTGAATAGCTGGAGCGGTGAGGCCTTTCATGCCTTTTTCTAAAATGAAGCCACGAATTTTGCCATCATGTTCACCACCAACACATTTACCCCAAATGATAAACACATCGGCAACAGGTGAGTTGGTGATCCAGATTTTGTTGCCCGTCACGCGGTAGCCATCGGCTGTTTTAACGGCACGGGTTTCCATGCCAGCGGGGTCTGAGCCGTGATCGGGTTCAGTTAGACCAAAGCAACCGATCCATTCGCCGGTTGTGAGTTTGGGTAAATATTTGAGTTTTTGTGCATCGCTGCCAAATTCGTTAATGGGCACCATAACCAACGATGACTGAACGCTCATCATTGAACGGTAACCAGAGTCTATACGCTCAACCTCACGTGCAATAAGACCGTAGCTGACATAATTGAGCCCAGCACCACCATATTCAGTTGGAATGGTAGGACCCAATAGGCCTAAAGCACCCATTTCAGGAAAAATAGTGATGTCCATTTTTTCATGTCGAAAAGCCTCGAGCACACGGGGTGCGAGCTTGTCTTGACAATAGGCGGCAGCGGCATCGCGCACCATTCGCTCTTCGTCGGTTAACTGCATATCGAGCAAAAGTGGGTCAGCCCATTGAAATGAAGTTGCAGAGGTCATATTGCAGTTTCCAAAAGAAATAAATATATTTAATAGCTTATGTGTTTTATTTGCACATTGCAATTGATAAAATTGCACATTCGTGTTCAAAGAGGTCAATAACTATGCGTAAAGGTATTCCAAATCTTGGGGCCTTGCAGGCTTTTGAGGCAACGGCTCGCTTGGGTAGCTTTTCTCGGGCAGCCGACGAGTTAGCATTAACGCACAGCGCAGTTCACCGGCAAATCACTGGGCTTGAAGAGCGTTTAGGGGTCAAGCTTTTTAATCGCGTGCGCCGTCGCATCTCATTAACAGAATCGGGTCAAGAATATGCCGCACGTATACGACAACATCTTGAGCAGCTTGAAAAAGACACGCTGGGCTTAATGAGCCGTTCAGGTTTAGGCCGTAGCCTACACATTGCCGTGTTGCCGACCTTGGCAACGGCCTGGTTGATTCCACGTTTACCTGACTTTCAAAAGCAACACCCTGATATTGCCATTAGCTTGTCGTTACGAACGTTGCCCTTTAGTTTTGCCGATCACCCATTCGATGCTGCCATCTACCACAGCCATGCCATGTGGCCCGGTACGAATAGTTCGCTTTTATTTGCTGAAGAGTCTGTCATACCGGTCTGCACCCCAAGCTTACTTAAAGTGACAGAAACTCTGGGGTCAAACACTAAGATAAAGCCGGAAAAAAAACAAATCAGTTTGTTTCGACAAGATCAGCAACCCTTAACCCACTTTACCCACATACACATCACCTCTCGACCTGATGCGTGGCGGCACTGGTATGCCTCTCAAAACCAAGCCTACCCCGCTTTTGCGGCAGGCGGGCCACGTTATGAACTGTTTAGTATGGTTTTGGCAGCCGTGTATGCCGGCTTGGGGGTTGGGCTTTTGCCTCGATTTTTGGTTAGTGAAGCCATTAAGCAAGGCGATTTAGTCATGCCGGTTCATCACCCATTGCCCGTCTCACAGGGGTACTATTTTGGTTCGTCATTAAATGCAGAATCAACCCCGGCATTAAATGCGTTTCAGGCGTGGTTACTGAATGCTGGCAAAGTCTTTCTCGAACAAACGAGCCGTTGAGCTTTGTGGGTTTTTATAAAGACCCAAGTCAATCTTTTTGTTACCCAACATAACTTGAGCGGCACCTGCGTTACCAACGACCAGTGATTTAATATTATTGATAGGTTGCTCAAACTGAGTGCCCGCATTAAAAATTTTTTCAATTTTTACACCGTTTTTGTCAATCGCTTGAACCCAACACGCGTCAGTAAACGATATGCTGAGTATGTTCAGTGCTGTGGGCGGCATAGCTTGATTTGCATCAGCCGGTCTTGCTGGAGTAAGTGGGGTAGTTGGTGTAGAAGCGGCTGCAACTGATGGTTGCGATAACGGTTGCGATAACGGTTGCGATAACGGCTGCGATTGCGTGGCTTGAGCCAAGGGGTTTGTTGGCGTAACCATTTCGCTGGCGTTTGGGTTCAACCCTAAGCTAGGAAGTGTGGGTGATGTGAGAGCAGATGTTATGGGTTCAGAAATAACCTCGGCATTGAGCTTTGCCACATTATTTTGAATCATTTCTGAAGGTGCGCGCAACAAAACAATCATAACCACCAAAACAACGATTGATAAAACACCTAGTAAGGCGAACTGAATCGTTTTTTTCTTAAACCTCGGGCTTGCCTGGTATGAAATTTTTGACGTTTGTAAATGGCTTAGTCTTGCACCACTGTCTTTTACATGATGATTTTTTGATTTTCGATCAGTTTGAACAATAACTGTTTTAGGATCTGGAATGAGTTCAATCTTAAGTAAAGTTTGATATTTTTTCAGTGCTTGTAAATAAAAAAACACATTATGAAAAGGCTTAATTGAACCTGTTTCAATGGCAGTAAGCTGGTTTTTTGACACAACCAACTGACGACTTAAATCGTTAAGATCTAAACCAACCTGAGTGCGGGCAGTTGCTAAAGTTTCGCCCCAAGCTTTTAAATAGGGCTCAATATTTGTTAATTCAGATTTTTGATCTTCATTCAAAGCGATATGTCTCAAGAGGTTACTTTCTGTATCTATACCAACATAATTGGTGCAAACAAAAGCACAACAAAGGGAAAGATTCTAAAGTCTAACAAATGTTTTGTATTGAAAAAATTAACTTCGAATCTTACTACTTTAAGCCAAAATGACATCGGTATTCGTCTTATTTAAAGACAACCGTTTTATTACCATTTAATAAAATGCGTCGTTCAACATGGTTACCTACCGCACGTGCTAACACTCTTAACTCAACATCACTGCCCACTTCAGTTAAGTCATGGGCACTCATAGAGTGATCAACCCTTTCAATATCTTGTTCAATAATCGGGCCCTCGTCTAAATCAGGGGTCACATAATGCGCGGTGGCACCGATAATTTTGACACCTTTGGCGTGCGCTTGGTAGTAAGGGCGCGCCCCTTTAAAACTAGGTAAAAAGCTGTGGTGAATATTTATGGCTCGCCCCGCCAGCGCTTGACATAATGAAGGCGAAAGAATTTGCATGTAGCGCGCTAAAACCACCAAATCGGTTTCGCTTTCTTCAACCAATGTAAGTATGTCAGCCTCTTGTTTTGCTTTGGTGTCATGTGTAACAGGTAAGTAATAAAAAGGAATGCCATATGAGGCGACTAAGTCTTCAAAATCACGGTGATTAGAAACGACCCCAACCATGTCAGCGTGCAACTGTTGGTTGCGAACTCTAAAAAGTAAATTGTTTAAACAATGACCTTGTTTGCTGACCAAAATTAAAACTTTTGATTTGACGGAAAGATCATAAATTTTCCATGTCATGTCAAACGCTTCGCTTAGATTAACAAAACTATGGCGCAGGGGTTCAATGTTTAGCGCCGATGCTAAAGCGAAATGAATACGTAAAAAAAATTGATTGCTTTGCTCATCACCGAATTGCTGTGCATCAATAATATTGCCTTGATGCTGAAGTAATAAACCACTGACCCCATGCACAATACCAATGCGATCTGGGCATGAAAGCGTTAAAACATAGTTATTAGCGTGCGTTGTATTCATAAGTTTTTGCTTTTCATTAAGATTTTTATTCGGTTGTAAGTTTGCCATAAACGTGCTCAGCAATTGCCAAGCAAGACGTAATGCCTGGCGATTCAATACCAAATAAATTTATAAGCCCAGGTACAGCGTGTGCAGTCTTGCCTTGAATCACGAAATCGTGAGCAGGGTCATGTGGCCCCACAACTTTAGGTCGAATGCCAGCATAGTCGGGCATCAGGCTGTTGTCTTTTAGGTCGGGCCAGTAGCGACGCACTTCAGCGTAAAAGGCATCAGCCCGTTGGGCATCAACGTTGTAGTCTTCCTTTTCAACCCATTCAATATCGGGGCCAAACCGAGCTTGCCCAGCCAAATCAAGCGTTAAATGCACGCCAAGACCGGCTTCATGTGGTGCGGGGTAAATGAGGTGACTAAACGGCACACGGCCTTGTATTGAAAAATAACTACCTTTGCACAAATACGGGGTCGGTATGTGCTGAGCCGCAAGGCCCTTTATTTTTCGAGCGACGTGCGGGGCATTCAAGCCTGCCGCGTTAATGAGCCAACGGCAACTGAGCTGAGTGCGCTCAGCGTCGTTAAACGTTAACGCAATGGTACCGTCGGCTTGAATTTGAGCTGAATCAAGTGGGCTATTCAACACATACTGAGCCCCAGCTTGCTGGCCATCACCTTGAAGGCTCAGCATCAAGGCATGGGTGTCAATAATGCCGGTAGAGGGTGAATAAATAGCACTTGTACAATGTAAGGCAGGTTCAAGTGATTGGGCTTGTTGTGCAGAAAGCCATTGCAAATCATGCACACCATTAGCAAGGCCTTTGGCAAATAAATTTTCAAGATTGCTTTGTTGTGATGTGTCAGTGGCAACAATAAGTTTGCCCACTTGTTGATGCGGTATGCCCCGCGCTTGACAGTATGCATAAAGTTGAACTTTACCTTTTACGCAAAGTTCCGCTTTTAGGCTGCCTGACGGGTAATAAATGCCGGCATGAATCACTTCTGAATTGCGCGCACTGACGCCTGTGCCAATTGCCGCTTCTGACTCGGTGACAAATACTTCATGCCCTGCTAACGCTACGTGTCGGGCAATGGCTAGCCCCACGACCCCCGCACCGAGCACGACACATTCAATGTCAACATGCATAAAAGATTAAGTGCCTTTTGGAGTCAGGTCGTAGCCACCTGCATGATAGATCAGGGGTAACGTTTCGGTATCGGCGCAGTATTCAACTGAGCTGATAAAAACTAAATGATCGCCTTCTTCGTGCACGTGTTTGTTCACACACTCAAACCAAGCCGCGCAGGGCAGATCAAGCCTCATGGCGCCATGGGGGGTTGATACTAAATCTATGCCTTCAAAACGTTCGGCTTGTGTGCCTTTTGCAAAACGGTTAGCAAGGCTCATTTGATCGGCAGCCAGCACGTGAATAACATAGCGTTCACAACTTTGAAAGGCATGACGCGAAGACGACTGCTTAGACAAGCTCCAGATGACGAGTGGCGGATCAAGTGATACCGAGTTAAAAGAACTCACAGTCAGCCCCATGGGGGTTTGACCGGGCAGCTGGGTGGTCACAATGGTGACACCCGTTGGAAACCGCCCTAGGGCATGACGAAAGGCTTTTGAGTCAGTTGCTAAATGGGGTGTGCTCATGGTGATAAACGCTCAATATGCCAAGTACCGTTGCCATCAGGTTTGTATTGCAGCCGGTCGTGTAAACGTGAAGGTCGGCCTTGCCAGAATTCAAAGGCGGTGGGCACTAAGCAGTAGCCACCCCAGTGCGCAGGTCGTGGGGGTGTTTCGCCATACAAGGTTTGCGTATCAACGACTTGTTGTTGTAACGCCTCAATTGAAATCGGTTGGCTTTGTGCTGAAGCCCACGCACCGATGCGTGAGCCCAGCGGGCGACTATGAAAATAAGTATCTGATTCAGCATCACTGATTTTGTGAATTTGACCATCAATACGAACTTGACGCTCAAGACTCTGCCAGAAAAATAAAAGGCTGGCCCAAGGCTGTGTTGCGAGTTCTTGACCCTTGCGCGAGAGGTAGTTGGTAAAGAACACAAACCCCGCGTCGTCAAACCCTTTAAGTAAAACGATGCGCGCTGAGGGGTGACCTTCTGCATTAGCCGTAGCCAATGTCATGGCAGTGGGCTCTGGCACTTGCGTGGCAACGGCTTCGTTGAACCACAGGTCAAACTGTTTAAAGGGTGACGCGGCTGCATTTGCTTCTAGCAGGGTGTTTTTCTCGTAACTTTGACGCATATCAGCGACAGACATAATGTGACCTCAAGGGTTTAATTGCTCTAGTGCTGAAATAAGCATGGCGTTTTCACATGTAAAAACAAGCCATCACTAAATAATAAATATAAACGTCTATTTTAACGCGCCGCCTGAACACCTCATAAAACTGGGTTGCATAGGGCCGTTGCAATGGCTGCTAGGCGTTTATCTCGAATGCCGACAGCTTCTAAAGCGTGATGAGTTTGTAATACGTATTCAGTACAAGAGCCATAGCGGCCTTGTGCTCGGGTAATAATTTCAAGCGTTTGGTTGATTTCTAATTTTGGAACATAGCTGACTGCTTGACGGTTCACAACAAAACAAAGAGTTGAAATGTCGCCCGTTTGGGTGCTGCAACGTAACCATTTAGGTATGTAGGCACCCGTTGACATTTCTCTAGCCCAAAGTTTTTGAAAGGTATCTGGTATGGTTTTGGCAGGTATGCGGTAAGCCATGCCGTGGCAAGAGCCGCCACGATCAAGACCAAACACCAGCCCTGGTTTTTCTGGGGTACCACGGTTTACCCGAGACCAAAGGCAAAGAGAGCGGTGGTGGCCACGCAAAGTCGCAAATCTTTTCTCTATAAATTCAAATTCAGGGCGCCAAATTAAAGAACCATAACCATAAACCCACACATCTTGATGGGGTTGCCATTGACATTGTTTAAGTAATTTTTCAAGCGATTCTTGTCGTTGTGCATCATTTAATAGACTGAAGCTATCAATGGGTGGGGGTAGATAAGGTTTGATTAGGGTGGAAGCGTTCATGTCGTTTTATTTTGCCTTTCAGCGTGGCGTGTTAAATAAACACCACTCATGACAGCGATGGCCGTCGTGGCAAATAAAGGCACTAAACCAACCGCCACGCCTATTGCACCAAAAGCCAGAGGGAGCGAAACCTGAGAACCGTTAACAAGCGCCATGCGTACCCCAAACGCTTCGCCTGAGCGCCCTGGCGGGGCATACTGTTGCAATAAAGACAAAATACCCGGTTGCGTGCAGCCGAGCGATAGGCCTAATACAAATGAAAACGACATCAAAACCCAAACTGAGGTGAACCACGGGTAGAGCAGAAAATTAATGCCCGCTGTGATCATTGCAATATGAATCAGTTTCCATGGGCTGGCATGGCGACGAATGAGGGGTAACGCCAATCTAACCAGCAGGGTCGCCAATGCAAACGAAGATAAAATAATACCGATAGTGGTCGCTGATAAGCCTCTTTGAACACCATAAAGGGGAACTAAAAACATGTGAGTGTCCCATGCGCCAGCCAATAATAAGTTGGCTGTGAAGGCGTTTCGAAGGGGTGTGATGGCCAGTAAATCACGCGTACGAGTCTTGATATCAGGTTTTACGGCAGGTGTATGGTTTGCAACCAAAAGGTTGCGCACCTTGATCACCCCAAAAATGGCTATAAGCGGGGCAATGGCTAACAACGCAAACGTATAGCGGTTGCCTAGGTTGTCAATTGAGAGGCCAGCAATGAGTGGCCCACTGAAACCAGAGATTGAAAGCGACAACGATAACCATGAAAAATGCTTTAGGCGCGCTTCGCCTTTAGCAAGACCAATTTGCGCTTGCACCGCCAGCTGAAAGGTCATGTGCCCAAACCCGATAAGAACAGCCGCTAAACCCAGCGCAAACCAATGTTGCCAAATTAGAGGAAACACAACACCGAGCACTGTTGCAATAGCGCCTGCGCGCATCGGTTTGAAGGGGCCAATTGAATCAATTAAACGCCCAAATCGAACCGACACTAACATCGGTATTAAAGCAAATACGGCAATGAGGGAACCCACATAAAATGAGCTCATGCCTAAACTAAGGCCCGTTAACATGACTGAGATGCGCCCACCGGTTAAGGTCAGGTGAATCAACATAAGCAGAAGGCACAGAATCAGCGCTTTGGACAAAAGCGGTTCTTTAATGGCGGGGGGTGGGTCGGCTTGAGTTGTCATCGGGGTTTATATCGTTATTTTGGCGTGAACGATGTCAGTTGTCGAGTAGATCTCAAGTTAATTACACCGAACGTGTAAAAATACACTTATGTTTTTATAAATGAACACTCACTGATGACAACACCTACCCTTCCTGTTGCAGATGTTTCACCTGATCTAGCCCGACGCTTTGCTGCGGTTGATCGGCTTTATGCGAAAGACGCCATAGTGTCGCTGTCACAAAAAAAAGTCGTGGTGGCTGGCATCGGTGGGGTTGGCTCTTGGGTGGTTGAGGCGTTGGCTCGCTCAGGGGTTGGTGCATTGACCATCATTGATCTTGACCATATAGCTGAATCAAACATCAATCGGCAAATTCATGCCTTGGGCAGTACGGTGGGGCAGGCTAAGGTGCAAGCGATGGCTAACCGCGTGGCTGATATCAACCCAGCCTGCCAGGTAATCTGTCACGATGCTTTTGTTGAGCCACATAACGTTGAAGACGTGCTTGATACTGACGCTGACCTGATCATCGACTGCGTTGATCAAGTGCATGCCAAAATTGCAATGATTTTGACCTGTCAAAAAAGGCAACAAGCCATACTCGTATGCGGCGCGGCTGGGGGCAAGACCGACGCACTCAGCTTGCGTCACGGTGATTTGCGCGATGCCACCCATGACGCACTGTTAGCACGTATTCGTCACATTTTAAGAAAACAGCATGGTTTTGCTCGTGCTCAAGCTAAACGAACCCCTAAAATGGGGGTTGAAACGTTTTGGTTTGATCAACCGACCGTCATACCTGAGGCCTGGTCGGAAGGGTCAGAGACCCCCGAAGTCGGTGCAGCTCTGGCGTGTGCGGGTTACGGCTCTGCCGTGACTGTGACGGCTACATTGGGTTTTGTTGTGGCAGGCCGGGCCATTGCGCTTTTGTTAAAACAGTCTTAAGTTGAAGTGAAGGTTTATATGAATTTGAATGCAATCAATGAATTTTTTTGCCGAATATGGCAGCGCGCAATGAAGCCTAGTGCGCCCGTATGGTTGTTTCCTCTGACAGCGATTTGGTTGTCTTTGATGGCGTGGGTGCGTCCCTTACATATACCCGACGAAGGGCGCTATGTCGGTGTCGCTTGGGATATGGTGCGCTTTGACAGTACCTGGACGCCCTTGTTAAATGGTCTGCCTTACTTTCACAAACCCCCTTTATTTTATTGGCTGACTGAATACTCATTTTTAATATTTGGTGCAAATGAATGGGCTGCACGTGTTCCGTCATTGGTTATCGCTTGGGTAACCTTAATTTGTCTGTATTTGTTTGTGCGTCGCCATCGAGGCGTTGAAGTGGCCACTGTGACTTTGTTAGCTTTAGTCACGATGCCCTATTTTTATGCTGCAGCCCAATATGCCAACCTCGACATGTTAGTGGGTGGCATGATTACTTTAACGATTTTGGCGGGTGCGGAAGCCGTATCGCGTCATCAGTCTGGGCAGTCTTATAGGCGTTATGCCGTGGCCATGGGCGCCTTTGCTGCACTGGCCATTTTATCGAAAGGGCTGATTGGTATAGCACTGCCGGGTGGCGTTTTATTTTTCTGGTTGCTTGCAACGCGTCGCTGGCAAGGTTTTGCTGTGTTGTTGGCACCGGGTGTTTGGCTGTCTTTTTTGCTGGTTGTTTTACCCTGGTTCATAGCCATGGAAGTTCAGCATAGTGGTTTTTTGCATTACTTTTTTGTGGTTCAACATTTTGAGCGTTTTTTAACCAGTGGCTTCAACCAACAACAACCTTGGTGGTTCTTCATACCCGTTTTTTTAGGCTTTACTTTACCTTGGTCGCTTGCTTTACTTGAGTACATCAGACCGTCTGTTCGGGCTGCGGTTAAGTTCGCTGGCTTCGTTCAATGGTTTGCCTTACTGTTGATCTGGATCATACTCATTACTGTATTCTTTTCAATTCCCGCTTCTAAACTGATTGGTTATACGGTACCCGTCGTACCACCCCTCGCCATATTAATGGCCGAAGCCTTGGTTGCAGGTTTAAAAGGGTTACGTCATGAACGTGTTTACAAACAAACATTGACCTTATTTATTGCGGGTGCCATCACATGTTTGATTGCTTTAACCATTTTTTTGTTTGTTCAAAAAGACAGCACTCAGCCATTTGCGCAACGTATTCAAAGCGAACAAACCGCTCAAGATGGTTTTATTTTTATTGATATTTACCCCTTTGATAGTGCGTTTTACACAGGAAGTAAAGAACCCGCTTGGGTCGTCACAAACTGGAATACCTTGACCAAGGGTGATAATTGGCGTCATGAACTCGCCGACGCAGCAGAATTTAACCCCACGCTGGGTAAAGAGACCTTGGTTGATTATGATCAGTTAATACCTAGAATGTGCCAAACGCCAGACCGAACATACTGGGTTCGCATTCAAGATTACGATGTGAAACGTTGGCCATTCATCGCTAACACTCAACCCATATATGATGCGCGAGATGGTGGGCATTGGTTTAAAGCGAAGGTAGATGAGGCATTCAGGGCAGAATGGTGCCCAAATGCAAAAGTAGAATGAAAATGTGGAGTAATGATGAAGAGCAATAATGTGGAGCAATAATGAAGAGCAATCATTTGGGGTGACTGACGGGGCTCGAACCCGCGACAACCGGAATCACAATCCGGGACTCTACCAACTGAGCTACAGCCACCAAAGAACGAAATTCTAGCATGTTTGAGGGTATGTTTTGACTGCGATAGTTTTGATTGCCAATGATTTTTTCTGGGCCTACTGGCCACATATCGTTTTGGTCGTGAGTATTGTGGCCAGTCTCTCAGCCTCTGTGCATGCTGCCATGACCAAGCAAGATGTGCGCGCGGCCATTGGGTGGGTCGCTGTCATTTTATTTTCACCCCTATTTGGGGCATTTTTTTACTTTGTCGCCGGTATTAACCGTATTCGTAAAGAGCGCATAAAAGATAGGCGTAAAAAAAGCGAACATTTAACGCTAAGCGTCAGAGAAGATAAGCTTGAAGCAAAGATAAAGTCTTCTTTCGAGGTCTCTGACGTGGCTTCCTATGGTGCGCAACATTTTCGTGCTATGCATCAGTTGGGTGACAAAGTTGCGCTTTTCCCGCTTGTTTCGGGTAATGCCATTCGTTTACTCGATGGGGGTGACGAAACCTACCCCGCTATGATTCAAGCGATTAATCAAGCAAAACACTCAATTGTGATGCAAAGTTATATATTTGATCGCGACCGAGCTGGGTTGGCCATAACGCAGGCGTTAAAAGATGCTTGCGCGCGAGGGGTTGAGGTACGCGTGCTGATTGATTCAGTGGGTTCGCGTTACTCTAGGCCGCCCATCACCTCAACCTTGTTGGCAGGGGGTGTCAAAACAGCGTTGTTTATGACCACGTTTCCAGGGCTACGGCTGGCTTATGCCAACTTACGCAGCCATCGAAAACTACTCATCACAGACTGTCACTACGCCTTAACGGGGGGTATGAACATACGCGAAGGCTTCATGCGCGAATATGCCGGTGACAATATGACGCATGACACCCATTTTGTTGTAGAAGGGCCCATTGTTCATCAGCTTTTCGAGAGCTTTGTGCACGATTGGGAATTTACAACAAAAGAATACTTGCATGGCCCTGCTTGGTTTCCTCAGGAACCCAAATGGTCTCACGGCCTAGATGTGCCCATTCGCGCGGTGCGCTCGGGTCCAGACCGTATGCTGGGTAGTAACCAAAATATGTTGTTGGGTGTGTTGTCGGTTGCACAGCACCATGTACGTATACAGTCACCTTATTTTTTACCTGATATCACCCTTATTGAGGCCCTTAAAACCTCGGCACGGCGGGGCGTAGAGGTTGATGTGGTGATTCCGGGCAACAACAACTTAAAACTTGTGGGTGCCGCCATGGACGCTCAACTGAATCAGATGATAGAGGCAGGGGTTCGGGTTTGGCGAAGCCAAGGCGCCTTTGACCATTCAAAACTCTGTACAGTTGATGGTGTTTGGTCTTATGTCGGCTCAACCAATATTGATTCGCGAAGTTTACGACTTAATTTTGAGCTTGATATAGAGGTGTATGACGTTGATATTGCTCATAACTTAACCCAACGCATTGACCGAATAATTCAAAATAGCAAACGTGTAACGATACAGTCGTTAAAGTCTCGGCCTTTTCTTTTGCGATTGCGAAACCGCATTATTTGGTTGGCCTCACCATACCTATAAATGGCTGGCGCCCCCGGCGTGACTCGAACACGCAACCTCCCGCTTAGAAGGCGGGTGCTCTATCCAGTTGAGCTACGGAGACCATATGACAAACCATAGTTTACCCAATCGCGTGATCTAACGTTTAAACTCTTGGTTATGACACAACTTTTTACAGTTCATTCAGACAACCCGCAACCTCGATTGATCAAACAGGTGGCAGAGATTCTTGCCGCCGGGGGTTTAGTTGCCGTTCCCACCGATTCGGGTTACGCACTGGTCGCACGCTTAGATGACCGTGATGCAGCCGAGGCTTTGCGAAAAATTCGTGGTTTAGACCAGCGACATCATTTGACTTTGCTTTGCAGAGATTTATCTGAAATTAGCCACTTTGCCAAAGTTGATAACGCAAAATATCGAATGCTAAAGCACGCCACCCCTGGGCCCTGGACGTTCATTCTACCGGCTTCAAAAGAAGTGCCTAAGCGTTTGTCGCACCCTTCTCGTAAAACGATCGGTATTCGAGTGCCACCACATCATGTCACCCAAGCCTTGTTAACTGAGATTGGTCAAGCGCTGGTATCGACAACACTGATTGCACCGGGTGACGATAAACCCATGGCAAACGCGCATGACATTCAAGCCGCCATGGGGCATGCGATTCAAGCCATCATTGACAGCGGCGACTGCCCATGGGAACCCACCACGGTAATTGATTTGACCTCAAACGAGCCCGTTGTTGTGCGTCAAGGTCGTGGCAACTTAGCAGATATTGGTTTAGCTTAAAAGAAAAGGCTTTTTTAATGAATGACCTCATTCAAACGATCGCAGTCTATGCCTTACCGGTTATTTTTGCCATCACGTTACATGAAGCGGCCCACGGTTATATTGCCCGCATGTTTGGTGACCCCACAGCAACCCTAGCAGGTCGTGTCACCTTAAACCCTATTGCCCATATCGATATGGTTGGCACGGTATTGGTGCCTCTGGGCATATTACTAACATCTAAAATATTGGGTGGGCCACCTTTATTGTTTGGTTGGGCTAAACCCGTGCCCGTTGATTTCAATAGGCTCAATAAACCTAAGCGAGACATGCTGTGGGTCGCCTTGGCCGGCCCCGCTGCAAATTTATGGATGGCCATCATGTGGGCTTTGAGCGTTCGTTTAATGCTTGATGCTGGGGTATTGCGCGATAGCTTTTGGTTTCAAATGGCGGTTATTGGTATACAAATCAATTTAGTGTTGATGGCATTAAATCTTTTCCCTCTATTACCTTTAGACGGTGGGCGTATTTTGTATAGCCTTTTGCCAAGTCATTGGGCAATGCAATATGGGCGACTTGAACCCTACGGCATGGTCATACTGATTGTTTTGTTAATTACGGGCAGTCTTTGGGTCATGATTGAGCCCATTATGATGTTGGGTCGCTTTATTGTTCAATGGTTTATTTAGTTAGAATATAAGCAATTCAAACGATCGTTAATAATTGTTAATTAAATTTACCGTTCGCTTACGACAGCAAACCAAAGTGTTTGTGAACCCTACTTAGGTTTTTTTTTATGACTTCAATGAGCCACTCTGAACGTATGCCAAAATTTAAAGGCAGCATGGTTGCACTCGTCACCCCAATGCACCCTGACGGTCAACTAGATTACGACGCTTATCGCGGCCTCATTGACTGGCATATCAAAGAAGGTACTGACGCGCTGGTTGTGGTGGGCACGTCAGGTGAGTCACCTACGGTCAATGTTGACGAGCATGCCGAACTCATTCGTGTTGCAGTCACACATTCTGCTGGTCGCATACCGGTCATTGCTGGGGTGGGTGCAAATTCCACCTTAGAAGCCATTGAGTTAACTCAATACGCCCAAAAGGCTGGGGCCCAAGCGGGTCTTTCAGTCGTACCTTATTACAACAAACCCTCTCAAGAGGGTATGTATCAACATTTTAAAGCTGTTCAAGAAGCAGTTGATTTGCCGACTTTGCTTTATAACGTTCCCGGCCGTACGGTAGCAGACCTTGATCAAGACACCATCTTACGTTTGGCAGAGATACCGGGTGTGATTGGTATTAAAGATGCAAGCGGCGATATTGGTCGGGTGTCACGACTCATTGCGCGTAAACCTGCTTCGTTCGATGTCATCAGTGGTGATGATGCCACGGCTGCCGCGTTAATTTTGTTAGGCGGTGTGGGTAATATTTCTGTAACAGCCAACATTGCCCCACATGCTATGCATGCGCTTTGCGAAGCCGCTTTATCGGCTGATATTGCTCGCGTTCGTGAAATAGATCAAAAGTTATCTGTTGTGAATAAACTGCTATTTGTTGAGGGTAACCCTGTGCCTGTAAAATGGGCACTTGCAGAAATGGGGCGTATTCAGCACGGCTTGCGTTTACCGCTTGTTAAGTTGGGCAGTCAGCACCATGCTGCGCTTCGAGATGCACTCATAAAGGCAGGTTTATTGTGAAACAACCCAGTACCCCATCAACGACACGTTTATTAGCCACGTGCGGGTTTTTGTCTGTTGTCGTGCTGATGTCGGGTTGTTCAAGTTTGAAAGATACCTTAAGCGGGCAAAACACCATTGATTACTCGTCAGTTAAGCGAACTGACCCATTAAGCGTGCCGCCTGATTTAACTCAAGCCGCCGCTGACCCCCGCTACCGAGCTCCGGCAACCGGCTCAACGACTTTTTCTCAGTTTCAAGCGCAAACCAAAGACGGTGCACCCACGTCTGGTATGGGGCAACCCCAGGTTTTGCCCAGTTACCCTGATATGGAAGTTAAACGAGACGGCGATTTGCGTTGGTTAAACGTTAAATTATCGCCCGATCAGCTTTACCCCAAAATAGTCGATTTTTGGAACGACAATGGTTTCAGTTTGGCAGTCAATGACCCCAAGGCGGGCATCATGGTTACAAATTGGGCAGAAAACCGCGCCAAAATTCCCGAGTCATGGCTTCGCCAAGCGCTCAGTTCAGTGCTCGATACCGTGTGGGACAGCGGCACACGAGACAAATTTCGCACCATTATTGAGCGCAACGGTCAGTACACCACCGTTTATATTTCACACCAGCACATGAATGAAGTTCAATACGGTGTTGATAAAACATCCGTTAAGTGGGAAAACGGTCGCGAAGATCCCGGCTTAAATGCGGCCATGCTGGCACGCTTGATGGTTTCGCTGGGTGAGGGCGTTGAAGACGCACGCAAGAAAATGGCTCAATCTCAGCTTGATGAACAAAAGCCAGCCGTGATTGACAATATTGGCGCAACCGCAACATTAAGTATTGCAGAGCCTTTTGACAAATCTTGGCGTCGCGTCGGTCTTGCCCTTGATTCAGGTAACTTTGCAGTCGATGATCGAGATCGGTCAAAGGGTGATTTTTATGTTCGGTATGTTGATACAGACACGGGTGTGAAACGTGAAGAACCGAGTGCATTGTCTAGGTTTTTCTTTGGTTCAAAAGACGCGCCCGTGGCACAGCAGTATCGCTTGAACTTAGTGCAAGAGGGTGACAACACGATTGTGAAAGTGTTTGACGCCAACAATAAGCAAGACACAAGCGAAACCGCTAAACGTATCTTAACAGTCTTATCAGGTCAGCTTTAACAGTTTAGAAGTTAACTGGGTCAGGTTGGTTGCCAATGCAACCAACCATCTAGAGTCCACTCGTTTAAGCATACTAATATCATCTCTGCTTGGGGGCTGGCTTGAAGCTTTTTAACGTCAAGCCTTCGGGTATTAGCCAATGTGCGCAAGATCGTATTTGCCGCCACGGGGGCGACTTCACCATTTACATACAAAATTTTGTCAGCATGCAACATTCGTGTGCGACGATCAAGCCGCCAGTAACCCTTTTTTAACGCTTTGACGTCAAGTGGTAATGTTTTGCCCCGTTTAATCGGCACAAAAACAGCCAATGGGTGTGGCTCGGTTAACCAACAGCCGAGATAACGTTGAGCAAGTGTGCGATCAAACTTTAGATGTTTAACTGCGTCACAGGCTGCCTTAACGAGCTTCTTGGGTAGGGCCGATGGCTGAGTGACGGCAGTTTGCCCGGGGTCTTTAAAGCGCTTGTGAAGGCGTGGGCCAGGCAGGGGGGGTGTAGCAAAAGGGCTTTGACCGGCACCGCTGCGTGCAGCAATTTGATCTGAAGCGGCCTCAAGCATGCCGCGCGCTAACGTTGCCGCATCAGGTGCTTTGAAGCCTATAGATAATGTCATACAGTTGCCGATGGCCACACCATCGTGCGCTAAGTGGGGCGGTAAATACAACATATCACCCGGCGCTAGCACGTCATCAAACTCGGGTTGAAATTTTGCCAAAATTTTCAAATTAAGGTCGGGCAGCAGTGAAAGGTCTTTTTGTTTTCCATAGCGCCAACGTCTTTTGCCATACGCTTGAATTAAAAATACATCGTAACTATCAAAGTGTGGACCGACCCCACCCCCGTCGGTGGCGTAACTTATCATCATGTCATCGAGTCGTGCTGAGGGAACAAAATTAAATTGATGCAACAAGTCACTGGCCACATCGTCATGTAGGTCAACCCCTTGCACGAGTAATGTCCACTCTTTTTCAGTGGCACGGGGTAAATGATCAAATGGGCCATGCTCCATACACCACTGATTAGATTCACGCCAAATCAATCTTGATTCAACATCGTCACGCCGGCTAAGCCGTTTTAATTGAGCAAGGGGTACGGGGGGTACCAACCCAGGTAATGCGCCTCGAATAAGCAATGGTTTTTTTTGCCAATATTCAGCCATAAATTGTGTGGGGCTTATGCCTCCCAACAAGGTGCGAGGGTCGTGAAGTGCCGCATGCTGTGTATGAGTCGGTTTATTCATGGCTTGAATGCCTCAAGGCGATTAATGAGCGAGTTTTTTCTTTAGTTCGTAAAGCGCGTCGAGCGCTTCACGCGGGCTTAAGCTGTCTGGGTCAATAAGAGTGAGGGCATCAATGAGGTCTTGATTCGGGTCATCAACAGGGTCAGTTTGTGTTGGCGTGGTGAGGGTGTTGTGAGTCAAGTCAGTAAATAAACCTAATTGGGGTGAGGGCGCACCTTGTGCTTCAAGTTTATCAAGTTCACGCGTGGCATGACGAATCACGGCGGCAGGCACCCCTGCACGTTGTGCAACTTGTATGCCATAGCTGCGGCTTGCAGGCCCAGCTTGCACTTCGTGTAAAAACACAATGCCACGGGTTGAATCAGTGGCTGCCAAGTGCACATTCGCTGCACAATGATTGTCGTGAGGCATACGTGTTAACTCAAAGTAGTGCGTTGCAAACAGCGTCAGGGCGCGGTTGTGTGTTAACAAACGATAAGCAATGGCCCAAGCCAATGCTAAGCCATCATAAGTTGAAGTACCACGGCCGATTTCATCTACTAACACCAAACTGTTTGCGGTGCTGGCTGACAAAATTGTGGCCGCCTCAGTCATTTCCATCATGAAGGTGGAACGCCCACCTGCCAAATCGTCTGCCGCACCAATGCGGGTAAAAATGCGGTCGACAGCGCCAATACGTGCTGAAGTCGCCGGTACAAAACTACCCACTTGAGCAAGCAACACAATCAAAGCAACTTGACGCATGAATGTTGATTTGCCACCCATATTAGGGCCGGTAATAATCAACAAAGAACGCTCTGGGCTCAGTATGCAATCGTTCGGTGTGAAACGCTCAATCGTTCGTTCAACAACGGGGTGGCGACCCGCCACGATATCTACGCCACAGAGCTCAACTATATTGGGTTGAACCCAAGCATTGAGCTTGGCGTGATGCGCGAGCGCAGTTAAAACATCAATTTCAGCGATGGCGTGGGCAAGTTGAACCAAAATGGGCACATAGGGCGAAAGGCCATCGATGAGCGTTTCATAAAGCCACTTTTCGCGGGTGAGAGAGCGGTCTTGGGCTGACAGTATTTTGTCTTCCCACAATTTGAGCTCGGGGGTGATGAAGCGCTCTGCGTTTTTGAGGGTTTGTCGGCGTCGATAATCGTCAGGAACCCTGTCAATTTGCCCGCGTGTCACTTCAATAAAAAAACCGTGTACACGATTAAATTCGACGCGTAAGTTATGGATGCCCGTGCGGGCTTTTTCACGGGCTTCAAGGTCAATTAAAAATTGACCTTGGTCAGTTGACAGTTTTCTGAGCTCATCAAGCGTTGCATCATAGCCCTCTGCGATAACACCCCCGTCACGCACTTGGGTAGCAGGCTCTGAAGCGATAGCTGCCGTGAGCAATAGGCCCAGTTGTGAATCTATGTCGAGCGCTTGCAATAAAGTGCGAAGTGGGTGATCAGTTTGGCTTTGATGAGCGTGATCAATCACCTGTTTTAGCAAACCGCTCAACACAGGCAGTTGGCATAACGCATCGCGTAAACTGGCCAGCTCACGAGGCTTAATACTTTTTAAAGCAACCCGAGTTGCCATGCGTTCAAGGTCAGGTAATTGAGCTGTGTGTTTTTGCAGCACACCCATTTGGGGGCTATCGCACAACACACCGACACCGGCTTGCCGTTGTCGAATGTGGTTAATGTTGCGTAAAGGGTGGTGTAACCAACGCCTCAGTAAACGGCTACCCATAGGGGTACCACAATGGTCGAGTAAGGAAAATAACGTGGGTGATTCTTCACCCGAAATCGTACGGGTCAGTTCAAGATTACGGCGCGTGGCTTGATCCATCAAAATAAAATCGCTGGCACTTTCGGCACTAATCGTTTGAATATGTTGCAACGATGACGCTTGAGTGCGTATCGCGTAGCGCAAAAGGGCGCCCGCGGCACATAAACCGACCTCAAGGCCTTGCACATCAAAACCCGCCAACGAGTCAACTGCAAAATGTTGTGTTAATTGTTCACAGGCATTACGCGTGTCAAAGTGCCAGTCAGGCACGTTGGTTTGTGCAGACGCTAACGTAAAAGGCTTCATCGCCGTGTCAGCACTGATGACTTCAGCGGGGTCAATACGATGCAGCTCAGACTCTAACTGCTCAGTATTGCACTCACTAACTCGAAATTCACCGCTCGCTAAATTGAGCCAAGCTAAACCGGCACGACCGGTTGCTTTACCCGCTTTAGTAGGTTGCCACCAGGCCGCCACACAACGATCAGCCTTGGCGGGTAAAAGCGCGTCGTCCGTTAGGGTGCCCGGTGTAACTAAACGTACAATTTTGCGTTCAACGGGGCCTTTACTCGTGGCGGGGTCGCCAATTTGTTCGCACACGGCAATTGATTCGCCCATCGCAACCAAACGACCTAAATACTGCTCTGCCGCATGAACGGGCACACCAGCCATCGGTATAGGCGCACCGTTAGAGTTCCCGCGTTTGGTGAGTGTTAAACCCAATAAACGTGACCCGCGTTCCGCATCTTCGTAAAATAGTTCATAGAAGTCGCCCATGCGGTAAAAAAGCAGCATTGAACCCGCCTCAGCTTTAAGCTTGAGGAATTGTTGCATCATGGGGGTATGCTTAGCGCTGTCTGTTAAGTCAAGCGCGTCGGCTTCTTGTGGGTTTAAATGAGGTTCCATAGGGGTATTTGATTGCCAGCTTACCTTTGGGTAGTCTAACCTGTGTTGAGTGTTTGATATTTTAGTTTTTGTTGAGGTTTTTTGTTATGACGCCAGAATGGTTACGTTTAATTGAGTATGTTGCGGCCTTTATATTGGGCGCTGGGCTTGTTTGGTTTGTACTACGTAGGCAAAAAGTGCAAGGTATTGTGCAAGGGCGAGCTGAGTTATCTAGCGATATTGCCGTTTTACAAGAGCGCTTAAGTCATATGGCGACCCTAGAAAACAAGCTCACTGATACTGAACAATTTATTAAAAGTACACAGCATGAGCTCAATACCGCTCGAGAATCGTTAAGTCGCTCTGTGGCTCAAGCAACGGGCCTACAAACCCAATACGATCAGCTTAGACAAGATTTAAACGCTGAAAAAACAACCCGTTTATTTGCCGAGTCGAATGTGGGTACCTTGACGACTCAACTTTCTACGTTACAAAAAGAACACGATCTTCAGCAAAAGCATGCCCAAGACCAGCTTAAATTGTTAGGTGAAGCGAAACAAGCCTTGTCAGATCAATTTAAAGCATTAGCAAATGATATTTTGGAAGAAAAATCTAAACGCTTTACGGAACAAAATCAAAATAATATAGGGCAATTACTCGACCCTTTACGCCAACGTATTGTTGAATTTAAAACGCGAGTTGAAGAAATACATACTCACGATACCCAACAGCAAGCCACGCTTAAAGCAGAGTTGGCGCGTTTAAGTGAATTGAACCGTCTCATGACTGAAGAGGCCCACAGCTTAACGGTTGCCTTTAAAGGTCAGTCAAAAAAGCAAGGCAATTGGGGTGAACTGGTTTTGGCTAATGTTTTAGATCGGTCAGGCTTGCGCTCGGGAATTGACTTTATAGCTGAGAAAAATTTTCAGCATGAAAGTGGGCAACGTCAACGCCCCGATGTGATTGTTTACTTGCCACAAAATAAGCAACTCATCATTGACGCTAAAGTGTCTTTGAACGCTTATACGCGTTTTGTGAATGCAGAAGACGACACCACACGCAAACAAGCTTTGAATGAACACATCAAAGCTATTTCTGATCGTATTACTGAGCTTTCCGATCGAGCTTATTATGATTTGCCTGGTGTCAACAGCCCAGAAATGGTCTTTATGTTTATTCCCGTTGAGTCTGCTTTTGTGGAAGCGGTTAAAGCTGACGAATCATTATTTCAAAAAGCACTTGAAAAAAATGTATTAGTGGCAACACCGACAACCTTGTTAACCAGTTTGAATATTGTGCGACAGTTATGGCGCTTTGAAGAACAAAACGCACACACGGCTGAGTTAGCTGACCGCGCTGGCAAAGTGTACAAAAAACTAATTAGTTTCTTATCTAGTATGGAAGCGTTGGGTAATCAACTCGATAGCGCAAAAACATCGTTCGACAAAGCCATGGGGCAACTCTATAACGGTCGCGATAATTTAATCAAACAAGCGGCTCACTTTGAGTCGCTGGGCGTTGCAATTCAAACCCAATTACCAGAAAAACTGGTTGAAAAAGCCGCCCTTGAACTCGATTATGTTGAATCGCAAGCGTTGGGGTTTCAGCAAGCAAAGCCTGACGACCAATCAATCAACTAATTTATTTAAGCGTTCGCAATCGAGCGCCTCATCTGAGGTTTCGATTTTTCTACCCAGAGAATCAACGGCTTTACATAATTGTGAAATACGCGCATCTTGGCGAGAGGTATGGTCAATCAGTTCATGCAGAACTTTTACTAAGGGATCGTTGTCGCCCGCATCAGCCGCGTAGGCATTAAATGTATGAGAAGCGCTTTGCGGAATGTTCGCGTTATGTGCAGAACCTGACATGTTGAGCAGGTTATCAGCTAGATCTGCATCAACCTGAATAAGACGGGCAGGGTTGCCTACTGCTGTAGCGCCTGCGGGTACCGGCTTGACCACTACGGCATTTGAACCAATGCGGGCGTTATCACCCACGATGAACCCGCCTAATATTTTTGCCCCGGCCCCCACGACAACGCCTTGACCCAATGTGGGGTGTCGTTTTTCGCCATTATAAAGTCGCGTGCCACCTAACGTAACACCTTGATAAATGGTGCAGTCATCACCCACAATGGCGGTTTCACCAATAACAACCCCATAACCGTGGTCGATGAACACGCGACGCCCCATTTTTGCGCCAGGGTGAATTTCAATACCGGTCAAAAAGCGCGCGATTTGAGATATGAAACGCGCTAAAGTAAACCAGCCTGCCGACCACAGCCTATGAGACAGTCTATGCATGACCACAGCATGCAAGCCGGGGTAACACACCACAACCTCTAACCGGCTACGGGCAGCAGGGTCACGTTCAAGAATGCAACGAATATCTTCGCGTAAGTGTTGAAATAACATACCTTTATCGTAACCGACTTGACGAGATCATAGCCGTGCATACCCCTCGCATCATATTGACTTCATCTTGGGTCATATGGGGGCGGTTAAAAAGGTACTGCATGCGAGCAATGAGTTTTTTGGGGTGCTCTGGGTCAAGAAATTGAACCGCTATTAAAGCTTGTTCCCAATGTTTTAAAAGATCGGCCACAGCGGCTTGGGGTGCGGGTTGCCGGCCCGGGTCGTCTTGTAAAGTGGGTGTGTTGGGTATGCGCTCGGCGGGGTCAATCAGAGCGTAACGCATTTCCCACGCGGCCAGTTGTAGCGCTTGGGCAAGATTGAGTGAGCTATATAATGGGTTGGCGGGTATATGACAAATATAATGGCACTGAGCGACTTCGGCATTACTTAAACCGGAACGTTCGCACCCTAAAACAACGGCCACACGGGCATCAGGCCGGCTTAATAAGTGTTCACGGGCCATGCTTGCCGCTTGTCGAATGTCGCAAGACGGTGGGCCTAAATCGCGAGGGCGAGCCGTTAAAGCGAATGACAGGGTAATGGGGGCTAGAGCAAAGGCTAACGAATCACTTATTTGTATGTTGGCTAGGGTATCTGTTGCGCCGCCTGCCAAAGCAATGGCCTCGTCGCGCTGTTGTAAATCGGGCGTTTTAGGGTTAATGAGCCATAAATCTTCAAACCCCATCGTTTTGACAGCACGGGCCGCTGAACCGACGTTTCCGGGGTGGCTGGGGGCTGATAAAACGTACCGAACACGAAATAATGCTAGAGTCATTTAAAATCCAATGATTTGCTGCCAAGGAAAGTCTTTTTTATATGCATCCAATGCTCACTATCGCCGTTAAGGCTGCACGCCGTGCCGGTTCAATTATTAATCGTGCTAGCTTAAACCCAGATCGTCTAGAAATCACGCGAAAGGGTGCCAGAGATTATGTCACAGACATTGATCACGAAGCCGAACAAGCCATTATTGATATTTTGCACACGGCCTACCCTCACCATGCTTTTTTAGCTGAAGAATCTGGCGTCACGCATCAAAATAAAGACCAAAACGCTGAGTTTGAGTGGGTGATTGACCCGCTTGACGGCACCACTAACTTTGTACATGGCTTACCAATTTTTGCTGTGTCGATCGGTTTGCGCCAAAATGGTCAAGTGGTTCAAGCAGTGGTTTACGACCCATCTCGTAACGAATTATTTACGGCCAGTCGTGGTGGCGGTGCCTTTTTAAATGATCGCCGTATGCGCGTTTCAGGTCAATTACGACTGCCAGATGCTTTACTTGGTGCGCGTTGGCCGGGTGTGTCGGGGCCAGATCATGCCGCGACACAACGTTTTGCTAATTTAGCCAATCAAAGTGCAGGTGTGCGTCGAACGGGCTCTTCAGTACTTGATATGGTTTATGTTGGGGCAGGGCGTTTCGATGCTTACTGTGCCGTTGGCCTTAAGCCTTGGGATATGGCTGCCGCCAGTTTAATTGTGCTTGAATCAGGTGGGCTTGTTTCTGATTTTGAGGGCGAACAAACCTGGATGTCTACCGGCAATGTGTTGGCGTCAACGCCAAAAATCCTACCTCAAATATTATCTATACTGACTAAAACCGAAGGTTAGATGATGGAATGGTTTTTTGATCCAACCATTTGGATTGGTTTACTGACCCTCGTTGTGCTTGAGATCGTTCTCGGCATTGATAACCTGATCTTTATCGCTATTTTGGCAGACAAATTGCCGCCAGAGCAGCGAGATCGCGCGCGCATTATCGGTTTGTCTTTGGCGCTCGTGATGCGGCTTGGGCTTTTAGTTGGTATTTCATGGTTGGTTCAACTCACAGCACCTTGGTTAGTCGTGGGGCCTGTATCGATGTCAGGTCGCGACCTGATTTTGATGTTGGGGGGTTTTTTCCTGATATTTAAAGGCACAGTCGAGTTGCATGAGCGCCTAGAGGGCGTCAGTTCAAATCTGTCAGGTTCTCGTGTTTATGCCAGTTTTGGCGTGATTGTGACGCAAATTGTGGTGCTTGATGCGGTGTTTTCGCTTGACGCGATCATCACGGCTGTGGGTATGGTTAATAATTTGCCAGTCATGATGGCTGCAGTCATTATTTCAGTCATCGTCATGTTGATTGCTTCCAAGCCCCTGACGCGATTTGTCAACGCACACCCCACTGTCGTGGTCTTGTGTCTAGGCTTTTTATTGATGATTGGTTTTTCCTTGGTGGCTGAAGGCTTTGGCTATGCCGTGCCTAAAGGTTATCTTTACGCTGCCATCGGTTTTTCAATTGTGATCGAGTTGCTCAATCAACTATTACGCCGCAATTTACTCAAAATTGATGTGTCGCGCCCTATGCGTGAACGCACGGCAGAGGCTGTTTTGCGATTGCTTGGTAGGCGTATGCCTGATGCCGTGATGGAAGCCGCCCCACAAAATTATGCGGTACAAACCGCATCGACGTTTGGCGTTGAAGAGCGCAACATGGTTAGCGGCGTCTTATCATTAGGTCAGCGCTCAATTCATTCCATCATGACCCCGCGCACTGAGATTTCATGGATCAATCTTGAAGACGATCGTCAAACCATCATTGAACAAATCAACATCACACCACACAGCTTCTTTCCGATCTGTCGCGGCTCGGTAGATGAAGTGATCGGTGTGGGTCGTGCCAGGGAAATTGTGGCTGATTTGTTAATTGATGGTCAAATTAATCAAAAAAGACTTTGCGAGCCTATTATGGTTCATGACACGATTAGCGTGATTCGTTTGATGGACACGTTAAAAAAGTCTAGAGGTCAACTGGTTCTTGTGGCAGACGAATTTGGCACCCTTCAAGGCATCGTGACACCGATTGACGTGCTTGAAGCCATTGCGGGCGAGTTTCCAGATGAAGACGAAATGCCAGATATTATGTCAGACGGCCTAAATCACTGGCGCGTTGATGGCGCAGCAGATCTTCATTTACTTGAACAAGTACTTGAAACTGAGGGCTTGGTTAATGATGCAGCTGATTACACAACGCTTGCAGGTTATTTACTCGCTTATTTTGGGCAGTTACCTCAAGTTGGTCAAACTTGCGATTTGCAAACAGGGCAGTCACGTTTTACCTTCACTGTTAAGCGCTTGGAAGGCCGTCGTATTGGGCTGGTTGAGGTAACCAAACATGTTATGCTAGATCAACATGATCATGACCCTGACTTTGACCCAGACCCAGACCCAGACCTTAGCCGTGCAACATCTTAAAATTTAATAAAAATTAGACTATGACTGAATCGACCCTGCATTTATTGAAAGCCTTTTTGCTTGGCATTGTTGAGGGCTTGACTGAGTTTTTGCCGGTCTCAAGCACGGGGCATTTAATCTTGGTTGGCGAATTGATCAACTTCACTTCAACTGAAAGTAAAGTGTTTGAGGTCGTCATTCAGTTGGGCGCAATTTTTGCAGTGATGTGGATATTTCGAGCCCGTATTGCACAATTGCTGCAAGGTGTGTTGGCTCGTAACCCCGTTGAAGTCTCATTCATGCGCAATTTAATTATTGCTTTTTTGCCTGCTGCTGTTATTGGCGGCTTGTTCATCAAACAAATTAAAGTGCTGTTTTTTCACCCGGGTGTGGTCGCGGTTACGTTAGTATTGGGCGGCCTTATTATGCTGTGGGTTGAGCGGGGCCGCACAGGCGGGCAGCAAGACATCAAACCAGGCACAGTCACATCACTTGAAACCATTACGTGGCGGCAAGCATTGGTAGTCGGTTTTGCCCAATGTTTGGCGATGGTGCCGGGTACCTCACGATCTGGATCAACAATTATTGGCGGCATGCTTGCTGGCATTGAACGCAAAACGGCCACTGAGTTTTCATTTTTTCTAGCGATGCCAACCATGTTGGCGGCAGCCTTATACGATACTTACAAGCATGCAGCCGAATTGTCGCAACACGACGTCGCTGCCATTGCAGTGGGTTTTTTGGCTGCTTTCTTGAGCGCGCTGCTGATTGTGCGGGCTGTCTTAGCCTTTGTGTCTAAACACACTTATCGCGTGTTTGGTTGGTACAGAATTATTTTAGGTTTGGTTGTGGCGTTCTTTGTGTTTTAGTTTGAGTTGTTCAACAAGCGCTACACCTTGATTACTGATTTCAATATAACCACCACGCGGCAACGTATCTGTAGCGAGATGGTCATATTCCCAATCGGGTAACACCCAACGCGTAAAAATTTTTCCATCTATGTCGTCGCAGTGTTGGCCCGGTCGATGAGTATGACCATGAATGATCGTGTTGACACCAAAGCGACTAAACGCAGTCATAACGGCATCAGTTGATGCATCAATAATGTCTGGCTCGGTTTGTTCACCGGTATGTGCACGCTTAGTTGATAGTTGGGCCATTTTTTTTATGCTTTGAGCACGTGCTTGCGAGGCAATGTTTAAACGCTGCGATAGACTTAAAAGTCTAAATGCGTATTGCACCCAAGGCTGTCTGACCCACCATTTGAAACGTTGGTAACTTTGGTCGAGCGTGCAGTATTCGTCGCCATGACTGATGAGTACGGTTGTTGTGCCAACACAAATTAAGGTTTGATCGGCAAGTGGGTGTGCACCAATGTGTTTGATGAATGCCGCACCGAGCAAAAAATCACGGTTTCCTAAACCCACATAAACGGGTATATGAGCCGCGCATCGTGCCAGTGCTTCAAGTGCTTGTTTAAGCCAAGAGGCAGGGCGTTTGATCACATCATCGCCCACCCAGACATCAAACAAATCGCCCAATATAAAAAGCGCAGACGCCTGCTGAGAGGCGTCTTCAAGAAAGTCGTAAAAAGCAAGGGCAGTGGCCGGGCTGTTTTCGCTTAGATGAATATCTGAAGCAAGCCATACCGGCCCCGTCATCTGCAATTTATTCAATGATGGTGACTTGCTCAATGATGACATCAGTCGTGGGTACATTTTGATGGAAACCCGTTGTGCCCGTCTTGACAGCGCGAATCTTGTCAACGACGTCTTCACCCTGAACAACCTTGCCAAATACAGCGTAGCCCCAACCACTGCCACTGGGTGATTTGAAGTTTAAAAATTCATTGTTGGCCACATTAATGAAAAACTGTGAGGTTGCTGAATGGGGGTCGTTGGTGCGAGCCATAGCAACGGTGTACTTGTCATTTTTAAGGCCATTTGCTGCTTCATTATCGATTGGGGCATGGGTCGGCTTTTGTTTCATGCCGGGTTCAAAACCACCGCCTTGAACCATGAAGCCGTCCATCACTCGATGAAAAATTGTATTGTTGTAAGCGCCTTCACGGGCATACATTAAAAAGTTTTCAGCTGATTTAGGTGCTTTTTCAGCGTTGAGTTCAATGACGATATCGCCAAGATTAGTTTTTAGATTGACGCGTGGGTTTGTACTCATGGAAGCGGTGCCTTTTTGAGGTTGAGGTTTGGTTTGGCTGAGTGCGGTGTTTATTGAGCCAAGGGTAAAGAAAATGAAAAGAGTGGTGAGAAGAGTTTTACTAAAATAATTAAGGCGTAGGTTATGCATATTGACGATGATTCCTATTGCGTTTTGACGGGTTTACGCTGTGGCGTTTGTTTTTGCGTTTTGGCAGCGTCAGCGACAGCTTGCTGAATTTTAGCCAAATTATATTTAGCATTTGCGTTGTTTGGGTGGCCTAACAGCGCTGTTTGTAGGGCTTCTTCAGCTTTTACGATCTCGCCCTCATTGGCATAAAGCACGGCTAGGTTGTTCCAAGGCTGAATGAGTTCAGGAAAGCGTTCGGTCAAATTAATATAAATGGCTTTCGCTTCTTGTGTTTGACCATTCAGTGCAAGTGCCCGGGCATGTTGAAACATAAGTTGAACGTCAGTGCCAGGTGCTGTGTTATTGGCCAGTACCGCTTGACGGGCTTTAATCATCTCAAGCGCATCATCAATATCACCTGCGTTGATCAGTGCTTCGATAAGTAAATCAATTTCCTCACCAGAAAGTGGCACTTCAGTATCAACATCAGGTGCAATTTTATCAAGTAGTAGAGCGAGGTCTTCCCAGCCCCGATTCACTTTAGGCTTTGTCTTTACATTTTGATCAACATTGTTGACTGCGGTGGGTTTGGGGGGGGCCGCACAGGCGAGCAGCGTCAGCAAGACAAAAATGCCTAGTGTGCCTTGCAGAAAACGCTTCATTCGATGCAATAAACTCAATTGACCCGTACCTCAGTTGTTATACTTACTTTTCGTTATTTTAACGGTGCTTTTGCATCACGTAAGAAAAAGCCCACCTCATTCATTATTCATGCTTCAAATATACGATTCTCTTAACCGTAGTAAACGACCTTTTGAGCCGGTTCAAGAGGGCCATGTAGCCATGTATGTTTGTGGCATGACTGTTTATGATTTCTGTCACCTTGGGCACGCACGCATGTTGGTCAGCTTTGACGTTATTGCACGATGGTTGCGTGCGTCGGGTTTTAACGTGAATTATGTCCGTAACATCACCGATATTGACGACAAAATCATCAAACGTGCCGTTGAAACAAACCAAAAGATATCAGATGTCACACAGTTTTTTATTCAAGCGATGCATGCCGATGAGGCAGCCCTCGGGGTTCAGGCACCAGATCATCAGCCGCAAGCCACCGATCACGTCAGCGGTATGCTTGATATCATTGATCGTTTAGAAAGCCAGGGTCACGCCTACCGCACCCAAGAGGGCGACGTTAATTATGCGGTGCGTAGTTTTGAGGGTTATGGCAAATTATCAGGTAAAACGCTTGATGAGCTTAGGGCGGGCGAGCGCGTAGCGGTCACAGCAGGTAAGCGCGATCCCCTTGATTTCGTTTTGTGGAAGGCGGCAAAAGCCACTGAACCCCCCGAATCAAAATGGCAGTCACTTTATGGTTGGGGGCGGCCAGGCTGGCATATTGAGTGCTCTGCCATGAGTAAAGCCTTATTGGGTTTACCCTTAGATATTCACGGTGGCGGGCCCGACTTAAAATTTCCCCATCACGAAAATGAAATTGCACAAACTGAAGGTGCGTTTGGGGGTACATTGGCAAACCATTGGCTGCACTGCGGCCCGCTCATGGTTGATGCTGAAAAAATGTCAAAATCGTTAGGTAACTTTAAAACAATTCGCCAAACAGTTTGCATTACAGATATACCCAAGAATCAAGCAAACTACACGGCTAACCCTCGTGAAGCTGAAATGTTGCGGTTTTTTATTGTTCGTAATCATTACCGCAGCATACAAAATTACACACCCGATAATTTGGCCGATGCGCAACACGCCCTAGACCGACTTTATCAAACCTTGCAGGCTTATTCGGTTACACCAGCGACCCAAACTGCAACACCACAAGTGGCAACGACACAGGCAACAACGAATGACCTGAAAGCGACTGCAACTGAAGCAATTGATTGGTCAACACCTGAAGCGCAAGCCTTTGCTGCGGCGATGAACGACGACTTTAATACGGCAGGTGCCGTTGCCGTTTTGTTTGATTTGGCGACACAGGCCAATCGTGGTGGTCACAGCGTGAGCAGTTCTAAATTAAGCCAAGATGACGATCATCATGTTGCGCGTGCTGTTGCGGCGGCGAGTCAATTGCGTGCATTAGGCGGTGTGCTGGGGTTATTGCAAACTGACCCCTCAGTTTATCTAAAATCAACCACACGTTATACCCGACGTGCGCTTGAGCAAAGTCAACTTGCTCGTCAAGACCACGTGGCACAGGGGTCTTTAAGCGTTGATCAGCCAACGCACCAAAGCAGCGCGGCACACGAGGTTTTGAACGATGAGCAAATTGAAATGCTCATTCAATCTCGGGCCCATGCAAAAGCGCAGAAAGACTTTAAACTCGCCGACGAGATTCGTGCCAAGTTATTGGCCAGCGGTGTTGTTTTAGAAGACAGGTCGGGTGGTTTGACGCATTGGCAAAGGGGCTAATGTCTTGTCAAGCCTTCAAGCCAATGAGCCAAACGGTAAACCCCACTATTGGGAAGAGGCTGTTGGGCATTTAATCAAAAAAGACCGCATTATGAAACGATTGATACCGCTCAATCGTGAGGGTTCTGTTGAGTCGCGTGGCGACCCCTTTATGACGTTAGCGCGCTCAATTGTGGGTCAACAAATTTCAGTGAAGGCGGCTGAATCGGTCTGGCAGCGCGTGCTGAAGGGCTGTGGTCGTCGCTTTACGCCTCTAACCGTTCAACGTTTGGGCTTAGAGGGTTTGCGCAGCTGCGGTTTGTCGTTACGTAAAGCTGAGTATGTGACTGATTTGGCAAGCCACTTCAAAAATAAGCAAGTTCAACCCCAAAATTGGGGTCAGATGCAAGACGAAGACGTCATCAACGATTTGATCGCGATTCGAGGTATTGGGCGTTGGACAGCTGAAATGTTTCTTATTTTTAACCTGCAGCGCCCCAATGTTTTGCCACTCGATGATGTGGGCTTGTTAAAAGCCATTTCAATGCATTACTTTAGCGGCGAGCCGGTATCGCGATTCGAGGCTCGCGAAGTGGCCGAGGCGTGGTCGCCTTGGTGTACCGTTGCCACGTGGTACCTATGGCGCAGTCTTGATCCCCTTGTGGTTGAGTATTAATGTATCTATTTAATAAACCTGCCAAGCCTAGTTGGCGCGCGATGGGTGATAACCGTTACACTATCGTGACATTTACAGATATTTAGCGACGCAATGCCCAATATTTTTCTTGAATTCGAACAACCTCTAGCCGATCTTGAAAATAAGATCGAACAATTGCGTTTTGTTCAAGCAGATTCTGCCGTTGATATTTCTGATGAAATCAACCGGTTACAACATAAGAGCCAGTCGCTTGCAAAAGACATTTATGGCAAGCTGACCCCTTGGCAAACAGCATTGGTTGCCCGTCATCCACAGCGCCCTTATACGCTCGATTACGTCAGAGAAATCTTTACTGACTACCACGAGTTGCATGGCGACCGCATGTTTGCTGACGATCAGTCTATAGTGGGTGGTTTAGCGCGGTTTAACGGCTCCTCGTGTATGGTTATTGGCCATCAAAAAGGCCGTGATACCAAAGAACGCACGGCACGTAATTTTGGTATGCCTCGCCCTGAGGGTTACCGCAAAGCGTTGCGCTTAATGCGCGTTGCTGAAAAGTTCCGCCTACCTATTTTTACATTTATTGACACGCCAGGCGCTTACCCGGGCATCGGCGCTGAAGAGCGCGGTCAATCTGAAGCCATTGGTCGTAATCTTTACGCCATGGCTGAATTAAAAGTACCCGTTATTTGTACCATTATTGGTGAGGGTGGCTCAGGTGGTGCACTTGCAATCGCGGTGGGTAATGCGCTGTTGATGTTGCAATACTCAACGTTTTCAGTGATTTCCCCTGAAGGTTGCGCGTCAATTTTGTGGCGCAGTGCAGACAAAGCCCCTGAGGCTGCTGAAGCACTGGCCATAACCGCGCCGCGTTTAAAAGACTTAGGTTTGATTGATCGTGTTGTGAACGAGCCTGTGGGTGGCGCGCATCGTGACCCCCGTGTCATGGCGCGGCTTTTAAGGCGCGCTTTGGCTGATTCATTACGCCAGCTTTCAGGCATGACGCCTGAACAGCTGATTGCACACCGTCTTGAGCGTTTACTGTCTTATGGGCGATTCCAAGAAGTGCGTGCCTAGTTGGGGCGCTTGGGGCGGCTTGACTGCCCCAGCATTGACCCAACCCATTGAAGCATTGCTCATACATCATTTGCCAAATCGCCCCATTGCGGTGGCTTGTAGCGGCGGGCCAGATTCAGCAGCGTTAGCCATTGCCACAGCGGCCTTGTGTCAAACTTGGCAACGGCCTCTGTACTTATTTCATATACATCACGGTATGCAAGCCAAAGCTGACCAATGGTCGCTAGATGTTGAGCAACTGGGTCAAATTTTGGGTGTTCCCGTTTTTCATACTCAGGTCAAAGTCGACTTGAGCTCGGGTTTAGGGCCAGAGGGTAGCGCTCGTGCTGCCCGCCAACACGCGTTGCATGACTTGGCTAGCTTGCATGGTGTGGGTGCTATTTTGTTGGCCCATCACGCGCAAGATCAAGCTGAAACCGTTTTATTGAGGTTGTTGCGTGGGTCCGGTGTGACGGGTCTGGCCGGTATGCAAACGGCCACAACCTATGCAAAACAAACGGTGTCGTGGTTGCGCCCCTGGTTAGCCGTTGCCAAACCCGACGTTTTGGGCTTGATTCAAGCGTTTAGCCAAGCGACAGGCTGGCAGCCTGTGCTTGATCCCAGTAATGTTGATAGCCGTTTAGCTCGGGGTGCCTTACGTAGTCAAATTATTCCTGCCTTAGAAGCGCGTTGGCCCACCTGGGTGAGCAACTTGTCGCGCCATGCTGAGCAAGCCACTCAAGCGAATATCTTGTTAGATGAGTACGCTGATGAGTTGCTCAAGCGGGTTGAGTTTGATCAGGTTAGTCACAGTTTTGATTTAAAGGCTTGGCGTGATTTAACTCAGCCACAGCAAATATTGGTTTTAAGACGATGGTTAGCCTTGGCGGCCTCAGCGATGCCCACAGCGGGGCGCCTTGATGAACTTAGCAAGCAACTAAGGGGTTTGCATGCTTTGGGCCAAGATCGCGATTTACGCTGGCAGCATGGTCATCACCTGGTGCAATGCCGCAAGAAACGGGTTGTTTTATCTTCGCGCTAAAATACTTCTTTTTTCTTCCAACACATGTTGGTATGTCACAGTAGTCTACTAAAGCTGATTTTAAAATGGCAATTATTGTTCACAAATATGGCGGTACCTCGATGGGCTCAACCGAGCGTATCAAAAATGTAGCGCGTCGGGTCGCTAAATGGCATGCTGCGGGCCATCAAATCGTCGTGGTTCCATCAGCGATGTCGGGTGAAACCAATCGCTTGATCGGGTTGGCACGTGACATTTCAGCGCTACCTGACCCGCGCGAGCTTGACATGCTAGCGGCCACAGGCGAGCAAGTGTCAAGTGGCTTACTTGCTCTCGCACTTCAAGCAGAGGGTGTTCAAGCCCGAAGTTACGCGGGTTGGCAAGTACCCATTCGAACCGATTCGGCCTTTACCAAAGCGCGTATTACGGCGATCGATGATGCGCGCATTAAAGCTGATCTTGATGCGGGCATGGTTGTTGTGGTCACAGGGTTTCAAGGGGTTGATGATGACGGTCACATTACCACCTTGGGCCGAGGCGGTTCTGACACCTCTGCGGTCGCCGTTGCAGCAGCCCTCAAAGCGCAAGAATGTTTGATTTATACCGACGTTGATGGGGTCTACACGACCGACCCGCGGGTTGTTTCAGAAGCCCGGCGTTTGAGCGTTATTTCGTTTGAAGAAATGTTAGAAATGGCCTCGCTGGGCTCTAAGGTGTTGCAAATTCGCTCGGTTGAGTTTGCCGGTAAATACCGCATACCACTGAGAGTTTTGTCGTCATTAACTGACCCCAACATGCCGCTCGAGCAAGAAATGCAATCGGGCACTTTGATTACTTTTGAGGAAGATGCACAGATGGAATCTGCCGTTGTTTCAGGCATCGCATTCACCCGCGATGAAGCCAAAATTACCTTACTTGCTGTGCCCGATCGCCCCGGTGTGGCCTATAGCATTTTAGGGCGTGTTGCCGAGGCCAATATTGATATTGACATGATTGTGCAAAATCAATCAGTCTCAGGCATGACTGACTTTTCTTTCACGGTTAATCGTAACGACTTTGCAAAGGTTGTGAAATTAATGAACGAAGAGATTGTGCCTTCAGTCGGCGCGCGCGAAATGGTGGCAGATGAAAATGTCGCTAAAGTGTCGATTGTTGGCATAGGTATGCGTTCACATGTTGGCGTGGCCAGTTTAATGTTTAAAACGTTAGCTGATGAAAACATCAACATCCAAATAATTAGTACCAGTGAAATTAAAACCTCAGTGCTGATTCAAGATAAGTATATGGAATTGGCGGTTAGAGCCCTACATAAAGCATTTGGGCTTGAGTCTGCGCCTACGTGATAGAATGTTGTACTTTTCGGAGGCGTGCCCGAGCGGCTGAAGGGGCTCCCCTGCTAAGGGAGTAAGTGCGCTAAAACGTGCTTCCAGGGTTCGAATCCCTGCGCCTCCGCCAAGTATCCTTATAAATCAATGACTTATAAGAGATTTTAATGTTTAGCCAACATAAAAGCCAACATAACTAAATGGCTTATTTGAATGATGGTTGTTTAAGATGTATGTCTACATCTTTGTGCAAGTGAACGGAGAAACACTCAATGTGTCTTTATTGGCATCATTGTCAATGCTTCCATATAACTGTGCAACGCCACCAAGCTCGTTATCGTGATTGAAAATTAACGAGCCTCCAAGCCTGTCTGAACAAGTTTGTTTTTTCGAATTTGTTGGATGACAAAAAGTGCTGTCAGAAGTCAATACCTTTTCTACTGAATTAGTCGTTAAACTACCTCCGACAGTGGACAAGAAAAACGGTTTGTCTAAATTAAAACTACTTGTGTTCCATTTTCCTTTCTCCCAATTCAATCCAGCTGATTTAATGTACTGACAAGCATATGTAACTTGTTGCGCAAAAGCTGGTGCTGAAAATGCGATCGTGCAGGCAAGCGTCATAAGTAATTTATTCATATCTGATTCCTTTTATAAGAGTCATTTTCTTTATAGCAGATTCATCACCACGATAACTCAACAAAAAAATAAACCCCAAGTGCTGAATTAGCGGCTTGGGGCTACCGGAACAAATGAAGGAATCAATTTACCGGTTGTCGGGGTTTTTCTGGATCGAGGCACTAGCCGACTAATCCTCGTGACGGTTTATTTCTCCCTGCCGTCAATCAGGGGCTGGTGCATTTCCGAGAATAAGTGCCTTGACTGCTTCAGGATTAGTAAGAGCGCCGCCGACACGCTTGCGAGCGTAATACTTTACAAAGCCCGGCTTGGTAATCGTGTCTCGCTGCACCGTGATTCCAAGTCGATCGACAATGGTGTAAGCCTCACGGAAATTACCGAATAACGCACCGACCGCACCACTAGTCAGTGCCGGCATATCCTCAGCAAGGAACACGGGATAACCCATTAGGCGATCAGGTGTGCCAGCTTGAAGGCTTGTTTCAAACAAATACCGACCCTCTAAATCTTTAAGAGTTCGAATTTTGTTCCTCATAGCGCGAGTCATCATCCAGCCAGCGTTTGGCAAATAAGCCGCCTTAACTGAGTCCACAAGATCAAACAGTACGTCCGCGCCTGCGGTAGTTGTCAACAAAGATGGCCGTTCTTTCATGCTGCCTGTTTTAAATTAATAGATTCATTGATGTGCTCTTTTGGTGGGTTAAGCCAGACTTCATTAATGGGTTGCCAATTGCGAGTTGACCGATTGTTCCAACGTTTAGGCAT